>JBJXFY010000245.1:0-8363 GCA_046155815.1 Limisphaerales bacterium | reverse complement strand
CGGTTTTCGCGGGCGGCCGTCAAAGTGCGGTCCGGTCTTCAGGCGCGGCGGGCACCGCGACGGCGCCACACGGCAAAACCGAGGGCGGCCACACCGAAGGCGGCGGCGTACTCGCCGGGCTCGGGGACGACGTTCCAGCCGATGACGTCGAAAGCGTTCAGGTCGGCGGCGGTGATGGGGGAGACTTGTCCTGCGCCCAGCGTGGGATCCATGACGCCGATGAGCGAACCGGAAAGGTCGTTGTCCTTCCAGTGGCTGGCTTGGCGGCCGTCGCCGGTCTGGCGGCCGGTGGACATGAAGTATTCCGGGCCGGAGCCGCGGGCGGCGTTGATGAGGTCCGTGTGCGTGGTGCCGCCGGTGGTGAGGTTGCGGGCGAAGCTGCTGAAATCGCCGAGCGACGCCGGATTGGCGGTCGAGCCAAAGCGGAAGAAATCCAGCGTCATGACCGGCACCGCGCCGGAACTGGCCGAGGCGAGCAGCCCGTCCACAAAATCCACGCCGGAAGTGAAGCCGAGGGCGTGGCCGATTTCGTGCAGCGCCACCGTCTGGAAGTCCGTGAGGCCCGCGCCGACGCCGTCCGAGTTGTCATAGTCGAAGCCGAAGGCGGTGCTGAACGTGATGGAGGAGTCCGCACCGGCGCCGGTGCCGAAACCAAGGGCCTTGGCGTTGGCCGGGGTGAAGGCCGGCAGCACACTGGTGACGGCCGCCGGGGCCGTGACGCCTAAGCCGGCCAACGGGAGGGCACCCGTCACGGCGGCGGTGACCGAGCCGACGTTGTCGGCGACCAACTGGCCCCGGATGGCACCGTAGCCGGCCGTCAGGATGGTTGAACTGGCAGAGCCGATGATGCCCGGCCCGAGCGGGGCGAGGTCGGCGTTGATCGTGACTGTGACCGGGTCGCTGAAGAGCGCCTCCCACTGGGAGGCGGCGGCGTTGAAGGCCGCGAGCGCCGTCGGGTTGGCGTTCAGGCCGGCCCCGGGGCTGATGACGATGTTGAAGCCGCTGTGCGTAACCGGCTCGCGCAGCGCGTCGCCGGCCGCCAACGTCGCCTGACCGCCGTAAAGCCATTCCCGGACCATCGTTCCGCCATGGGCGCCACAGACGCAGCCGGACATGTGGATGGCGTCAGGCAGCGAGCCCCCGTCGGACAGGGGCAGGGTGACTTGTGCGAGAAGGCCGGGAGCCAGGGAAGTGAGCGCGGCCGCGGCCGCGAGGATGCGCGTATGCATGAGGTGTCTGGGTGAGGTGTTACAATCGGGTTCCGGTGGGATAAGGGTTCCCGTTGCCGGTGCCAAGCCCGGATTTCCGCCGTCGCCGCGCCGGGACAATCCTTTTGACGCGCCCCACCCGCTGCCTAGTTTCATCGGCCCCAAGACCGGGGCTTCACCCATGCTCGGTTTTCTCGTCCGGAAAGTCATCGGCACCAAGAACGACCGGGAGCTGAAGAAGCTCCGGCCGCTCGTGGCGCGCATCAACGAATTCGAACAGCAGCTCCAGTCCCTGTCGGACGACGCGCTCCGCGAGAAGACCGCCGCGTGGAAGGAGCGCCTGTCCCGGATCCCGGACCTGGAGGAGTTGAAGCGCGCGCTGGACGAAATCCTCCCCGAGGCCTTCGCCGTGGTGAAGAACGCCTGCCGCCGGCTGTGCGGCCAGGAGATCACCGTCCGCGGCCAGCCGCTGAAGTGGGAGATGGTGCCCTTCGACGTGCAGCTCATGGGCGGCATGGCCCTGCACCGCGGCATGATCTCGGAAATGGCCACGGGCGAGGGCAAGACCCTCGTCGCCACGCTGCCCACCTACCTCAACGCCCTCACCGGCCGCGGCGTCCACATCGTCACCGTCAACGACTACCTCGCCGCGCGCGACGCGGAGTGGGTGGGCACGGTCCACAGCTTCCTGGGCCTGACGGTCGGCTGCATCCAGCACGACCAGCCGCCCGCCCTGCGCCGGCAGCAGTACCGGTGCGACATCACCTACGGCACGAACGCGGAGTTCGGCTTCGACTACCTGCGCGACAACGGCATGGCCACCAGCCTCGCCGAGCAGGTCCAGCGGGGGCATTACTTCGCGATAGTGGACGAGGTGGACTCGATCCTGATTGATGAGGCCCGCACGCCGCTGATCATCTCCGGGCCGGCGGTCGTCCACACGGACAACCAGATCTACGAGTCCTTCAAGCCGGCCGTGCTGGGACTGGTGCAGAACCAGCAGCGGCTCTGCCGCCGCTTCCTGACCGAGGCCGAGGAACACCTCAAGGCGCTCCGTCCGGAGGACGGTTCGCAGCCGAAGAACAAGTCCGAGCTCGAATACCAGGTCGGCCTGCTGCTCTACCGCGTGAAGCAGGGCCAGCCGCGGATGACGGAATTCCTCCGGCTCCAGGAGAACCCGGAGAACATCCGCCTCATGAACAAGGCGGAGCTCACGCTCCTCGCGGACCAGACGAAGAAGGAGCTCTACGCACAGAAGGAGGAGCTCTTCTTCGCGATGGACGAGAAGGGCCACGAGGCGGACCTGACGGAGAAGGGCCGCCAGTTCCTCCGGCCCGGGGACCCGGACGCCTTCATGCTGCCGGACATCGGCACGCAGATGCACGAGATTGACGCGAACGGCGCGCTGGACGCCAAGCAGCGGCTGGACCTGAAGACCAAGGCGCAGGGGGAGTTCGAGTCGCGGGCCCAGACCATCCACGTCATCTCGCAGATCCTGAAGGCGTACTGCCTGTACGAACTGGACGTCCACTACGTCATCGAGAACGGCAAGGTCGTGATCGTGGACGAGCACACCGGCCGCCCGATGTACGGCCGCCGCTGGAGCGACGGCCTGCACCAGGCCGTCGAGGCCAAGGAGGGCGTCGAGATCGAACGCGAAACACAGACGCTCGCCACCATCACGATCCAGAACTACTTCCGGCTCTACGCCAAGCTCGCCGGCATGACCGGCACCGCCGAGACCGAGGCCCAGGAGTTCCTCGACATCTACAAGCTCGGCTTCCTCTCGATCCCCACGAACCGCCCGGTCATCCGCAAGGACTCGAACGACTCGGTGTACAAGACCAAGCGCGAGAAGTTCGACGCCGTCATCAAGGACATCGTCGCGCTGCACAACGAGGGCCGCCCCATCCTCGTCGGCACCATCTCCGTCGAGACCTCCGAGCACCTGTCCCGCCTGCTCAAGAAGGTGGGCATCGTGCATTCCGTGCTGAACGCGAAGTACCACCAGCAGGAGGCCGAGATCGTCGCGCGCGCCGGCCAGAAGGGCGCCGTGACCATCGCAACGAACATGGCCGGCCGCGGCACCGACATCAAACTCGGCCCCGGCGTCACCGAGCTGGGCGGCCTCCACGTCATCGCCACGGAGCGCCACGAGTCGCGGCGCATTGACCGTCAGCTCCGCGGCCGCTGCGCGCGCCAGGGCGACCCCGGCAGCTCGCACTTCTTCATCTCCCTTGAGGACGACCTCATGCGGCTCTTCGGCTCCGAGCGCATCGTGAAGATGATGGAGCGCATGGGCCTCGAGGAGGGCCAGGAGCTTGAGCACCCGCTGCTCAACCGCTCCATCCAGACCTCCCAGAAGCGCGTCGAGGGCCGCAACTACGAGGTCCGCAAGCACACGCTCGAGTTCGACGACGTGATGAACAAGCACCGCGAGGTCGTGTACGGCTTCCGGAACGAGATCATCCAGGCCGACGACGTGCGCGACCGCCTGCTCGACGTGATGGAGGAGGTCGTCGTCACCAAGGTCACCACGCTCACCAACGACAGCGAGGACCTCGAGGGCTGGAACATGCGCGCCCTGGCAGACTGGGTGAACCTGAACTTCCCCCTCGGCCTGCCCGAGGAGGAGATCGCCAAGGCCGCCCACGCCGGCGCAGAAAAGCCCAGCGAAGGCTCGCTCTACGACGGCCTCTCCCCGCAGCAGTTCGCCGTCACCACCTTCATCTCCGACGCCGTCCGCCGCTCCTACGACCTGAAGATCAGCGTCGAGAACGCGGACGCGCTGAAGAACGTCGAGCGGTACACCATCCTCACCGCGATCGACGAGCTGTGGCAGGAGCACCTGTACAACATGGACAGCCTGCGCACGGCCATCAGCCTGCGCCGCCACGGCCAGCGCGACCCGCTCATCGAGTACAAGGCCGAGGCCTTCAAGCTTTTCGAGGAGCTGATGGTCGAGGTGAAGAGCCGCATCTGCCGGAACATTTTCCGCAGCGCCTCGAGCCTGATGGCCTTCGAGAACTTCCTCCGGCGCCTGCCCAAGGTGACGCTCCACGAACAGGCCAGCGCCTTCCAGCAGCAGGCCGCCGCCGCCGCCGGACAGGCCGCGGGCGGCGACCTCGTCGAGCAGATCAACGAACAGGCCAGCGCCGACGTGAAGGCCGCCGCCAAGCCCGTGCGCCACGCGGGCCCGAAGGTCGGCCGCAACGACCCCTGCCCCTGCGGCAGCGGCAAGAAGTTCAAGAGCTGCTGCGGGAGGTAGCGCCCGCGGAGCGCCGGCCTCCGACCCAGCATGGTGGTCCTCTGGCGGCGGCCCGCGATCGGAGCCGCGCCCCCGGCCGCATCCGCCCCGCTTGCCCCCACCCCGCCCGCCACCGCCCGCCCTGCGCCCGCATGCGTTCCGCCAGCTTCGCCGCCCTCATCGCGCTCAACTTCGTCTGGGCCTCCGCGCCTTCGGTCGCCGCCGTGTTGCAGCCCTTCCTGCCGCCGCTGGGCATCGTGCTGCTGCGCTTCGGCCTCGGGGCCGCCGCGCTGCTGGTGGTCTGGCCGTGGCTGCCGGGCGCGCTGCCGCGCGGGCGCGACCTGCTCCGTGCCGTCATCATGGGGCTGGTCGTCTTCACCGTCGGGCACCGGCTGCAGGCGGCGGGCGTGCAAATGGGCCGCGCCTCGGACGCCTCGGTGCTGCTGGCGCTCGATCCGTTCATCACGTCGCTCGGCGCGGCGCTGTTCCTGCATGAAAAGGTTCCGCGCCGGCGCTGGGCCGGCTTTGCCGTGGCCATGCTCGGGGTCGTCGTGATGTCGGTCTGGAACGGCTGGGCCGCCCCCGGCCTGTCCTTCGTCGGCAATCTCCTCTTTGTCCTTTCGTTCGTCGGCGAGGCGGTGTGGACGGTGGTCGGCAAGCCCGTGGCCGACCGTTGGGGCGTGCCGAAGATGGTCGGCGTCGCGCTCATCGCCGGCACGCTGGGCAACCTCCTGCTCGCCGTGCCGCGCGCGGGCGAACTTTCCCGCGCCATCGCCGCGCTGCCCGGGGCCGGCTGGGCCGCGCTGGCGGTGCTCGGCATCATCGGCACGGCGGTCGGCTACGGCGTCTGGTACGTGGTGATCCGGCACCTGCCGGTGAGCGTGGCGGCCATGACGATCTACCTGCAGCCGGTCATCAGCGCGGGGCTCGCGTGGGCGTGGGCGAAGGCACCGCTGCACGCGGGCCATTTCGTGGGCGCGGGCATCATCGCCGCCGGGCTGGTGCTGGGGCTGACGGGGAGCCGCGGGGCGGGTGTGACCGAAGACTCGCCGCCGCCCGGGTGACCTTGGCGACGGCGGGGGCGCCGCCGCCACGCCCTTTTCCCGTCTTGCGCCGCGCCGTTCGTTTCGCACGCTTTGCCCGCGTCATGCTCGACCGCTTTGTCATCGCCCTCGACGGACCCAGCGCCACCGGCAAGGGCACCTGCGGCCGCGAACTGGCCCGCCGCCTCGCCTGCCTCTTCGTGGACACCGGTGCCATGTACCGGACCCTGACCTGGCATTGCCTGGAGCTGAAATTGATCCGCGTCGCCCCGGAGCACGGCCTCAACCACGAGGAGCGCGAGCGGGTGATCGCCGCCGTCGCCACCTGGGAACCGCAGCTTGAGGTGGTCGACGCCGCCATCCGGCTGACGGTCGGCGGCCATTTTCCCGAGAAGGAAATCCGCGGCCCGGAGGTGTCGAACACTGTCGCGCACGTCTCGCCGCTCGTGGGCGTGCGGGTGCCGCTGGTGCGCCTGCAGCGGCGCTGCCTCGAGTTCGGCAGCCTCGTCATGGACGGCCGCGACATCGGCACGCAGGTGTTTCCCGAGACGCCCTTCAAGTTCTTCATCACCGCCAGCGCCGACGTGGCGCGCCAGCGCCGACGCGCGGAGGGCGCGGACGACGACACCGACCGCCGCAATGAGCTGGACCGGAAGCGGCAGTTCGCGCCGATGGTGCCGGCGGTGGACGCCATCCAGATTGACAACTCGCACGAGAGCCCGGCGGTCACGGTCGAGTTCATGCTGACCGAGATCGAGCGCCTGCGCCGCGAGCACGGGCTGTGACCGCATGGCGGTGGTGATCGCCATTGACGGCCCGAGCGCCAGCGGCAAGAGCACCGCCGCGCGCGGCGTGGCCCTTGCGCTCGACTTCCTCTACGTGGACACCGGCGCGATGTACCGCGCCCTCGCCTGGCGCTGCCGCCAGCTCGGCACCGATCTCGACGACCCGAAGGCCATCGCCGCCGTCTGTCGCCGCTGGAAGACGCGCCTGCACATCGCCGAGGGCGAGCCGCGCGAGGTCGTGCTGCTGGTGGACGGCTACGCACCGCGGGCCGAGCTGCGCACGCGGGAAACCGCCGCCGCCGCGTCCAAGGTCGCCGTGGTGCCCGCCGTGCGCGCATGGATGAAGCGGACGCAGCAGTCCTGCGCCGCGCTCGGCGACCTCGTGATGGAGGGCCGCGACATCGGGACGAACGTGTTCCCGGACGCGGCGTTCAAGTTCTGGCTCGACGCCTCCCCCGAGGAGCGTCGCCGCCGCCGCGCCGCGGAGGGCGTGGCCGACAACCTCGCCGAGCGCGACCGCCGCGACAGCCAGCGCGCCGCCGCTCCCCTCATGCCCGGCCTCGGCGTCGTGGTGCTCGACACGTCGCGGCTCGCCGCGGCGGAGGTGGTCGCCGGCATCGTGGCCGCGGTGCGGGCGGGCGCTTGAAGAATTCCTCCGGGCCGCGCATCCAAGGCGCGTCGCCATGAACTCTTTTCCAAGCCGCCGCACTTTCCTGGCCCGCGCCACGCTCGCCGCCGCGGGCCTCGCCGTCTTTCGCCGCGTCCACGCTGCCGAAGCCGCCGGCTGGACCACTCTCTTCAATGGCCGCGACCTCGCGGGCTGGCGCGTCAGCCCCAAGACCGGCCACAGCGCCGCCAGCGGGAACAAGTCCGGCGGCCGGTGGGTCGTCGAGGACGGGGCCATCACCGGCACGCAGGACATCCCGGGCAACGGCGGGATCATCCTTACGGAGGAGACCTTCGGCGACTTCGAGGTGGCGCTGGAGATGAACAACGACTTCGGCCCGGACAGCGGGCTCTTCCTGCGCAGCACGGAGGACGGCAAGGCGTGGCAGGCGATGATTGACTATCACGCCGGCGGCAACCTGATGGGCCTCTACGGCGAGGGGCTGGGCGGCAAACCGCACGTCCGCAACTACAGCTTCCGGGAGAAGGTGACGGAGATTGACCCGAAGCCCACCGGCAACCCGCCCGTGGCGCTGCCGGTGCTGCCTGAGGCGTGGCCGAGCTTCTGGCGGCACGGCCAGTGGAACGAGTTGCGCGCCCGCATCACCGGCAACCCGCCGAAGATCCTCACCTGGATCAACGGCGTGAAGTTCATGGAATGGCAGGAGACGGAGGTGCGGCATCCCGCCACCGGCCACATCGCCCTCCAGGTCCACGGCGGCGGCGACCACACGAAGCACCACGTCCGCTACCGGAACATCCGGGCGAAGCGGCTGTGACGGCGCGGAGGGCGGGCTTTCCAGCCTGCCCCGCCGGATTGCAACCCACGGATGAAGGCCGCCCGTCTCCTTGGAGCCCTGGCTTGCGCCGCGCTCGTCTCCGGCTGCGCCTCGCCCAGCACGGCGGATCACCAGCCCCTTCCGCTCTACCTGCATTTCGGTTTCTACGGCGACGCCCCGGGCAGGCTGCTCTCCACGCGGGTGGAGCCGGGCACGCCCTTTTTCGTGGGCGGCGACCTGGCCGCGCAGTTGAGGGGCGTGGTTCAGCGGCGCGGGGACGGACTCTTCGCCGACGTGCAGGCAGGGGACGGGGGGCAGTTCGCGGTTTTCTGCGGTCCGATCGAGCTTGAACGGCCGTTCCTGCCGACCGGCGGCGCATCAAGCGGCGGGGCCGGAGCCCTCTGGTTTCTGGTCTCCACCAACGCCGGCTGGGAAGCTTCGCTGGAGGTGATCCAGCAGGAATACAGGAAGATGGGCGGCGTCATGGAATCAGCCGACCGCGCCGGATTTCCCCCCTTGTCACCGGGGCGTTTGCCGATAACCTGCCGTTCCTTTTTATGAAGGCTGACATCCATCCGCGATACGAGGCGGCGGAAATCCGCTGCGCCTGCGGCAACATCATCGCAACCCGCTCG
>JBJXFY010000241.1:0-30806 GCA_046155815.1 Limisphaerales bacterium | reverse complement strand
GCTCCGAAGGCGCCCGCGCAGGCCGCGAGCAGCGGCAGCAGACGCGACAAGGGATGCGGGAGACGATCGGACATACCGGATTACTGACGAGGGTTGTAGCGCGGTATTCGTGTCCCCGCAACGAGCGGCGAAGATCAAACAGGTCGGGGCCGCACCTGCTCCGGCGCCCGCTGCGGGCGTGAAATCCGGCGCGGGGCGGCCTAGGGTTGCGCCGACATGATCGCTCCGGTCCGCCAGCACACCCTAAGCGCCGAAGGGAGGCGCTTCGCCATCGTCGCGTCCCAATACAACCGTGAATACGTGGACGGCATGCTGTCCGCGGCGCAGGCGCTGCTGGCCAGTCGCGGCGCGGCGGCGGTTGAAGTGGTGCGCGTGCCGGGCGCGTTTGAGATCCCGGTCATCGTCGCGCGGCTGGCGCGGCGAGCCGAACCGCCGGACGCGATCCTCGCGCTGGGCCTCATCCTGCGGGGAGACACGGCGCACGCGGACCATGTGGGCGACGCGGTCACGCACGCGCTGATGGGCATCGCGGTGGCAACGTGCGTGCCGGTGGTCCACGAGGTGCTGCTGATGAACGACCTGACGCACGCGCCGGCACGATGCATGGACCCAGAAACGAACAAGGGCGCGGAGGCGGCGCTGACGGCCATCGCGATGACGATGCTGCGGGACTCGGCGTGAGCACGGGGGCAGGGGATGGTCCTCATGGTCGCCCTCAAACCGGTTGCAGTTCCAGGAAAGGCGCGGGTCGCGAAAGTCAGGATGGGGGAGGTTCCGCCTTTGGCCTTTGAATGCCGCGCGGTGCGGCATCGTCGGTCGGGAGTGTGGCTTTGTGAAAACTTTCACAAAGTCGCTTGCTGGCCGGTTGTTCCGCTGCTAAACAAATTGCAATCTAGGCGCCGCGCGGCGCTCGAACATCATCATCATCATCATGAACCTCACGCACTGGCTCACCACCGCGTTCTGCGCGGCCGCCGTTTCCGTCGGCGCGCATGCGGGCGACATCACCGGAAAGATCACCCTGAAGGGCACGCCGCCTCCCAGCCCGCAGTTCCCGAACGACCCCAACTGCGGCAAGCTCTGGGGGCCAACGCCGCCGAAGGCGCCGCTGTACGTGGTTGGCTCAGCCGGTGAGCTGGCCGATGTGTTCGTCTACATCCAACCGGCCAGCCTCGCGGGCAAGAGCTTCACGCCGTCAGACAAGCCGGCGATCCTCGACCAGTCGAAGTGCGAGTACATCCCCTACGTGTCCGGCGCGCAGGTCGGACAGAAGGTGCTGGTCAAGAACTCCGATCCCGTGCTGCACAATGTTCACGCCACGCCGACGAAGAACAAGGGCTTCAACCTGGCGCAGATGGCCAACGGCAAGGACATCGAGAAGGTGTTCGACAAGGAGGAAGTCTTCATCCGCTTCAAGTGCGACGTGCATCCGTGGATGTTCGCGTATCTCGGCATCCTGTCCCACCCGCACTTTGCGGTTTCGGGCAAGGACGGCACCTTCCAGATCACCGGGGTGCCGGCCGGCAAGTACAAGCTGGTGGCCTTTCACCGCAAGGCGCACGGCACCGAGGAGAAGGCGCTCGTTCAGGACATCGAAGTGACGGATGCCGGGGCCAAGGCGGATTTCGTGGTGGAAGTGCCCGCCTCCTGAGCCGCGACGCTCCGAAGGCCTACGGGCCGCCGGGGAAGTTCTCCGGTGGTCCTTTTTCAATGCGAACCGACTCCCATCACCAGCCTTGGCTGCACCGCTACGCGGTGTTCTGCGCGGCAGCGACGATCGGCCTGATCGGCTTGGGCGGGTTGGTGACGAGCAAGGGAGTGGGCATGGCGGTGCCCGACTGGCCGACGACCTTCGGGTACAACATGTTCCTTTTCCCGGTGTCGCAATGGGTTGGGGGCATCTTTTACGAGCACACGCACCGGCTTTATGCGTCGGCGGTGGGGCTGCTGACGGTGGGTCTGGCCTTGTGGATGCAGCTGCGCGAGCCCCGCGCGTGGGTGCGGCGGCTGGGCTGGCTGGCGGTCGGGCTGGTGGCGGTCCAAGGCACGCTGGGCGGGCTGCGGGTGAGCCTGATGAAGGACGTCATCGGCGTCTTCCACGGCGCCTTGGCGCAGGCCTTCCTGATCCTCCTGGCCCTCATCGCGCTGTTCACCTCGCGGCGATGGCTGGAATGCGGGCCGTGGGCAGGGAATCTCCCGGCCGGGCGGCTGGCGCGCACGGGGGCCGTTCTGGCGGGCCTCGTCTTTGCCCAGCTGCTGCTGGGTGCGGTGATGCGCCACCAGCACGCGGGCCTGGCGGTGCCGGATTTCCCGCTGGCCTACGGCCGGATCTACCCGCCGACCTCGCCTGAATTTCTTCAGGGGGTGAATGCGCTGCGGGCAGATGTGCGGGATTTTCATCCGATACGGGCTTGGCATGTCCATGTGCACATGGTGCACCGGCTGCTCGCGTTCGTGATCCTCGCCGGCATTTGGCTTTTCGCCCGATCGGCGCGACGGGACGCCGCGCCGGCGGTCGTTCGTCGGCTGTCGGCGCTCATGGCTGTGCTGGTGGCCGTGCAGGTGCTGCTCGGTGCGTGGACGGTCTGGAGCAACAAGGCGGCGGACATCGCCACGCTTCACGTCGTGATCGGTGCTACGCTTCTGGTAGCGGCGGTGCTGGCCGCGGCCTGGAGCCGCCGGCTGGCCGCAGGCGCGCTGGTGAAAGAATCAGCGGCGGTGATGACGATGAATCCGGTTGAGACGGGCCGCGCCGGCGTGGCAGCCTCGCCCACCTGAAAGCGGATGAGAGTTTTTGTCCAGGCGCTGAGCGCGGCGGTTTCCTGCGAAGGAAGCCTCGCCGGCAACCTTTCCGAGCTGTTCAAGCTTCGGCTGACCACGCTGGTGCTCCTGACCACGTTGGCCGGCTATCATCTGGGCCGTTCCGGACCGCTCGACTGGACCCTGCTGGCGTTGACGCTGGCGGGCACGGCCCTCGTCGCCGCGGGCGCCGCCGCGCTGAACCAGTGGCTCGAGCGTGAGCACGACGCCCGGATGCCCCGCACTGCCTCGCGCCCGCTGCCGGCGGGCCGCATGGAGCCGGATGCCGCGCTCGCGATCGGGGTGGTGACCTCGGGCATCGGAATCCTGCTGCTGGGCTGGTTCGTGAACGGCCTGACAGCGGCATTGGGCGCCTTGGCGCTCGTCTCCTATGTGGCGGTCTACACCCCGCTGAAGCGCGTCACGACTTGGAACACCCTGGTGGGCGCGGTGCCCGGTGCGCTGCCGCCGCTCATGGGCTGGACCGCGGCGCGGGACAGCGCGGACCTCGCGGGCTGGGTGCTCTTCGCGATCCTCTTCCTTTGGCAAGTACCGCATTTCTTCGCCATTGCGTGGCTTTACCGGGAGCAGTACGCGGCCGCCGGATTTCGAATGCTCCCGGTGGCCGACCCTGCGGGCCGGCGCACTGGCAACCAGTCCGTGGGCTTCGCCGCGGCGTTGTTGGTGATCGCCGCGCTGCCGACTTGGCTTGGGGTCACCGGCGCGGTTTACCTGGCCGGCAGCCTGGCGCTGGGTGTCCTGTTCCTTGCCGCGGCGGTGTCGTTCCGCCTCCGGCTCGACGGGCCCTCCGCCCGACGGCTGTTCTTTGCCTCGATCCTTTATCTCCCCGTCCTGCTGTCGTTGATGGCCGTGGACAAGACCTGAATCCGCCTTCCCCACCTGATGAGCGCAGCCTCCCAAACCCAAACCCAGACCCACGGCCACGCCGCCGGGCATGAGCATCACGATAGCCATGCCCACGGCGGATTCTGGCAGACCTACGTGTTCTCGACGGACCACAAGGTGATCGGCATCCAGTACGGCATCATGTCGCTGGTCTTCCTGTTCATCGGCTTCCTGCTGATGGTGGCGATGCGGTGGCAGCTCGCCTATCCGGGCATGCCCATCCCGATCGTGGGCGGGCTGCTGGAGAGCATTTTTGGGCCGGCGGCCGCGGGTGGCTCGATGCAGGCCGACCTCTACAATCAGTTCGGCGCGATGCACGGCACGATCATGGTCTTCCTGGCGATCGTCCCGCTGGGTTTCGCCGCTTTTGGGAACTATGTCGTGCCACTGCAGATCGGTGCGCCGGACATGTGTTTTCCGCGCATCAACATGGCCAGCTTCTGGTGTTTCTTTCTCGGCGGGGTGGTGATGCTGGCCAGCTTCTTCGTTCCGGGCGGTGCGGCGCAGGGCGGCTGGACCTCCTATTCGCCGCTGGCAACGACGATCCCGACGGACGGCCAGACCTACTGGTTGGTGGGCATGGTGCTGCTGATCACCTCGTCGTTGCTCGGCGCGGTGAACTTCATCGCCACCATCATCCAGCTCCGTGCGCCGGGCATGACCTGGATGCGGATGCCCTTCTTCACCTGGGCGCAGTTCGTGACTGCCTTCATCCTCCTGCTGGCCTTCCCGCCGCTTGAGGTGGCCGGACTGCTGCAGCTTGCGGACAAGGTGCTCGGAACCAGCTTTTTCCTTCCGACCGGCCTTCTTGCCGGCGGCAAGCCGGTGGACGTGGCGGGCGGGGGCAGCCCGCTGCTGTGGCAGCACCTCTTCTGGTTCCTGGGGCATCCCGAGGTGTATGTGCTTATCCTTCCGGCCTTGGGCATCGTGGCCGAGCTGGTGGCCAACAACACGCGCAAGCCGCTCTTCGGCTACCGCTCGCTGGTGTACGCCACGCTCGCGGTCGGGTTCCTCTCGTTCATCGTCTGGGCCCACCACATGTACCTCACGGGCATGGGCACGAAGGTGAGCACGTTCTTCTAGACCACCACGATGATCATCTCCATTCCGTCGGTGATCATCCTGACGTGCCTCTTCATCTCGCTTTGGGGCGGCTCGATCCGGTTCAACACGCCGATGCTCTTCGCCCTGGCGTTCCTGCCCATGTTCGGCATCGGCGGCCTGACGGGCCTGCCGCTGGGCTTCAACTTCACGGATCTCTACCTCCACGACAGTTACTACGTCATCGCGCATTTCCACTATGTCGTGGCTCCGGGGACGATGTTCGCGCTCTTCGCGGGCTTGTACTTCTGGTTTCCGAAGGCGACCGGGCGGAGGATGAACGAGTTCTGGGGCAAGGTGCATTTCGCGGGATCGTTTGTCGCCATGAACGCAATCTTCCTGCCCATGTTCGTGCAGGGTCTCGCCGGCATGTCCCGACGCATGTCGGACGGCGGCGCCTCCTACGCGCTGGCCACGGACCCGGACACGCTCGGCCGCCTCTCCGATGTCATTCTGAAGTCCAACATCGGCATCACCCACGCCGCGCTGCTGCTCGGTGTGTTTCAGATCCCCTTCATCATCAACTTTTTTTACAGCATCTACCGCGGCGAAAAGGTGACCTCGGACAATCCTTGGCAGGCGACCACCCTCGACTGGCAGACCCCGACCCCTCCTCCGCACGGCAATTTCAACTCGCCACCCCACGTCCATCGCGGTCCCTATGAGTACAGCACGCCCGGTACCAAGGATGGGTTTCTCGCCCAGAATGATCCCGCCTGAGACCGACTGAGAACTCCCCCACGCATGGAAATTCCCTACACGACGGAGATCCGGCGGGACACGGGTCTCTACAACGCCAAGCTGGGCATCTGGCTCTTTCTGGCGTCGGAGGTCATGCTCTTCGGCGCGCTTTTCTCTTCCTACATCCTCCTGCGCGTCGGCTCGGATCCGGGCGTCTGGCCGCACGGTCTCCTGAACGTTCCCATCGGCACCTTCAACACCGTCGTGCTGATCGTGTCCTCCGTGACGGTGGTGCTCTCCTGGGCGGCGCTCAAGATGGGGGACTTCGCCAAGTACAGGAAGATTCAGGCCGTCACCATCCTGTGCGCCCTGATCTTCGTCGCGGTCAAGTCGTACGAGTACCGTGACAAGTTCACCCACTACGAGGTGATCCTGAACGACGGCCGGGTGGTTGACGGCCACCTGCATGAGCGGAACGACGAGTTTGTGGTGATCCACGGCTTCGAGTTCCCTTCCTCCGCCGCCGGCATGAACAAGCACCCGCTCGAGCAGGAGATGAAGAAGGCCGGGAAGCATCACGAGCACATCAAGATCCCCAAGGGTGACATCAAGGTGATGGAGAACTACGGTCCGTGGCACAACAACTACCTGGGGATTTACTTCGTCCTCACCGGCCTTCACGCTTTGCATGTGATTGGCGGCGCGCTCGTCATCGCGTTCATCTGGGGCCCCGGCGCCACCATGTGGAAGTCCGACCCCGAGCGCTACATCAACCGGGTCGAAGTGTCGGGTCTGTTCTGGCATTTCGTGGACCTTGTTTGGATCTTCCTTTTCCCTATCCTCTATCTGCTTTGATGCCATGGCCGAAACCCACGCCCACGCCCACGCCCAAGGGGAACATTCCCACGCGGACCACAAGAAGCACGTCCGGACCTACTGGCTGGTGTTCGCCGCGCTTGTTGTCGGCACCGTCGTCACGGTCTGGGCGTGGACGTTCCATCTACCATCCGTGCTGCTCACGGTGGCGCTGGCCCTCCTCATTGCGGGCACCAAGGCCTCGCTGGTGGCCGGTTGGTTCATGCACCTGGTCGGCGAGCAGAAGATGATCTACGTGATCCTCGGGTTCACAGTCTTTTTCTTTCTCGGAATGATGCTCCTGACGTTGTGGTCCCACGCCGATGTGCCGCGGCTCGATCTGCCCTGAGGCAACCATGTCACTGAAGTCCCTGCACATCATCTTCGTCGGATCCTCCGTGCTGCTCTGCGCATTCATGACGGTGTGGTTCGGGTTGGAGCACTTCCTGCGCGGCCATGGCGCTTGGAATCTGGTGATGGCCGCGGCGGCGGCGGCCGGCGGCGTCGCGCTGTTCATCTACGGCCGCCGCTTCCTCGAAAAACTAAAGCACATCAGCTATCTATGAAAAACCGTTGGATGGCCACGTACTTGGCGGCCTTGGCGCTCCTCCCGCAGGCCGCGCCCGCATGCGCCGTATGCTTCGGGGCGACGGATTCCCCACTGGGCAAGGGCCTGCACTGGGGAGTCTTCGCGCTGCTGGTGATCGTGACCCTCGTGCTCGCCGCGTTTGCCGCCTTTGCGATCTATCTCGTGCGCCGCGCCGCGATGGTGGCGCGGGACGAGGCGGCTGCTGCCACCCTGTCCTGATCGCTTCCCTCCCCGTATGCTCGAGCATTTCTTCCGAATCCCGGCTGCTGTGTCCCAGCACGGGCGCGACGTGGACCTGCTTTTCAACCTGGTCCACTACCTGATGGCCGCCCTCTTCGTGGGGTGGCTGGCCTACTTCCTTTTTGTCCTGTGGCGTTTCCGAGCGAGATCCCACCCCAAGGCCGACTACAAGGGCGTGACCAACCATTCCTCGACTTGGCTCGAGGTTGCCGTCGCCGGCGTGGAGGGTGTCCTGCTCATCGGCTTTGCCGTTCCGCTCTGGGCCAAGGCGGTGGATGCCTTCCCCAAGCCGGAGGAGTCCACCGTGATCCGATGTGTGGCAGAGCAGTTTGGCTGGACGTTCATCTATCCCGGGCCGGACGGGAAGTTTGGCCGGCAGGAACAGCGGCTGGTCACCGCGGACAACCTGTTCGGCTTCGACAGGGAGGATCCGACCACCAAGGACAATGTGATCGTGATGAACGAGATGCATGCGCCGCTTGGCCGGCCGATCATCATGCACTGCACCTCGAAGGATGTGATCCACAGCTTCAAGGTCGTCCCTTTCCGGGTGTGCCAGGACTGCATTCCGGGCCTGAGCATCCCCATCCACTTCAAGCCCACCGAGGCCGGCAAGTACCAAATCATCTGTGCCCAGCTCTGCGGCAACGGGCACGCCGCGATGGCCTCGGGACGGGTCGTGATGGAATCGCCGGAGGCCTACGATGCCTGGCTCAAGGAGAAGGCGCTGGCCCCGGCGGCGACGGGTTTCGAGTGAGTCACGATTCCTCGTCACGCCCCGTGGCGTCCGTGCGCGGCGGAATCCCGCGGCTTGCCTGGGTGAGCCTGGGCCTTGTGCTGCTGGGGTTGGCCGCGCTTTGGGCCGCCACGCGCACGCTCACCCGGGTTTCAGGTCCTTTGGCCGCCACGCCGCTCGGGCAGGTGAGCGACTTCAGGCTCACGAACCAGCTCGGCGCGGCGGTAACCCCGGAAACGCTCCGCGGCCAAGTTTGGGTGGCCAATGTCATTTTCACGCGGTGCCCGGGCCCGTGCGCCAGCCTCACCCGGCTCATGGGGGAAGTGCAGTCCGATCTTGAGGACCAGCCGGAAGTCCGCCTGGTCTCGCTCACGTCCGATCCGGAGTTTGACACACCGGCGGTGCTCGGGGAGTACGCCCGGAAGTTTCAGGCGGATCCGGGGCGCTGGTGGTTCCTGACCGGCACCGGGCAGGAGGTCCGCCGAGTGGCCGTCCATGACCTGCTGCTGGTGGTGCTTGAGAAGCGGCCGGAGGATCGCAGCGTTCCGGATGACCTCTTCATCCACAGCACGCTGCTGGTGGTGGTGGACGGGCAGGGGCGGCTGCGCGCGAGCGTGGAGGGACTCGAGCCCGGGGCGCGGGAGAAGGTGGTAGCGGCCGTGCGCAGGCTGGTGCAGGAACCCTCCATCCCATGACCGCCGCCGACCTGCCCGCGCTCAACGCCGGCCTCAACGGGCTGGCCACGCTGCTGTTGGTGGCGGGCTTTTTCTTGATCCGCCGGGGGAACCGCCGGGCCCACCGCGCCTGCATGCTCGGCGCCTTCGGCACGTCCTGCGTCTTCCTCGTGTTCTACGTGCTCCACAAGATCCTCGTGAGGGGCGTCCACACGAAGCTCGGTGCGGAGGGATTCGTGAAGGGGCTGTACTACGTGATGCTCTTCAGCCACATCGTGCTGGCCATGGCCATCGTGCCGCTGGCGCTGGTGACGATCAGCCGGGCGCTGCGCGAGCGCTTCGACCAGCACCGGAAGATCGCGCGGATCACCTGGCCGTTGTGGATGTACGTCTCGGTCACGGGCGTGCTGATCTACTTCATGCTGTACCAATGGTTCCCGGCGACGCGCTGATCCGGCCGCGGAGTTTGCGGCTTGAGCCGCGGGCAGGCGTCACGCTCACTTGAACCCGCGCATGGACGAACCCACAACACCGCGCTTTGACGTTTCGGCGTCACCGGCGCCCCACGCGGGCGGCGGTGAACGCCGTCGCCGTCGTCGCAGCAGCGCCTCTTCGCGCACGCCGCGGGCCCACGTCTGGTGCGACGGCGCCACGGCGGCGCTGCTGTACGGGATGGTGGTCTTCACCCCGTGGGCGCTGGGCACGCTGCAGGCGTGGTCCATCGCCACGATGAACGTCCTTGCTTGCCTGCTGGGCGCGGCCTGGCTCGCCAAGCTCTGGGTGCGTCGGCGGGAGGAATTCGCCCCGCCGCGCTGGGATGAAGGGGCCGGACCGGGCACCCGGCGGGCCACGCGCCTGCTCGCCGGCTGCAACGTCGCGCTGCTGGCGTACGTGCTGGTGTCCGCCCTGAACGCCCGCGCGTCCTACGACCCGACCGCGCGGGAATTCATCTGGTCCGACTCGTTCCTCGGCTGGCTGCCGCACAGCTACGACAGCCGCTCGACGTGGCAGGTTTTCGCCCAATGGCTGGGCTTTTCCGCCGTGTTCTGGGCGGCGCGGGACTGGCTGCTGACCAAGTCCGGCAGCGACCGGCGGGGCAGCGTCGGCACCGACGGCGGGCCGGCTTTCGAGGATTCGCAGGAGTTCCTGATGCCCATTCGCCTGAAGCGCCTGCTGTGGGTGCTGGTGGTCAACACCGCGTTGGTCGCCGTGGTCGGCATCTGCCAGCGGCTGGACGGAACCAACAAGCTGCTGTGGCTGGTGGAGCCGCTCTACAACAAGGGGGCGGCCGAGCAGTTCGGTCCCTACGCGTACCGTGGCAATGCGGCCCAGCTCTTCAACCTCGTCTGGCCCGCCGCCCTCGGCCTCTGGGTGCTCCACCAGGTGGCCCGGGGCGGCCGGGACCGCCGGCGTGAACGTTGGGACGGCCCGCACCTCCTGCTGCTGCCTTGCGCGATGGTCACCGCGGCAGCGCCGGTGGTTTCCTCAAGCCGGGCTGGCGCCCTGCTGGCGGCGGTGCTGGGCCTCGGCTGCCTCGGCCTGATCCTGTTCTCGAGGCGGACGGTGGATGGCCTGATGCGCGGGCTGGTGGTCGGGACGTTCGCCGTGGCGGCGGCCTTTGGCATCTGGCTCGGCTGGGAAAAGCTGCAGGAGCGTTTCCTGCAGACCGATCCGCGGCGCGATCTCCCATTCATTGCCGGCACCAACAACTTCACGCTGTTCACCCGCCTCGAGGTGCCCGCCGCGCCGCCCGCGAAGTACACCTGGCTTTTCGCGCTGGCCGATTCGGCGGAGACGGCCTTCCGTCCCTACAGCTTCGCCGCGGCTCTGGCGACCAACGGGCTGGTGCAGTTCCGCCTTGTCGGCTCGGCCTTCAGCAACAACATCCGCCAGGCGTTCCCCGACCTCCTCACCGGATACGGCGGCCGGACCATCACCCTCGCCGCCGTACGCACCACCAACCTCGCCCTCTTTGTGGACGGCCGGGAGGTGGCGACGACCACCGCCCGTTCCGGCGCGGCGTCCGGGTGGGACGGCTACCTGCTGTCCCGCTACGCCTGGGGCCTCTCGCCCGCCGTGAAGGAGCTGGTGCTGCTCAATGACGCCCTGACGCCCGACCAGATCCTCGCGGCCTCGCAGCAGCCACTCACCAACCTCACCGGCTCCTTCCGTCCGCCCACCGGGCTGCCCGATTCGCTCTCGGAAACGGAGATCCGCGCGATCGCGGACGCCGGCATCCTCGGCCGCTCGACGTCGCGCGCGGGACGTGGCGAAGAACGCTGGGTCGTGCTCGAGCGCCTGCAGGGTGCCGGGCCGCTCTTCGTGACGCGCGCCCTTGATGAGCAGAGCGGCCGATTTGAAGGTCCGGCCCGGCTACGGCTCACGGCGTTGAACCCCGGCCCAGTTGAGATCCACCTCGCCGCCGGTTTCGATGGTGTGCTCGGCGACCCCGTGGCCGTGCCGCCGGGCCTGGAGACAAACCTCGTCCTGCGCCTGGCCCAGCCGGCGTTGCCGGTCGCCTCGACGTTCACGGTGGCCGTGGTTGAGGACGACGGCGTGGTGGACGATCTGCTTCCCCGCGACGCGGCGGTGTGGTTCAGCGGCATGGAACTCCAGCCGCAGGCCGACATCGCGTTCGTGCAGATGGCCGCCGGTGCCGAGGAGGTGGAGCTGGGCGACCGCCTGAGCGGTCGGCCGGTGATCTACCGGACCGCGGCGAAGATGGCGGCGGAACACCGCCTGTGGGGCAGCGGCGCCGGCTCCTTCGCGCACCTTTACCAGCTCTACATGGCGCCCGGTGGCGAGTGGGTGGCCAACGCCCACAACGACTGGCTCGAGCTGCGCATTACCTTGGGCTGGGCCGGGTCATTGCTGCTCGGGGGCATCCTGGCCTGCGTGGCGTGGCTGGCGTTTCGGGGCGCCGGCGTTCCTGTGCCGCGCCTGGTCGCCTTCTTGATCGCTGCCGGTCCGCTCAGCCTGATGGCGCATGCGGCGGTGGACTTCCCATTCTTCGTCCATTCCGTCGCGTTTACCTTCGTTGTGATGGCCGCCGTGCTGGTCAGCCTCCAGCCGAAACGGCCCTGAATCCGCGCGCTCACCGCCGCCCGGCGAGCGCCTGCCCCAGCAGCAGTCCCGCCCACGCCGCGACCAGGCAGAGGGCGACCGAAACCGCCACGTTCAGCAGCGCCATGCCGGTCGCGCGCCCGCGCAGCAGCTCAATCGTCTGCAGGCTGAAGGCCGAGAACGTGGTGAAGCCGCCGCAGAAGCCCGCCATCAGAAACGGCTGCCCGGCCGGACCGACGCTCCACCGCCCGCCCGGCAGCGTCAGCGCGGCCAGCACGCCGATGAGCAGCGAGCCCGTGACGTTCACCGCCAGCGTCGCCCCGTGCGGCGTCGCGCCGATGCGGGCCAGCCACGCTCCTGTCGCCACGCGGGCGACGGAGCCCAGTCCGCCCCCGAACGCCACCCACAGGTACATTCGCCACGCGTCCACTGCCGAAGACTGGGCCCGGCAGGCCGTCCTGTGCGAGCGCCGGTTGTGGCCCGTGGCTTTGTCGCTAGCCTTCCCTCCGTGTCGCCGCCCGCCGCCCCTGAAGCCGCCGACATCCTGATCATCGGGGCCGGACTGGCCGGGCTGACGGCCGCCCGAACTCTCTCCGCGCGCGGGTACCGGCCGGTGATCCTCGACAAGGGCCGCGGCGTCGGCGGCCGTCTCGCCACGCGGCGCGTTGGCGACGCCGCGCTCGACCACGGCGCGCAGTTCTTCACCGTGCGCGACCCGGCCTTCCGCGCGTTGAACGAGGCGTGGCTGGCCGCCGGCGTCACGACGGAGTGGGCGGAAAACTTCCCTTCCGCAGACGGCGCCGACGATGGCCACCGCGAGCCGCGCTACCGTGGCGTGCCCGGCATGACCGCTCCCGCAAAGGCGCTCGCCGCCGGCCTCGACGTGCGCACGTTGGCCAAGGTCACCGCCCTCCGTTGGCGTGATGCGGGATGGTCGGTGGAGATCGAGGAACAGCCGCCGCTCACGGCTGCCGCGCTCGTGCTTACCGCGCCGGCGCCGCAATCGCTCGCGCTGCTGGACGCCGGTGGCGTGGCGCTGCCGGGGGAGGTCCGTACCGCGATCACCCGCATCCGCTACGCGCCGTGCCTCGCCGCGCTGGCCGTGCTCGACGGTCCCGGCCGTGTCCCGCCGCCCGGCGGTCTGCGGCTGTCCGGCGAGCCGCTGGCGTGGCTCGCGGACAACCGCCAGAAAGGCGTCTCCGGAGTCTCCGCCGTGACGCTCCACGCCGGACCGGAGTTCAGCCGCGCGCATTTCGACGGCGACCTCGCCGCCGCCGGCCGGCTCATGATCAAGGCCGCGCAGCCCTGGCTCGGCGCTGCCGTGAAGGAACTGCACGTCCACCGCTGGCGCTACGCGCTGCCCGAAGTCATTCACCCGGAGCGATGCCTGGCGGTGAAGGCGCCCGGCCCGCTCGTCTTCGCCGGCGACGCCTTCGGGGGTCCGCGCATCGAGGGCGCGGTGCTGTCCGGCCTCGCGGCGGCGGCGCCGTTGTGCGCGTGAGCGTGGCTGCCGGATTCAACCTCCCGCCATGTCCATCCGCAGCCATGCACGGATGCAGGCCCGCCAGTCCTTGGCCGTGGGCACGCTGACGACCAGCACGCCTTCCGCCTGCTCGAAGGTGAGACCGACGAAGTGGCGAGCCTCACCAGTCCGGCCTTGTGGGTATCCCCGCCGCGAGGCTCCCGCAGCAGCCGAGGCACTGACGTGATTTCATGGTTCACCATTCCTCGAATGCGGGCGGCTGCGCCCGCTCCACGCCATAGTGCAGGGATGAAGGAAGCTGGTTACAGGGCGGTGCGAGAACGCCGCATAGCCACCGCCTGCCGGTGCTTACGCGGACAACTGCAGCAGGCCGGCGGCTACGAGGGTTCGGTGCAGCAGCCGGGCGGCGAGGGGAAACAGCAGGATCACGGCGCAGCAACGGAGCCGCCTGGAGGCCGGCCAGCCGCTCCAGAACCCGAGCCCGGCGCCGGTGAGGAGCGCCGCGAAAAGGCTGCAGCCGATGAGCCGCATCCATTCGGCTGCCCCGGGAGGTGGTTCATGCGGCCTTTGAATCTGGTGCGACAGATGATTGGCAGGAAGTGAGTACCAGTAGGAAATATCGGTGCCAACCAGGGCTCCCGCGCCAAGCGCCACCCTTCCCGAAAGCAGCAGCGCCGAACCGGCAAACTTGCGGAGAAATGGTGCCGATGTGTCCCTGGCGCGGATCATTCCAATCATCAGAAACACGCCCGCCGTGGGCAGCGTCCCAAGGGCAGAAACCCAGAGCATCACGGAGGGATTAACCCCGAAGGACACCAACAGCATGCCAGGCCCCACGCGAGCAGGGCTTCGCATCACGTAGCCTGCCCGGGAGCGCCAGCCGCGGGCGTGCCTGCAAGGTTTCGGAAGGCCTCCTGGAGTCGTCTGCGTCATCGTTGGGAGGCGCTGTCCGGCGGGCACGAAGCCATCACCAGGCGACGGTTCCGCCCACCAACCCGCCGATCGCGCCCCATGACGTGGAGAAGGCGTCGCCCAGCACCGCACGGAACGTCCGCATCGCTTCACCCAGCACGGCCCGGACAATGAACTCAGGCAGGCGGAGAAATCCTGCGACCGCGACCGCGCCGACCAAGGCTCCGAAAGCGACCGCGGGGATGAGCGGGAGCCCCGGGATTCTGGGTTCTGAAGCGTTCATCGGTCGCAGGCTACTTGCCGCCGGCTCCGAAACTGCCGGCAGGCGTCGGACAGATATCGCCCACATTCACACTGAGGCGTCCAAAGCTCCCGCCGGGAGGAGCATGGCCGCCCCAGAGCCCATGCGGCCCGGCCGCCCACGCCGCGATGCGGCCGCGCTCCCGCGCGAAATCCGCCTCGGTGTAGTTGAACGTCTGGCAGCCGGTGAGCAGGCCGGTGCCGATGATCCACGCCAGAGTCCACTGACGGCCTGAGCCGGACCCATGGCGGGATTGCCGGTGCGTTGGGAGGGTAGGCATCATAGCCCGTAGAACATGGAACAGACAACCCGGTTCCCCTCGAGGCGGACGTCCACCGCTCTCAGTTGCGTGTGCCGGCCAAAGTAAACCCGCCCGCTGGCAGGGGCTTCGCTGAAGCGTTCGAAGAACCGGTCGCGGGTGCCGTCAGGCGCGATCTCCTTGGGCCCGTCAATGCGATACAGCGGCCACTCCTCCAGCTTGAGTCCCTCCTTGACCAGGTATTCGCGGGCTTTTGCGATCGCCAGCTCCTCCGACAGAAAGGCGGGCGCGGGCTCGACCACGAAGACATGCGTCGGTCCGGACTTCGGGCCGAACCCACACCCTGGTTGCGCCATCACCAGCAGGCAGCCGGCCAGGGCCGAGAGAGTTCTGTTTCTCAGTTTCATGGCATGACTCGGAAGAGAGTTGAAGCCGTGGCCGTCCAGCGCAGCAGTCACTCCGGTTGACATGGTGCGGACGGGGGTCCGGCATTCAGGAGTTACTACCGGAATGCGCGGGTGTGGTTACAGGCCCGAGCCGTGGTCTGACGAATCCTGCGGGCCAGCGCCCGCCGCTCAGAGTCATGGGGGACCGGGGCGCAACAACAGGGCTTCGTCCAAACACAGCGGGATCAACACCCGGTTGCGCCGCAGGTCAAACCCGAGGCTCCCTGGGGCGCGGACATCGCTCACGAGTTCAGTAATCCTGGCTCCAGGCGGGGAACTCCACGCGTAGACACAGCGCCCTTCCCAGCTCGATACCAGAAGGCCCGCCGAGTTGTCCCGGCGGCCCAGATCGTCGCGATATGACATCCGCTCCCAGAACAACACCACGACGCCATCCAGCCGACCTTTCGGAAACCGGTAGACCTCAGTCATCCCGCCCCCGTCACGCCCGACCAAGAGGTACAGGTAAGGCCGGTCCCCAGAGGCCAGCGCGAAGCCCGCACCAGCGAACCCGAGCCCCCTGGGGATCCCGTACGGCGATGCACTCCGGAGATCCTGCGCCGGGTCCGAGTGCACCGGATCGTCCTCGGAAACGCCCGTCTCTCCGAGACGCAACTCACGAAACAGGGCTGCCAGCTCCGTCATCGAATGCACGGTCACCTTCCCATCCTTAGTCGCGATGCTCGCGAGACGCGGTTCACGGTTGGGCGTGACTCCGGCATTTCCGTCGTGACGCTCACCTGTGTCCATGACGTTGACTGACCCTTCATCGCCGTGAGCCCATCCGGTGATGCCATCAAGCGACGACGCTCCCGTAATCGGCACGACGCCCAGCGGTTGTCCGGTCACGCGATCGAACTTCCTGACCACATCAATGTCGGCCACCCAAAGCACCTCATGGGTGATCGCCATGCCTTTGGGTGCGTGCAACGGGTGATTGTCGGTCGTGCCGGTGATCCATTTGAGTGACTCAACGGTGGCATCCGGTCGCACGCGGCTGATGAAGCCGTTGCTGTCCTTGGCGAGGGGATGGCCGGCGATGTTTGAAACCAGGTAAACGTCGGCAACCTTGTCCCAAATCACGGCCCGCGGGGATTTGAAGCCCGCTTCCCTTACGTCGATTGATTCCGGGGCCTTGGCTGCCTCAATCGTTGCGGGTGTCGGGTGCGCGCGTGCGCGGGAGGTGGACTTGGCCGGCGCCGCATTAGGCGCAGGAAGCTTCCACACCAGGGTGACCGGCCGGGCGCTGCTTTCGGCAAACGCGATCCACAGGAACCGTGATTCGTCGTCGAACCGCCAGTCTCCGAACGCACCTGGAGCCGGCTGGGGCGGGCCGCACATTTGTCCGGTCGCCAGATCCCACAGCCGCACGACCCCGTGCCGCCCCTCGCCCTCCCCAGGATCATGCTCCAAGGTCGCGGCCACCCGCGCATTCGGGCTGATCGCCAGACGCATCACCCGCCCAGCCGCGATCCTGGTCTGGTGAACCACACACCCGGAGGCCGTGTACCAGACGCGGAGGCTGCCATCCCGCAGGTGGAGGGCCAGCAAGCGCCCGTCCGCACTGAAGGCGCCGGCTTCCATCGCATTCACGATCTTGTCGGAAAGCGCCTTATGCGCGGGACGCGGCTTCGTGGGATCGGACAGATCCAACAACGAGATCCTGGCCGCCTCACCGCCGGCATTCGTGCTGAGGATTGATCCCAGGGCCAGCTTCCAATCCGGGCTGACCGACATATAGGAGACCTGCTCGCCAGTCACCGTGGATCTTCCGGCAGGCCCGCGTTCAGCCACGCTCCAAAGGACGACACCGCCACCATTGCGGGCTGCGAGGTAACGTCCGTCCGGGCTGTAGTGAGCGCCGGTCCATGTCGTTGCCACGGAATCGGGCAGGGACTGGCTCCATTGAATCTCGCCGGTGGTCGCGTCCCAGACGCGCACGGTGCCGTCGTGCGCCGCCACGCCGGCGAGAGATTTGCCGTCGGGACTGAAGGCAACGTGGGCCACGTCGGTGGTCGCGAAGCTTGGACCAATCCGCCCGCCCGTGCCGCTGTTCCACAGGAAGATTCGGCTCCGGTCCATTCCCATAATTGACACCGTCGCCAGCACACGGCGGTCCCCGCTCAAGGCGCCGCTCGTAAGCATGCTGGGGTCGACGTAGTTCCAGCCACTCACCTGGGCGTTCGCGTTCGACGCGGTCAGGTCATGCTTTTCGAAGATCCGCCGGTTGCCGGAATAGATCAGCAGACGATCCTCCGCATTGAAGCCAAAGGCCACGGTGACCGGCCATTTGTGAATGAGCGTGGCGTCGTGGGCCGGAGCTTTCCGGCCCGGTGGGGCTGGTGGCGGCGCATCTTGGGAAAGGGCTGTTGAAGTGCTGACCCAGCAAAGTCCCGCAAACGCGAAGAAGTGATTCGGTGTCATGGGTTTTCCTCCATACTCGCGGCCGGCGCAGTCGGCCGTTCGAGACGTTACTACCGAATCGGCGCAGGCTGGTTACACGTTGGCCCGGGATCCGGTCGGAGCGTCCTCATCTCATTCTGCCGCATCTTTTGGGGCGTGGGTTCGCAGCGCCGTGGGTGGCAGGACGGCGTTGCCGCGCCACCCCAAGCCCTCCGCCCGGCCGGGCGAAGCGACGGCCGGGCCTGCACATGGAACCCCTCCCGCCTCGCTCCACGGTCGGGCGGAAAGTCGGGGCCTCGCGGCAGCGGGCTCCTACCGCCACGTCGCGCCGCGACCAATCAAGCTGAAAACGCTCCGGCCCTGCCCGAGTGGCAATGGATTTCGCGGCTGCCGGGTCGCGTCATTGAGTACGGACTGTCTGGTGACCTGGCGGGGAACCAGAAGCCATGCCGGGATCATGGATTTCGGATTTCCGGTTCCGCCGTGACCGCGACCAGGAAGGGGCAGGCGCGGGAGTGGGTGGCGATGAAGTCCAGGCTTTCGATGACGGAGTCCGGCCGTGGGTTCTCCCAGGTCGTCTTAAACAGGCGGATGTGGTGCCCGCCCTGGCGGCTGGATTCGTTGTGCCCCTTCCAGGCGACCACCATGTGGCCGAGCTCTTCGTGCTCCTGGCTGAACCAGTCGGCCACATCGCGCCCGATTGCGATGGGGATTTCGTGGGTCTGGCCGTCGGCGTAGCGGACCACATAGCTGCCGATCCGGGTTCCCGCCGGCAAGTCATAGGCCATGATGGCGGCGTGGAGGAAGTGCAGCCGCCGGCAGGCAAGCCCCACGCCAATGCCGGACACCTGCCGGGGATACGGCTCGCCGGCCCGGGAACGTTCGCCCACCTGGATCAGGCCACGAAGGTCGAATCGCGTGCCGGCCAGGGTCTGCACTCCCCGCGGCAATTCTGACAAGTCACTCGCGCCCCCGCCAGGATGCCAGTTTTCGGTCAACGTCGAATTGTAGTGGTGGGACAGGTCAATCAACTCCCGCGGGGTGGAGGGATCGCGGGGCGGATGGCTGAAGAGGCCGCTGTAGTCAAAACCTCTTCCGGCCCCGTTTTCCTCCGCCGCCTCACCGGCCGCCGCTTCCCGGAGGTTCCAGTCGAGGTTCAGCCTGCCCAGTTCCGCACGGACGACCGGCAGGTTCCAGGCCACGGTCTCGCCGTCATTCTTGGCGGCGAGGAGCCATTGGCCATCCACGCTGAACTTCAGGGCCTCCTTGCCGAGGATGGGCGCCGGGTGCGGCAGCGACAATGTGGCCAGTTCCCGGCCGCTGGCGGTTTCATGCAGCCGCACCTGGGTCCGGCTGAGCGGCACGGCGAACATCCGCCCATCGGGTGAAAATGCGACGGGCGGCGCCGAGCCCTTCACCTCCAGCGGGATTGCGGGATGGGCCGGAAGCCGCGTGTCCAGGGCGTGAATCTGCACCGTGCTCCGCGTAGCGACGGAGAACCAGCGGCTGTCCGGACTGAACTCGAGGCTGCCGTACGGTTCCGTGCGGAAGACGACCCGGTCTTCGCGGGTGTCCCAGATCACGGGAGCGGCGTGGTGCAGCATCGCCGCGATCCACCGCCCGTCGCGGCTGAGGCTGACGGTGTGGGCGGACTTGCCCCAGGTCCGGGGCGGCCGTTCGCCGTGGGTGTCCAGGAAGATGACCGCCTCCGTCGCCGCGATGACCAGCGTGCGCCCGTCCGCGGCCAGTGCACCGGTATTCACCTTCTGACCGGCCCGGCCGCGGTAAACGAGGGTTCCCTCGTGCCAGGAGGCGGGCGGGTTCGCCAAGGTTTCCTCGCTCACGTCATAGCTGTGGACCCGGCTTTCCTGATACGCCTCGAAGGTGTGGAGCGTCCGGCTGTCCGCGCTGAACGCGGCCCAGATGCCCTTGAGCCGGGCGATTTCCCGGCCGTGCCGGAAATCCCACAGGAGGCAATCCCCTTCGATTCCCGAGAGCAGCGGCCCGTAGGCGACCGCCGCGAGGCGTCCGTCCGGACTCAGCCAGACGCCGTGGGCTTCGCCATCATGTCCCGCCCACGCCACCGTCCGGTATCCGGTCCGGGAAACGAGCGGGGCGACGGACTCGGAATACGGCCAATCCCGGAGCGCCAGGATGCGGTCGCCGGGCGCACCGAAGCCGGACAGGAGCAGGCGCGGCTCCCGCAGCAGGGGGCGGCCGGAGATCAAGTCCCACAGGATGGAGGACTGGTCCCACGCGCAGCTCGTCAGCAGGGAGCCGTCAGGTGAAAAGCCAATGCGTTGGACGGCTCCTTGATGCCCCACCAAGGGCAGCGGCCGTCCCGTTCTCCGAACGTCGCGTTGCCCGGTCAACGTTCGTAGTTCCAGTCGGCCGCGATCTCCGCCCAAGGCCAGCCGGAGGCCGTCCGGGTGCCAGGCGATGCGCTCCGGCCGGAAATCCACCGGCAGGGACCACTTCATCTCGCCGGAGTCCGCATCCCAGACCTCGACCGTGTGCTGCGCGTCCTCGGGCCAGACGGCGAGATGCCTCGCGTCAGGAGAGAAGGCCGCGGAGATGGCCAGCCGGCCGGGCTGCAGGAGGCGCCACGGGGTGGCATCGGCAAACGGCTGCACGACGACGCCGCGCGAGGTGAGCAGGAGCAGCGAGCGGCTGTCGGGCGACAGTTCGAGGGGACCGCCGCCGTGGGCGCGCAGGACCAGTTCCTGCGGGTCCAGTCGCCAGACCCAGACCGCCCCGCCGGCATTCCCGAACCGCGCGGCGAGGAACTGGCCATCCGGGGTGAGCAGTGCGTGCTCAAACTCCGCTCCTGGCGGGCCGATGAAAGAGGCGAGCACCCGTCCGGAGGGAAACTCACAGAGCTCAAGCTGGTTGGAACCCGCACCGCGGACGAACCGCTTCAGCCAAGCGTCCCATCCCAGCAAAGCCAGTGGCCGTTTCGCCACCCAGTTCGTTGGCACGGCGATGTCCACCAGCGCCAGCAGACCGATGGTCTCGCGTCGCAGCGCGAGCGTGTGGGCCTCGCTGAGGCCGGGCCGACTGCTCAATTCGCGCAGCAGCCGGGTCCCCTCGAGGCGCGCCCCCGGCCCGCCGGCGATGCGCAGCGCGTGGGTCTCGCTCAGGCGGGAGTTCCACAACTCCGCCTCCGCCTCCTGCTTCGCCGCGAGGGCGTAGGTGCGGTCCATCCGCGCCCGGAGCAGCGCCACCACCGAGACGCCGATGCCGGCCGCCAGCGCGGCGGCCACGGTCACGGCCGCGGCAAACACCAGCCGATGCCGCCGCCACGCCTTCTGGAGCCGGTAGGCGGCGCTGGGCGGCCGGGCGACGACCGGCTCGTGGCCCAGGTGCCGCCGCAGGTCCGCGGCCAGCCCGTTGGCGGTCTCGTAGCGGCGCGCGCGGTCCTTCTCGAGGCACTTCATCACGATCCAGTCGAGGTCGCCCGCGAGCAGGCTGATCAGCCGCGGCAGCTCGATCGCGCGGCACCGGGCCGTGGCGGTGGTCTCCCCGGGCCTGAGCGCGGCCAGCTTCGTGCTGGGCCGGGCGGGTTCCCGCTCCCGGATCACCTGGCGCATCGCGTCGAGGCCCGCCGCCATCAGTTCCTTCGTGTCAAAGGGGGTCCGGCCGGTGAGGAGCTCGTAGAGCAGCACGCCCAGGCCGTAGATGTCGCTGCGCGTGTCAATGTCCTGGCCCGTCAGCCCCGCCTGCTCCGGACTCATGTACGCGGGCGTGCCGATGAACTGGTGGAGCTGGGTGAAGACCGTGCCGTCGGCCAGCCGGCCCTCCGTGGCCTTGGCGATGCCGAAGTCAATCACCTTGGGCACGGGCTGGCCGTCGTTGAGCGTGACGAGGATGTTCGAGGGCTTGATGTCGCGGTGGATGACGCCCTTCTGGTGCGCGTGCTGGATGGCCTGGCAGACCTGGATGAACAGGCCGAGGCGCTGCCCGATCCCGAGCCGCTCCCGGTCGCAGTAGTCGGTGATGCGGACGCCCTCGACGAGCTCCATGACGAAGTACGGCCGCCCGTTCGCGGTGGCGCCGCCGTCGAAGACCTTGGCGATGTTCGGATGGTCCATCATCGCCAGCGCCTGGCGCTCGGCCTCGAAGCGGGCCACGACGGCGCGGGTGTCCATGCCCAGCTTGATGATCTTGAGCGCCACGCGGCGGATGACGGGCTCCCGCTGCTCCGCGAGGTACACCGCGCCCATGCCGCCCTCGCCAAGCTTCTCCAGCAGCCGGTAGCGGCCGATGACCGTGCGCTCGAAGTCCGGTTCCCCCAGGCGGTCGGCCGCCGGCGCGGGACGGATGGAGTCGGAAGCCTCGGTGGTCTCGTGCTCGGCGGACGCGGGCGACGGGTCCAGCGCCAGCGCGAGCAGGCAGTTGGCGCACATCCCGGCGACCGCCTGGCCGGTCATGGCCGCGCCGCAGCTCGGGCATCGGGGTTGTTCGTCCATGGGCGGGCAGGGTGTGGCCGACCGGAGCATTACTACAGACGTGGCGGCGGCCGGTTACGGGGTGTTGTTTGTCCGGCCGCACCGCCGGCACCGCCGGACCGGGGCGCATTCATGGATTGGGGGCCTTCAGCGGCGCTTTCGCGGTGAGGAACGCCCCACGTTCGGCCAGGGCTGCGCCGGCGCGCCCGGAGGAGCTCTTGCTCGCGCGTCGCGGTCTTCATGGGCTCGCCACAGGCATCCACTTGGAGAGGTGGAATTGCACGGCGAAAAATCGGGACCGCGAACCGCCCGTTGCTGGAGCAGCCCGCCCGCGCCAAGCTCACGCGCTCATCGGGAGAATCCCAAGCCCTGCCAGAGTCCGATGCAGGAGCAGCGCGAAGATCGGAAAGAGAAGGACGACGAAGCCCCATCCAAGGCGCCGCCGGAGCGGCCAGTCCGTCCAGAGCCACAGCCCGGCCGCGACCGATGCCATGGGGATCCCGCAAAGGGCGACGAAGCCTGCTACATCGCCTGCCGCCAGTCCGGGAGAGGTGGGGGCGGGGATTCTGCGCCCGGCGGCGTGGACCGCCTCCCAGTTCCGGTATGACAGGTGGGTGCCCCTGAACGCGGCGAAGCCCAAGGCCGCCAGGCCGTGGACCAGCAGCACGAAACCACCCAGCAGCTGGCCCGCGCCAGCCCCGGTGCTGCGCGCCGCCCAGGCTCCCAGCGCCAGCAGCACCAGGGCGGGGCCCAGCGCCGAAAGCCCCAGAAGCCAGACCATGACCGAGGGGTACAGCGAGAGCGACAGCAGGAGCAGCAGGAGCCCGAGGGCCAGCATGGGCTCGCCCGGCGCAAAGCAGGAGGGACGGTCATGCGGCGGCTCCTCGAGTCCCGGGGGCTGGACTTGCCGGCGCAGGCTCCGTGAGGCCACGGCCACGCCAAGCAGGGCGCCGATCAGGCCCCACGGCGTGGCGAACGCGGTTCGCGCCACGCCCGAGATCGTCTCGGCCAGCACCCGGGGAAGTCCGCCGGTCTCGCCCAAAGTGAGCAATGCGCGAAACACCTGGCCGGGGAGTTCCAGGATGACGGCGGCGGCAACCGCGCCCAAGACGGCGCCCCGCAGGACGTGCAGCGCCGGTGAAAGGCGTCGGGCTTTCGCGGGCGGTAGGTTGTTCACGGGGATCAATGGGTTTGACCGACCGCCGGATGACGTCAGGGCTTCATGGAAGTCAGGAATCGGCACCGTGCGCTCATGAGAGGATCGCCACCACCAACCACAGGAGAAGGCCCAGAAACGCCACGTCCGGCAGCCGGCTGAGCGTCAGGGCCAGCCCCACCAGCGACCGCTCCGTTTCCGGTCGCTGCCCCGCTTTGATTTCCCGGAGGGCCCGTTGTGCCGCCGCGGAAACCATCCGCCCGCCGATCAGCCAGCAGAGCGCCGTCAGCGGCAGGACGAGGATCAGCACCAAGCTCGCGCCCTCGCCGCTGATCAGCAGCAGGAACAACAGGGCGGCGGCCAGCGAAGACGAGATGACGCCCAGGGCCAGCATCCACCGCGCGCTCGTCAGGAACGCCGCCGGGTCGGTGCGCCGTTTCCGGGGATCGCGCATCCGGACGACCTGCAGACCCAGCACCAGCCCGAGGAGCATTCCGATGGCGGCCCCGCCCCACCTTTCGCCGGCGGCGAGATCCCAGTCCCGGGAGCAGAACCATGCGCCCAACGCGCCGGCGAGCGCAGCCGTCCCCACAATGCCGCGGCAGGCGTGCCTCGGGAAAGGGGACGCGGATGCGGGCTCGGAATCCGCGGCACGGGGTGGTCCGACGGCCGTCGCGGGGGATCCTCCGATGCCGGTTGGTTGCCCGTCAGTCATGGCGTGGATTGCGAATGTCCCGCGAAGCAGTTTGACGCTTGGCTGTCCGAGACAGCGGGAAGTGTTCCTGTCGCTGGCCACCAGCCCGGCTAAACCGACAATCAGGGTGAGGGAAGCATGCGTCCGCGGGGCTGTTCCCGGCCCGGCAGGTGCCTGTGACCGGCCCGCTGCGCCACGCGGCGAGACTCATGGGAAGGTGCGGGTTTGGAACCAGGTCTCCTGGTGCTGGTGGTTGAGCGCCCTGGCCTCAAAAATCACATGCGTCACCTCCGGCACTTCACATAGGGTTCCGCCGAAGTCAGCCAGACGAAACGTGACGCTGGCCGTTCGGGAACGCGGAACCCTGTCGCCGGGGCCGGGGGGCGGAGCGCCACCAATGACCGGGACAAAATCGCCGTCGGTCCATCCATGTCCTATGCGCTCGCCTATACGGCACCACCCTTGGGGCAGCACACGAAGGCCGATTTGTTTGATTCCAGAATCGGCGTCCGTGGCCGTGGCGATGACGGTGGATTGCCTGTTCCGATCAATGAAGCCGTGGCGAAAGCCCATGCCGTCCCGCAGCAAGCCGCGATGCGTTCCGCTCCAGTTAGTGTTTGGGATCAGGTCGCCATAGGCCACGCGCATGTCAATGCCGGTGATGCTGACCGTGATCGTGGGCGGGCTTTCATCGGGGGCGTCGTTCAGTTCGACCGTCCTGCACCCCGTGAGAAGGCTCAGGGCGCCCAGCAAGCCCGCCCAGCGGCCGGCAGCCCATGGTGCCCGGGAAGGAGCTGTGTTCATCGGGTGGCGCTGTTGTGGAACCCGGCAATTTGGCCCCGCTGGTGCTTCCAGCGTCGAACCGGGTCGGAAAGCAGGGACCAGAATGGACGATCTCCTCTTGTCCGCGCGTTCCGCGCCGGCCACTGACAGCCGGCGCAGGTGACTTCGCCGTGGCCCGCCCCGGCCACCGCCCGCCGTTGGGCCGAACGATCCCGTCGTCTTCATTCGCTTTGATTGCGGTGGAAAAGTCCGAGGCATTTGTAACGGTACTACAGACGTGGCGGCGGCCGGTTACGGGGGCTCACCCGCTCATCGCGGCCAGCAGGCCGCGCAGTTCTTCCTCCACTTCGGCCGGGGTGGCGACGGTCTGGGCGATCTCCGCCCGCACCGCCTCGCCGAAACGATGACGCAGCCGGTGTACCGCCACCTTCACGGCACCCTCACTCATTCCTGCCTGAAGCGCCTTCTCACGGTAAATTCCGCCTGAACCCTCCGTCAGCAGCAGGCCCTTCAACTGGTCGAACAGCCCGCGCTTCCCGGCCGCGGCGTAGTCCGCGCCCAGCCGTTCCATCGCCCGGTCGAGCAGCGTGACCGCCCAGCGCCGGTCGTAGAGGCTCTCCGGCGGGTGCGGCGTGGCCGGTTCCTGCTGGTAGAGCCGCTCGGCCAGCGCCTCGTCCAGCGGGATGAGCTTCTCCCCGCCGCCCCGTTTCCTGGCCTGGCCGCGGACCCACTCATTAACCAGGAAATGCTGGAGTGACTTCAGCAGGAAGGACCGGAACCGGCCCCGCTCCCGGTCGGCGCGGCGGAAGTATTCCTTCGCCAGCAGCCGGGCGAAGAATTCCTGCGTGAGATCCTGCGCGTCTTCCGGGCCGTGGCCCCGGCGCCGGACGTAGGCGTAGAGGGGATACCAGTACGTGAGGCACAGGGTTTCCAGCGCGGCCTCGGCCTGCTTCGTCTCCCGTGCCCCCGCCGCCAGTACCACGCTCCAGTGCGTGGTGTCGAAGCCTCCGAGACCGGACACACTCTCGCTGCCGCGCGGTTCCGTGGCTGTCATGGGGCGGACTTTGGGTAGTCTGGTCGCAGGCTGAACTCCTGCTTTGGCAACGTCAATGAAAACGGCTTTTCCGCCCCGCCCTCGGCCGGCGCTGCGGCTGGAAGCGTGGCAACGGGGCGCTGCCTGCGCTGTGCGCATTCCGGAATCGGCGCTGTAACCATGACCCGCCGCTTCGGTAGTAGCTTGCGAAAGCCGGCACGGGTGCCGGCCCGGCAATCAAGGAGCAAGCCGTGAAGCCACTTACCGAATCGGCCCGCGGGCGCCTCCATCGGGACGCCTCGGCCGGAGCAGCCTGCGCCTCTGCTCGTCGCCGGACGCATGGTGCGCCCACCTTCGTCTTCACGGGCGGGCTGGCCGTGGCCACCTCTGTCCTTCAGGCAGCCCACCTTGCCAGGCAGAAGGATTTTCTCCGCCGGGTGGCGCCCGGCGATTCCCGCGCCATGCTCGCCCGGAAATGCCCGCGATGCTGCAAGAGACCTGGCGTACTGCTTTCATGCTTGGTGCCCCCGCCCCGGTCGTGGCCGTGCGCGAGGTGCGCAAGTCCTACGACGGCCTGGCGGTGCTGCGTGGAGTGTCGCTCGATGTGGCCGCGGGGGAGCGCGTCGCGCTCATGGGCCCGTCCGGCAGCGGCAAGACCACGCTGCTCAACTGCCTCGGCGGCGTGGACCGGCCGGATGCCGGCTCGATCACGCTGGCCGGCCGCGAGTTGACGGCGCTCGACGGCGACGGGCTGGCGCGCTTGCGGCGCGAGGTGGTCGGCACGGTTTTCCAGTTCTTCCACCTGCTGCCGACGCTGAGCGCGTGGGAAAACGTGGAGTTCCCGCTCCAGCTCCTCGGCGTGCGCGAGGCGGAGCGGCGCACGCGCGTGGGCGCGGTGCTCGGACGCGTCGGCCTGACGGCCCGCGCCCATGCGCGGCCGGCGCAGCTCTCGGGCGGCGAGCAGCAGCGGGTGGCCCTCGCCCGCGCCGTCGTCCACCGGCCCGCCCTGCTGCTCGCCGACGAACCCACCGGCAACCTCGACTCCGCCAGCGGCGCCGCCGTCCTGGAGCTGCTGCGGGAGCTGACCGACGAGACCGGCACCGCCCTCGTGCTCGTCACCCACAGCGACGAGGCCACCCGCATCTGCCACCGCGTCGTCCGGATGCGCGACGGGCAGGTCGAGTGAAGCCGCCGCCGCCCGCCCTCCGCGAACCTCCGCCGGCCCGATGACCCAGCTCCTGCTGCGCCGCTTCACGCTGCGGCACTGGCGCGACGCGCCGGGACAGTCGTCGCTGCTGGTGCTGATCCTCGCGCTGGGCATCGCGGTGTACTTCTCGATCCGCCTCGCGAACCGCGCGGCCGTCACGAGCTTCCGGCACTTCACCGAGCTGGTCACGGCCTCGAGCGACTGGGTGATCCAGGCCCCCGCCGGCGACCTGCCCGAAGCGATCCTGCCCGAACTCCGCGCCGCGCTCGGGGCCGCGCCGGTGAACCTGATCCCGGTCGTCGAAAGCACGGCGACCCGCCCGCCCTCCGGCAGGAACGAGGCCATCGGCAGCCGCGCGACGTTCCAGATCCTCAGCGTGGACCTGCTGGGCATCCAGAACCTCGTGGACCGCGCGCAGGTGCAGCGCGGATGGTTTCGTGGCAGCAAGCCCGAGGCCGAGGACGAGGACGACGGGGCGTTTTGGGAGACCTTCCGCGATCCGCGCGCGGTGTTCGTCAGCGCGGCGCTGGCGGCGCGCGATGCGTTGACCGTCGGCGACACGCTCACGCTGATCCTCAACGAGGACGTCGTGCCGCTGCGCGTGGCCGGGGTGATTCCCGACCAGCCCGGCCGGCCCGCGGCCCCGGCGACGTTCCTCGTGATGGACCTGCCGGCGCTGCAGCGGCTCACGGGGCGCGAAGGACGGCTTTCACGCGTCGAGTTCCTCGTCGAGCCGGGGCCGGATGACGCGGCCCGGCGCGTGGCGCTGGGCGCGCTGCTCGGGCATGAGGCGCGCGGACGCTGGCTCGTGACGACGCCTGCGGACCGCCGGGACGCGGGCGCGATGATGACACGCGCGTTCCGGCTGAACCTCACGGTCCTCTCGCTGATTGCGCTGCTGGTGGGCCTGTACCTCATCGTGCAGGCGCTGGACGGTGCGGTCGTGCGGCGGCGGGAGGAGATCGGGGTGCTGCGGTCGCTGGGCGTGACGGAGGGCGCGATCCGGCGGGCGTGGCTGGCGGAGGCGGCGCTGGTAGGGCTGGTCGGGGGGGCGGTGGGCGTGGGGCTCGGCTGGGCCGGCGCGCAGATCACGGTGCGCCTCGTGGGCCGGACGGTGAACGCGCTGTACTACGCGAACAGCGCCGAATCCGCCGCCCTCGCGCCGGGCGAGCTGCTGCTGGCCCTGGGCCTTGCGGTGGCGGCGAGCGTCGTCGCGGGCTGGTGGCCGGCCCGCAACGCCGCCCGCACGCCGCCGGCGCAGCTCCTCGTCCGCCACGCCGCGCTGGCGCCGGCAGCCTGGGCGCTGCGCCATCCGGGGCTGGGTGTGGGACTGGTGGTGCTGGGCGGATTGTGCGCGCTCCTGCCCCCGCTGCGGTTCGCGGGCGGCGTGCGCTTCCCGCTGGGCGGCTACGCGGCGGCGCTGCTCTGGATCGTGGGCGGCGGAATCCTGGGCGGCTGGGCGCTGGCCAGCGTCGCGCGCGGCCTGCGGCCGTTGGGCCGGCATTCCGCCACGGTCCGGCTCGCGACGAGCCATCTGGTCACGCCCTCCGGCCGGCATGTGCTGGCCACGGCGGGCCTGATCTGCGCGGTGGCGATGACGGCGGGGATGGTGATCCTCGTGGGCAGCTTCGACCGCACGATGCGCGGCTGGATCGGCCGCACCTTCCAGGCCGACCTCTACCTTTCCAGCGCCGGCGCGCAGAGCGCGTCCACGGACAACCGCCTTTCCCCGGCGACCTGGCGCGCGCTCGCCGCCCGTCCCGAGGTGGTGGATGCCAACGTGATCCACGCCGCAGAAGTCACGTTGCCCGGCGGCACGACCGTGCTCGCCGGCGGCAACCTTGCGTTCATGCAGCGCCATATGGAACTCGCGTGGGTCGAGGCACCGAAAGGCGGGATCTCAAATTTGAAATTTGAGATTTCAAATTCAACGCCTGTGCTCGCCAGCGAGAGCTTCAGCGAACGGTTCCGCCTGCGACAAGGCGACGGGCTGGAATTGCCGACGCCAGCGGGGCCGCGGGCGGTGACGATTGCCGGCGTGTTTGCCGACTACGGAAACGAGCGCGGCTCGCTCGTGGTGGATCGGCGGCACTTCACGAACTGGTTCGCCACGGAGCACGCGGCGAGCGTGATCCTCAAGCTGCACGCCCCTGCGGACGCGGAGCGCCTGCGCACGGAGTTCCTCGCCGAGCATCCAGGCCTCCAGGCTTTCACGAACGCGCACCTCCGCGACGAGGTGCTGCGCATCTTCCGGCAGACGTTCGCCATCACCTACGCGCTTGAGGTCATTGGCCTCGTCGTGGCCGTGCTTGGCCTGGCGATGACGCTGGCCAGCGTGCTGCTCGGGCGCCGCGCCGAGCTGACGACGCTGCGCGCGCTTGGGCTGACGCGCGGCGAGCTGGCGCGGGCCGCGGCGGGGGAGGGGCTGCTGGTGGTCGTCACGGGGCTGGCGGCAGGGCTCGCGGCCAGCCTCGCGCTGGGCTGGCTGCTCATCCGCGTGATCAACAAGCAGACTTTCGGTTGGACGCTCCAGTTCGACTTGCCGGCGGGGCAGCTCGCGCTGCTGGCGGGCCTTGTCGTCGCGACGGCGCTGGGCGTGAGCTGGGCCGTGGGCCGCTGGGGCGCGCGGCTGCCGGCGGAAAGGGAAGAATGACCGGGAGTTTCAAGTTTCAAGCCTCAAGTGTCCAGTGGAGGGCGCTGCTGGGGCCGCTCCTTGGGCTGATGTTCGGCTTGGCGGCGTGGGGAACGGAGTTTGCCGTGCCGCAGCCGGGCCGGCGTTTCGTCTTTCCGCGCGACCACGGCAGCCATCCGGAGTTCCGCCTCGAATGGTGGTATCTGACCGGCCATCTGTGGGACGCGACGAGCAACCGCTTCGGGTTTCAGGCCACCTTCTTCCGCACCGCGCCGCCGCGGACCACGAACGAAATCACAAGTTCACCGGGCTTCGGCGCCGAGCAGCTTCACCTCGCGCACATGGCCGTGTCCGAACCGGCAACAGGACGCTTCCTGCACCAGGAACGGCTGAACCGGGACGGTTGGAACGCCGGCGCGGCGACGGAGACGCTGCGCGTCTGGAACGGCAACTGGTCGCTGGAGTTCGTCGCGGCGGAGACGATGCGGCTGCTCGGCGGCGTGCGTGCGGAGGCGACGCTCGACCTGACGCTGCAGCCGGCCAAGCCGCTCGTCGTGTTCGGCACGAACGGCGTTTCACGCAAAGGAGCTTCGCCCGCGGCCGCGAGCCATTACCTGACCTTCCCGCGCCTGGCGGTGGAAGGGACGCTGACGCTCGACGGCCGCGCGCGCGCGGTGCGGGGGCAGGCGTGGATGGACCACGAGTTCAGCAGCAGCCAGCTCGACGTGGACCAGGCCGGCTGGGACTGGGCCTCGATCCAGCTCCACGATGGCCGCGAGGTCATGCTGTACCGGTTGCGCCTCAAGGATGGCGGCACGGACGAGTTTTCCACGCTGGCGTGGGTGGACCGCGCCGGGCACGTGCGGCACTTCGGACCGGACCGGTTCCGGCTGGAGCCGCTGGGCCGCTGGCGCAGCCCGCGCACGGGTGGCGAGTATCCGCTGGGCTTCACGCTCACGCTGCCGGACGCCGACGGGGCGGGGGAGCTCACGCTGCGCCTGGAGCCGCTGCTGAAGGACCAGGAACTCTCCGGAGCCGTAGGCGGTGTGCCGTACTGGGAGGGCGCATGCCGCGTCCTGGACGTGACCGGCCGGCAGGTGGGCGAGGCTTTTGTCGAACTGACCGGCTACGCCGGCGACCTCGGAGCTCGGTTGCGTTGATGGCGCATCACGGTCCTGCCCTTTTCGGGGGATCGGGCGTCCGCGCCGGGCGGTCGGCCGGCGTGCCCGCTAGGCCGTCGCCAGGGCGACGAGGCGCTCGCGCAACTGGCCGGACCAACGGTCAAGAAACGCCAACCGGCGGAACGGTTCCTCCAGCGCGGCCAGCGGCAGCGCCGCGCGGCGGGCCTCGCCGGCCAGCGGATCGGCCGCCTCCCAGGCCGGGTTGAGCGCGGTGAGCGCGGCCT
>JBJXFY010000211.1:0-6443 GCA_046155815.1 Limisphaerales bacterium | reverse complement strand
CGAGGTGGCCCGGGCGCCCGCTTGTGCGGGCCCCCGTTTTGGGCTGAGAAACGAAACGTCAACCAGGAACCTGAACCTCAACCTACGTTGCCACCGCAACGCGGTGTTTCAGGCACGGAGCCTTCCTTGGACGCCACGCGTCCTGAAGCCTCCTTCCGTCCGCATCCGCAGCTCCATCCCGCATGCTTACCATGGCTGAGGCCCTGCAGCACAGCGAACTCCGCTTTGCCCCGGGCCAGATCGTCACCGGCGCCGTCATCGAGGTGCATCACCGCGAAGTCCTCGTCGACATCGGCTACAAGTCGGAGGGCCTCATCCCCGCCTCCGAGTTCGACGACATCTCGACCGTCAAGGTCGGCGACACCGTCTCCGTGCTCATCGAGCGTCTCGAGGACCGCAACGGCATGATTGTCGTCTCCAAGGAGAAGGCCGAGTTCAAGCAGAACTGGGAGAAGATCGTCCAGAGCGCCAGCGAGGGCGCCACCGTCACCGGCAAGGTCAAGGGCGCCGTCAAGGGCGGCCTGCTCGTGAACATCGGCGTCGAGGCCTTCCTTCCCGCGTCGCAGGTGGACATCACCCCGCCGAAGAACCTCCAAATCTTCGTCGGCAACACCTACGAGTTCAAGGTCCTCAAGATCAACACGGACCGCCAGAACATCGTCCTCTCCCGACGCGAGCTGATCGAGCAGGAGCGCGCCGACCGCCGCTCGAAGCTGCTCACCGACATGACGCCCGGCGACATCCGCAAGGGCACCGTCAAGAACATCACCGATTTCGGCGCCTTCATCGACCTCAACGGCATTGATGGCCTCCTGCACATCACCGACATGTCCTGGGGCCGCGTCGGCCACCCGAGCGAGATCCTCAAGGTCGGTCAGGACCTGGATGTCGTCGTGCTCGATGTCAACAAGGAGAAGGAACGCGTTTCCCTCGGCCTCAAGCAGAAGCTCCAGAACCCCTGGGACAACATCGATGCCAAGTACACCGTCGGCCAGAAGTTGAAGGGCAAGGTCGTGAACCTCGTGCCCTACGGTGCGTTCGTGGAAATCGAGCCCGGTGTCGAAGGTCTCATCCACGTCACCGAACTCTCCTGGACCAAGCGCATCGCCAAGCCTTCCGACGTCCTCAAGCAAGGCCAGGAAATCGAGGCCGTCGTGCTCGGAATCAACCGCGAGGAACAGAAGATCTCGCTCGGCATCCGCCAGCTCGACACCAACCCGTGGGACCAGGCCGAGGCCAAGTACCAGCCCGGCACCCGCGTGAAGGGCAAGGTGCGCAACCTCACCAGCTACGGCGCCTTCGTCGAGCTCGAGGAGGGCATTGACGGCATGGTCCACGTTTCCGACCTCTCTTGGACCCGCAAGATCAACCATCCGAGCGAGGTCCTGAAAAAGGGCGACGAAGTCGAGGCGACCGTCCTGGAGGTGGACAAGCCCAACCAGCGCATCGCGCTTGGCCTCAAGCAGCTCGGCGAGGATCCGTGGGAGCATATCGACCGCCACTACAAGGTCGGTGACCTCGTCACCGGCCAGGTGACCAAGCTCGCCAGCTTCGGCGCCTTCATCGGCCTCAACAATGATATCGACGGCCTCGTCCACATCTCGCAGGTCAGCGAGGATCGCGTGGACAAGATCAAGAACGTCCTTCAGGCCGGCCAGGAGGTCACCGCCCGCGTCATCAAGATCGACCGCGGCGAGCGCCGCATCGGCCTCTCCATCAAGGCCGCCAACTACTCCGCCGAGCAGCTCAAGGAAGAGCAGAAGCTCCTCGACCAGCTCAAGCCTGGCGAGGACCTCGTTGCGCTCCAGCACGCGTTCGACGCCGCCGACGAGGCCCGCGCCGCCCGCGACAAGCAGGGTTGAGCCGCCGGAAACTGCTCCTTCAGAATGGCGCAGGGCGGGCCCACAAGGGCCCGCCCTTATTTTTGCCGGGAATCACGGCCCGGCCGGCTTGTTGAGCCCCCGCGGCCAGAGATACCGGCTGAACCCGCCGAACGTCGGCCGGAACGCGGACGCCCCGGCCATCGCCGTCACGCCTCCAGCCGCTTCAGCTGGTCGCGCACTTTCGCGGCGGTCTCGTAATCCTCCCGCTGTACGGCCTCGTCGAGCTGCCGTTCGAGCTTCTGCCGCGGGCTGAGCGGCGCCTTGCCACGAAGATCCTTGAGCCAGCCCTCGAGAAACTCCACCTCGGGCGCGTCCTCCTCCCCCTCGTCCTCCGATCCCGCGCGGATCGCCTTCACGTCGGCGATGCCCTGCTCGATGGCGCGGATCGCCTCCGCGAGGCGCTTCTTGGCGATGGCCGGTTCCGCGAGGGAACGTGTGCGGAGCACGACGACCTGCGGTCCCAGTGCGTGACGAAGCGCCGCGGCCTGCGGAAAAGTGGAAAGACCGGCAAGCAGGTGGAGAATGTCCAGATTGTGCTGCGCATCGCGCACCACGCCGGCGTGATCGCCGATCGCGCCCAGGCAGACCGCCCGGTGGTAGTACTGGATGGCCTCGTGGTGCAGCCGCTCGCAATCCTCCGCCGCCAGGCCAAAGCCCGTCTCGCCGCCCGCCTCCTCCTGGTGCTCGCGCAGCCGCGCCTGATAGAAATCGAGCCATGAGGCGTGGCCCATCGGCTTCTTCCCGTCGGGACGGCCCTCCACCTCCATCTGCAGGATGCCGAGGTCGAGCCGGAGCTGCAGCTTCGGCAGCCCGTCGCGCCCCTTGACCTGCCTCACCTGCGTGGCGCCGGGCGTATAGTCCCAGCGCCGCAGGAGATGCCCGATGTCGTAATTCATGCTGGGCGACTATTTGGGCCGCCCGCCAGCGCGTCAACGCGGGGCCGCCCTGCGGCCGGCCGGTTTCCAGCGCGGTTTCGCCGCCCCGGCCCCCGCTGTGCGGGCCCGGCCACGCGTCCTTCAGTACACGCCGAGCGCCCGCAGGACCGCACGGGTACGGGGCACCTCGTGCGTACGGTAAAGGTCCGTGCGGCCCAACGCCGCCAGTACGGCGAAGAAGGGCTCCGCGCTCCGCACCTCCTCGCCGAAGTACTCGAATGCGTGCGGCAGCGCGTGACAGACGGGCCATCCCAGCGTCCGGAGGCGGAAGGTATTCAGGAACACCGCCATCTGGTGCCGCACGCGCACCGCGCTGTCCTGGAGGTTGCGGTAGTAAAATCCCAGCCCCGGATCTACGAAAAGCCGCGTTACGCCGCAGCGCGTGGCCCGCTCGACCTGGCGCCCGAAGAATTCCTGCATCCCCACCACCGGGTCGGTGCCAAAATCGAAGTCACCCAACGCGCGGGCGTGCTCGCCCTGCACGTAGCAGAGGATCACCGCCGCATCGTGCGCGGCGGCCAGGTGGAACATTTCCTCCGTCGGGTCCACGCCGGTCAGGTTGAGAACAACCGCTCCAGCCTCGAGGCACGCCCGCGCTACGGTCGGCGTGTACGTCTCGGCCGAGACGGCGATCCCCCGACCCGCCAGCTCCCGGACCACGGGCAGCAGCCGGCCATTCTGCAGCGCGGCGTCCGCGCGTGCGGCGTGGGCCAGGGTGGATTCCGCGCCGAGGTCAATGACGTCCGCGCCCTGCGCGGCCAGCACGGCCCCGCGCTCGATCGCGGCTTCCGCCGAGAGCACGACGCTCTCGCGGTACCACGAATCGGGGGAAAGGTTTACGACTCCCATCACGGCGGGACGCGAGTTGAAGGGCAGCAGCCGACCGCGAAGCGAAAACTCCGCGACCTGCACCCGCAGCGCCTCCGGGTGTTGGGCCGCCAGCCCGGCGAGATCCTCCAGCGTCAGCATGACGTCACAGGGTGGCGCAGGGTGAGCCCGCCACAAGCCGGGGCGGCGGAGGTTTTGCTTCGACGCGCCGGGGCGGACGGCTGACCCTTCGGCGAACCATGCGGCTGCTCTACACCGCCGACCTCCATTACACCCTCAAGCAGTTCGACTGGGTGGCCGCGCACGCGCACGAGTTTGGGGCGGTGCTGATCGGCGGCGACCTGCTTGACCTGGCCGGCAGGCTGGACCTGGATGTGCAGATCGCCGTGGTCGAGAAGTACCTGGCCCGGATCAGCGCGGACGCGCCGGTGCTCGTCACCTCCGGCAACCACGACGGCGACCACCACACACCGGCCGGCGAATCCGCCGCCGCGTGGCTCCACCAGGTGAAGTCTCCCCGTGTGTTCGTGGACGGTGACAGCGTGGAGCTGGGCGGCACGACCTTCACGCTGTGCCCCTGGTGGGACGGGCCGGAATCGCGGGCGGAACTGGAGCGCCAGCTCGCGCGCGCCGCCTCGCCGCGGCCGGCGCGGTGGGTCTGGATTCATCACGCCCCGCCCGACCGCTCGCCGGTGAGCTGGACGGGGAAGCGGTTTGGCGGCGACGAGTTTCTCGTGGAGTGGATCGGCCGCCATTCACCCGACCTCGTGCTTTCGGGCCACATCCACAACGCGCCCTTCCTCGAGGGCGGGTCGTGGATTGACCGGATCGGCGCCACCTGGGTGTTCAACCCAGGCCGGCAGATCGGCCCATCGCCGACGTGCCTGACCCTGGACCTCGACACCCTCGATGCCGAATGGGTCTCCTTCAACGGCGTGGACGTGCGGCGGCTCGGCGCAGCCGGGCCGGGGCCGGTCAGCGCGGCGACCGGCGCGGCTGGCGCTGCATGAGCGTCTCGAGGACTTCATCCACCATCGCGAGGTGGTCGTGCCCTTCGTACTGGAGCTTCACGTCCACGAGATAGCGGTTCAGCCCGTCGAGCCGGTCCGCGAGCAGCCTCGCCACATGGAGGCTGGCGACCGGTGTCCGGCGCAGGAACTCCAGCGGCTCCGCCACGCACGCAAACGTGGACGGCACCAGGGTCCGCACCGTGGCGGTGCAGGACCGCTCCAGCAGCACGGACATCTCGCCGAAGACCGCGCCGGGCTCCGTCGCCCGCGCCACGCGCACGTCGTCGCGCAGGATCTCCACCCCGCCCGCGAGCAGCACGAACAGCCCGCCAGGTGGCGCGCCCTGCTGCAGGAGCACCTCGCCCGCCGCGCAACGCCGCTGCGGAAGACCGGCCACGAGTTCGAGAAAATCCGACATGCCACCCGCTGGTTACTCGCGGTGCGCGCGCCGGTAAACGTGAAACCGCCGACGCTTGCCCCGCCGCGCCGCGGTCGAATGCTCCCGGCATGCGCCGCTGGTGGTTCAGCCTCGTGCTGCTGGCCGGATACGTCGCCACGTTCGAGGCGTGGCATGGCCGGCCACGGACCACCGTGGTCGTGGTGACGCTCGCCGCCGTGGCGGGACTTGGCGCGCTGTTCCTTTTCGCCCGGCGCAGCAGTTATTTCCTCAACGCCCCGGATGTACTCTGGCACGCGGCGGTGCTGCTGGATCTCGCGGTCGAGGGCCTCGTGGTGTCGTGGCACGGCGACCGCACGTTCTACCTGTGCGCCGCGGCGTTTGTGATCGTCGTGGGCGGCTACCGTGCCCGCGGCTGGCGGCGCGTGGACGCGCGGGCGCGGGCGTTGTGCGGGCCGCCCGCCGCCCACACGATGCCCACCATGCAGGACGAAACTTGGCAGTCGGAGTTCCGGGCGGTGTTCCAGCGCGGCGTGGCGGCGTGGCAGGCGGGGCGCCGCTCGCCGGACCGGATGTTCGACGCGCGCGACGCCGCGTTCCTCGAGGGCATCGGCTGCACGGCGCAGGAGATGTTCGACTTCGTGGACGATTACCTCGGCTACGGCGAACCAGGCGTGGACGAGGCGCTGGAAATCCAGGCCCTCCGGCGCGACTACCTCGTCCGGGTCATGGCTGGGAAGAAGTCTGGCCGGGTGGCGCGCATGGCGGATCTGCCGCCGAAGGCGCAGGAGGTGGACGGCATCGCGTGGCTGCCGCGGCTGATCGTGAAGGCCCGCCTCAAGCTGCGCGGCGAGATGCCCGCCGACCTCATGTACGGCTGCGGCGGCGACCGCCCATTCGTGCGGCGCATGAACACCACCCTGGCGGACTTCCTTCGGCTCGTCCGGGAGCACGGCGACGACGACCGGACGATCGTCGAGTCCGTGAAGCGGCGGGCGGGCCTGAAGTGAGCCCGGCCCCTATCCGCTTGCCAATCCGCGCCCCGCGCCGCACGCATTGCCGCACACCATGAAACGCGTTCTCGCCCTCTCCATCCCGCTGGCCGCGCTCACGGCCTCCCTCGCCTTCGCCGCCGACGTCGAGCCCGGCTTCAAGCTGCTCTCGGACGGCAAGACCTTTGACGGCTGGAAAATCGGCGATGCCGACGCCAAGGCGTGGCGCATCGAGGACGGCGCGTTCGTCGCCGAGGGTCCGCGCTCGCACCTCTTCTACATGGGCGACGCGAAGCCCTTCAAAAACTTCGAGCTGAAGGTGGACGTGATGACCAAGCCCGGCTCGAACGGCGGCATCTACTTCCACACCGCCTTCCAGGAGACCGGCTGGCCGCGGC
>JBJXFY010000198.1:0-6661 GCA_046155815.1 Limisphaerales bacterium | reverse complement strand
GGGGGCGCCGCCGCGGGCCTGGAGGGTGCCGTTGCCGGCCACGACCGGGGCGATGAGGCGGATGGCCCCGCCGCTGCCGCAATGGACGGCGGGCGAGGTATTGTAGCCGCCGTCGGCCGTGATGCGGGCGCCAACGTTGACCTGGATGCGCGTGCTGGACGCGATGAGGAGGGCGCCGCCGCCGCCGCCGCCGCCAAAGCCGGGCGTGCCGACGGTGCCGCCGCCGCCGGAGCCGCCGGCCAGCGGGATGAGCAGGGCGCTCCCATAAGCATTGCCGTGCCGCGTGCTCTGGCCGGCGACCGGGCGGGTGGCGTAGGCGGCGGTCCCGGCCCCGTCCTGGTTCTGGCTGTTCTCGCCCGCGCGGCCCGCGCCCGGGCCCTGGCCATCGCCGGGCGGGGTGCCGACGGAGCCCGGCACGCCTCCGTCAAAGCCGCCGGGGCCGCCCTTGCCGGGGGCGTTCTGCGTGCCGGGGTCGCCATTTACGGAAATGACGCCGGAGAGGGTCACGTCGCCCGTGGCGAGGATGGTGACGGGCGTGTTCAGGGCGTTGGCCTTGAAGCGCAGGGTGCGGCCTCCGCTGACGTTCACCGTGGTGGCGTGGAAGATGCCGCTGGCCGGCACGTCGAGCGTGACGTCCGCGGCACTGACGTTGATCGGGCCGTAGGCGCCGGTGCTGCCGGAGTCAAAGGCCTGGCCGTGGGCGGCCAGCAGGCCGCCGCCGACGAGCACGCCGAGGAGGGTCTTTCGCAGGATGGTGTTCATGGCTGGAGGGTTGGTTGAAGGGAAGGTGGGCTGGAAAGGGTTCACGGGGCGTATTCGACCCCGACTGGAGGCCGGGCGATGACGGTGTTGTAGGGCTGCTCGCCGGCCCCGGGGAGGCCCGTGCGCAGCGCGCTCAGGGGTGGGCGGGCGACGACCGTGTTGTAGGGCTGCTCACCCGACGTCGGGATGCCCGTGCGCAGGGCGGCGACGGGGGGGCGGGCGACGACCGTGTTGTAGGGCTGCTCGCCGGCGCCGGGAACGCCCGTGCGGAGCGCGGCCACCGGCGGCCGGCCCACGATGAAGAACGGCTGCCCGCACGACGCGGGCACGCCGAGCCGCAGCGCCGCGACCGGCGGCCGGCCAGTCACGAAATAGCGCGGCCGCGAGGTGGGATTCAGCGGGTCGCTGCGGCCGGCAAACTCGGCCTCGTCGCTCCAGCCGTCACCGTCGGTGTCCGGCAGGCGCGGGTGCGTGCCCAGGGCGGCCTCCTGCGCGTTGGTGAGGCCGTCGCCGTCGGCGTCCTCCAACCCGTCGGTGAGGCCGTCGCCGTCGGTGTCGGCCAGCCCGGGATTGGTCTCGGCCAGGATTTCCCACGACGTGATCAGGCCGTCGAAGTCCGGATCCTCGCGGCCGTCCACGAGGCCGTTGCCGTCCGTGTCCGCGCGCGTGGGGTCGAGGCCCAGGCCGGGCTCCAGCTCGTCCGGCACGCCGTCGCCGTCGTCGTCGCGGAAGTCGAAGACGCGGAAGCCGGCGATGAATTCGGCGGCCAGCGGGTTTCCGGCCGGATCGGTGAGCGCGGTGGTGGCGCGCAGCCGGTACGTGCCGGGACCGAGGCGGGCGGCGAGGCGGAGGAAGACGGCGTTGGCGGTCTCGCGCCATTCGAGTTCGGCGGGCACCGGCACGTCGTCGGCCGTGCCCGGCGCGCCGTCCGGCCCCGCCGCGAGGAGCTGGACGGAGGCCGCGCCGAGCGTGGCGAGGTCGAGCGGCTCGCTGAAGAAGACCGCCGCCGACTCCGGCCCGCCGGTGAGCGCGCCGGCGAAGGGCACGGAGCGCGTGGCGCGGGGCGGGGTGGCGTCCGGCACGAGCGCGAGGACGAGTTCCGTGCTCCAGGCGGCGTTGCCGCCGGTGTCCGTGGCGCGGGCGCGCAGGGTGACGTTGCTGCGGCCGGGCGCGATGACGGGCGCGTAGGCGAAGACCTCGAAGGGGTAGTTGCCGTCGGTCGCAACGCGCAGGCCGTCCACGTAGAACTCGACGTTGCGGACCTGCACGTCGTCCGTGACCGCGGCGGAAAGGCGCATGAGCCGGCCCTCCTCGGCCGCGCCGGCGGCGAAGCCGGTGCTGAGCGTGATGCCGGGCGGCACGCCGCGGCTGTCGAAGGCGAGGTAGTTCACCACCTGCAGGCCGGACTGCCCGTCGGCGACGTAGGCGAGGCCGTTGTAGAGCGTGGTGGCGAAGGCGACGCCGGGCGTGACGAACGTGGTCTGGAAGGCGTCGGTCACGGCGGGGTCGGCTGTGTTGTAGAGCGAGACGTTGTGGGGGCCGTCGAGGGTGGAGTTGGGGCTGACGGCGGCGAGGCCGAGGCCGGTGCCGTTGAGCACGATCTGCTTCCAGCCGAACTGCGCCGTCTGCCCGGCCGCGATCAGCACCGGCGCCGTGGGCTGGGCGAGGCTGAAGGTGTTGTAGCCCCGGGCATGCACGGCGTAGGCCACGCCGCCGCCCACGAACAGCCGCCGGCCCTGGCCGGCGGCCTGCAGCGGGACGGCGCCCAGCGTCTCGAGCGCGCCGTCGCGGTAGGCGAGGACGTGCAGCGTGGCGCCCGCCAGCACGTAGAGGAAATCGCCCGCCGCCACGAGGTCCACGAGCGGCCCGCTGCCGCCGATGGCCGCGCGCGACAGCACGAGGCCGGACGCCACGTCCACCATCGCCACCTCGCCGGCGCTCGTGCCGGCGAAGGCGAAGCCGCCCGCCGCCGTGACGCATTCCACGGAGCCGTTGAGCGGGATCGAGTGCCGCAGCCGCGCGGCCGGCGGGTCGGCGAGATCCAGGATGGCCAGCCCCGCGCCCTGGTCCGCCACGGCGGCGTAGGTGCCGGCGAGCGCCACGCGCACTGCGCGGCCGGGCGTGTCCACGCGGCCGATGAGCGTGGGGTTGAGCCCGTTGAACACGTTGAAGACGGCCACGCCCTGCTCCTCGAGCGCCACGGCCGCCAGGTCGTTGACCGCCGCCAGGTCCACCGCGTTGCCCGGCAGGTCCAGGGAACCGATCACGCCCGTGGCCACGGCCCGGCCGTCGAGCGGGTTCGTTCCCTGCCGGGTCTCGGCGCCGTCCAGCAGGCCGTCGTCGTCCGAGTCCGCGTCCTCCTCGCCGGTGCCGAGGATGAACTCGCCGGTGTTGTCGAGGCTGTCGCCGTCGGTGTCGCCGGAGTCGTCCGGATGGAAGACGAAGGCCGGAATCTCAAACGTCTCACCGGAGGCGGGCGTGGTGAACTCGACGCTCGCCACGTCCAGCGTCGCGGCCTGCAGCACCCACTCGCGATAGCGGCGGTCGGGGGCGAGGATCAGGTTGTCGTGCGCGCGACCCTGGCTGCCGGCGACGCCGCGCTGCACGATGTTGCCGGAATCAAGGTCCAGCAGGAGGAAGTAGTGCAGCCCTTCGGCCGATGCCCCCGGTGCCGCGTCGGCCACGCGGGGATCCGAGCCGGCGAGAACCTCCGTGCCGTCGCCGCGGCCGTCGCCGTCGGTGTCGCGGTTGCGCGGGTTCGTGTCGTGCTCGAACTCCCCGGCATTGGTCAGCCCGTCGCCGTCCGTGTCGGCGGGGGCGTCGGCGGGGTTGTCGGGGTCCAGGCCGCGGGCAACTTCCCAGGCGTTGGGGAGGCCGTCGTCGTCGCGGTCGTCGGGGGAGCGGACACGGAAGAGCACGGCGGCCATGATGGGCCGCATGTCATGGCTCATGACGTGACGCACCGTGATTTCGGTGCTGCCGGGGCCGACAGCCGTGACGCGGCCGTCCTCGCCGACGGTGACCCCGGCCGGGTCGCCGGAGGCGTAGAATGTGCCGCGGCTGGCGGGCGTGAGGTCCAGCGTGCTGCCGTCGAGGTAGAGGCCGGTGGCGGTGATCTGGGCGGCGGCACCCGCTGCCAGCACCGCCGCGCTGGCGGTGACGACGAGGTTGGAGAACCCGGATGCCGGCCCGAGCAAAACCGGGCCGAACAACCCCTGCAGCGAGGGGCCGGCCGGGAGGCACCAAGGATCCTCCACCAGCCGTCGGCCGGGCACGCCCGCCAGCAGCACGCCCGGCGGACAGGCCGGCCAGCCCTGCCCGGTGGCGTGCCCGCGGATGCCGGTGATGATGCCGTCCAGCACGCGCTGGGCAACTTGGTAGGGGCCGTCGTTGCGCCGCGTGTCGTGGATGTGCGGCGGGGAGACGATGTCCCAGTCCGCCAGCGCGTCCCGCCAGGCCTGGTTGGCGAGGGCCGTGAGGCGCGCCCGCAGGCGGCGCTCGGCCTCGGCGCGCGGCACGGTGCAGGGGATGCAGATGGCCTCGACCGCGCGCTCGAGCTCACGCCAGCGCCGTCGGGTGATGGGGATGAACTCGTCGTCCCGGTGCGAGCGCTCGTGCGCGAGGCTGGCGGCGCGGGAATGCCAGCCGTCCGCCCCCGTCGCCCGGCCGCGGCCCACGTAGCCCTTCAGCGTCTGGATGACGGTGCAGTAGTTGTTCGAGGTGACGTTGACGCCCAGCTGCGGCTCCATGCTGCCGGACATGCTGGTGTTCACGAGCCCGCCGGCACGGACCCCGGTGAGCCGCAGCTTCCACGTCTTGGTCACGGCATCGTAGCAGACGATGGATGAATCCGTGGGCTTGTCCGGCTGGCAGTAGCTGCCGCTGGCGTCGGCATCATTGGCCGTCTCGCGCCAGCCGCCCGCGTCCACGCCAATGTCCTGGTTGGGCCCGCAAAAATCCGCGCCGGCCGGCGGGTCCCCCAGACAGCGGCCGTTGAGGCAGCGGTCGTTGACCGTGCAGGGGTCGCCGTCGTCGCAGGGGCCGGTGCCGTCGCACGGCTGGAGCGGCACGCCCTGGACGAGCAGCCCGCCGACCGCCCCGACGCCGGGCGCGATGCCATGCCAGCCGGGCTGGCGGATGCCCACGCCGGGCGCGCTCTCGACGTACTTCCCGTCCGCCGTGACGAAGGCCGCGCCTTGGATCTCCCAGCGGCCGGTGTCGTGGTTGAAGCTCCACAGCGCCAGCCGGGCGCCGGGCGGCGGCAGCTCGCCCGTAACGGGATCGGGCAGATTGGGGAAGCGTACCGGTACGGGGCGGTCGAAGTTTGCCGGGCCGTCCGTCTGCACGGTGATGACGAGCGGCAGGTTCAGGCCGGGCGGCAGCGGCTCCGGCAGGCGGTCCGGCGCGACGGGCGCAAGGCCCACGCGGCCGCCGCGCGAGCCGCTCTCGCTGAAGAGCGCGTTGGCCGGCACGGTGATCGAGACGCCGGTGAAGTCGGGGTTCCCGTTGGTGACGCCGGCCGGAAAGCGGACCACCGTGTCCTGCACCGCGCTCACCGGCTGGAGCGCGGCGGCCTCGATCCTCGGCAGGTAAATCTCCCCATGGCCCCCGGCGAGGTTGTCCGGGCGGCCCGCGAGGGCAGTCCATTTCTTGCCGACGAACGGGTAGTAGGCCCCGCCGGGCCACTCGCTGTCCGGTGAGGTCCGGCCGTCCACATGCACGAAGAACTCGCCGGCCGGCGCGGGATCGAGGCGGAAGTTGCCCAGCGCGTCGGTCACGGCGCGGAGGCCCTGTTCCTGGCCGTCCACGGTGATCGTGACGCCGGCCAGCGGACGGTTCACCACGCCGCCGGGCAGGAACTCCGACGCGAACACGCGCCCGACCACCGCCGTGCCCGCCACCAGCGTGCCGGACGCCGTGTCGTAGTCCACGATGCGGATGCCGCCCGCGAGGCCGTCGCCATCCGCGTCCACCGCGCGGCCGTTGCGGTCGGGGAGCTGCGTCGCGTCGAACCGCACGTGCACGCGGGCGCTCCCCGGCAGCGGCTCAAGGTGGAAGAGCGTCGCGGAGCGGCGGTCGGCCGCGAGGTCCACGCGCCCGAGGAGGCGCCGGCCGTTCGCGGTCGCGAAGAAGCGCGTGGTGTCCAGCGCCGCGCCCGCGCCGAGCGGCTGGCTGAAGCGCACCACGAACTCCCGGTTCACGGACACTGCGCGCTCGCCGCTCACCGGCGAGGTGCTGAGCGTGGTCAGCCCGGCGGCCTCGGGGTCCGAGCCGCGCTGGTATTCCTCCCGGTTCGTCAGGCCGTCGCCGTCCGCGTCCTCGTCGGCGTCGGCTGGGTCCAGCAGGTCGAGGATCGCGGGCCGGACCAGCTCGTAGAGGTCGTCCATGCCGTCGTGGTCCACGTCCAGCGGAGCCGAGCGCGGCACCTCGCGCAGGCGGTAGAAGGCGGCGGCGCCTCCGGCCAGCGGCGCGCGGTCCGCCAGCGTGGCTGCGCCCGCGACGCCGAGCCGGGCGTTGGCCGGCGTCTGGATCAAGTCCGCCGTGGCGCCGCGGAGCAGGAGGTGATAGGCGTCCGCGCCGGACTGGAAGGTAACGGTGGGCCGTCCGTCGGCGGCGAGCGTCGCGCCGGTGATCTGGACCTGGGCCCGCGATGGTGTCGCCAGCAGCAGCAACCCGGCAGATGCGGCATAACCGCTGCGAAACCCACGGACAAGTCGGGAACTCATGGCGGGACTACGGCTTAATTCTTGGATAAGCAACGGACCGCCCGCTGCCAAGCCTTAAATCAACTCCGGAGCCGCTCGCAACTTCGACGGGGCATGGCCTCGGAGCCCCTCTGTGCCGCGCAGCGGATGCGGCGCCCATCCGCGGATCGACGCGGGCCTCGCCTCCTTGATGC
>JBJXFY010000190.1:0-9361 GCA_046155815.1 Limisphaerales bacterium | reverse complement strand
GGTAAGGGCTTCGCCGCGCGACAGGCTCGAGAGCAGGCGCTCCCGCCGGCCGGTGTCGGCGGCGGTGCGTTCCTCCCAGTCCCACGGGTTCGTGGCCTTGGCGGCGGTGTCGAGCGGCAGGTTGCGCCACCCGGTCGCGTCCACGGCCAGCGTGGGGATGAGCCGCTTCGCAATGTCCTCCACCCAGTCGAGCACGGCGTCGGAGGGCTTCAGGCCGCGCTGCGCGAGGCCCTGCTGCACGCTGCGGAAGAGGGCGAGCTGCGCGGTGACGTCCTCGCCCAGCGCGGTCGGGGCGGTCCGGGCCAGGGCATCCAGCTCGGCGGCAGGCGCGTGGCGGGCGGCGTGCTGGAGCAGGCGGGCGGTGTTCTCCGGGTCGGCGCGGAGCGCGGCGAGGTTCCGGATGATGTAGGTGGCGGCGGCGGCGGTCGGCACCGCGGGCAGGATGTCGGCGACGAGCGCGCGCTGCTCCACCGGCGCCTTGGCGAGCTCGGTGAAGCCGCCCTCCCGCGCCAGCGTGTTGCGGATGCTTTTCCGCAGGACGTACACGAGGTGGGTGTCCGCGGCGTCGGCCCGGGCCAGGGCGTCCAGCAGCGGCGGGAGCACGGAGACTCCGGCAAAGTTGCCGAGCGCCTCCGCGGCGCAGCGCCGCACAAGGCCGTCGGCGTCGGCCAGCCCGCGCGACGCGACCGCGTGGGCGGCGGCGACGTAGTCCGTGTGCAGCGCGAGGCCCGGCCGCTGGTCGCGGTCCAGGATGTCGGCGGCGATCCGGGCGGCGTGGACGCGGATGAGCGCGGCGGGCGATTCCGAGGCCCGCGTGAGCAGCGCGGGCAGCGGCCCGGCGGCGGGCGAGGGCGGGTTAAGGCGATGCAGGAGCCAGAGCGCGTGGATGTGCTGAAACGGATTCTCCGGCCGTTCCACCGCCTCCAGCACCTTGGGCGTGGCGGAGGCCCCGAAGCGGTCCTGGACTTCGCCCATCGCCAGCAGGCGGCGGGTGAGGTTGGGCGATCCAAGCTCCGCGAGCAGGCCGGGGAGATCCACCGGCAGCGCGGCGGGGCGCAGCTTTGGCTTCCCATTCTCACCTTGGTACACGACGCGCCAGAGGCGGCCGCGCTCGCGGTCGCGGCCGGGGTGGGCGAGCGGGACCTCGTAGTGGCCGATGATGCGGTTGTAGAAGTCGGCGACGTACAGCGCGCCGTCCGGGCCGAGCGTATTGTCCACGGGGCGGAACCACGGGTCGGTCGTGGTGAGGAAGTCGGGCTGCTCAACGGCCTTGGGCGTCGAGCCGACGAACTCGAGGCGGTCGCGGTTCAGCCGGCTGGTCATGACGTTGCCGATCAGGAACATGTCCCGGTACTCGGCGGGCCAGAGGTCGTCCGCGTAGTAGAACGCGCCGTCAATCGCGGTGCTGCCGTGCGCGTGCTCGAGCATCACGGGCGCGAAGCCGAGGCCGTCATGCGGCTTGCCGAAGCTCGGGTAGAAGCCGCCCGCGAGGAGCTGGTAGATGGGCGCGCTGTGGCAGTCGCTCGAGTAGAGGTTGCCGCGCGGATCCCAGGCGAGGCCGAAGGGGTTGACCTGGCCGTGCGTATGATGCTCGAGCTTCGAGCCGTCGAGCCGCATCCGGTACGTGTTGCCGGAGTTCAGGTGGATGACGGAGCCGTCGCGGTTGGTGATCCACGAGTCGTTGTTGAAGCCGTGCGTGGCGTAGAGCCAGCCGTCAAAGCCGCGGCGGAAGCTGGCCTGGTTGCCGTGCGTGTCGCGCGTGCAGTCGAACGGCCCGTACAGTGGCGTGCGTTTGTCCGCGCGCGAGTCGCCGTCCGTGTCCTCCATGAGCCAGATGTGGGGGATCGTCCAGACCACGGCTTTCCATCCACTGGTGTCCGTGCGGAACGGATACACGCCAATGGGGATGTTCAGCCCGCCCGCAAACTCGGTGGCCTTCCGCGCGCGGCCGTCGGGGCCGAAGTCCTCGAAGATCATTACGCGGTCGCGGCCGGGGCGGTTCGTCGGCGCGGCCCACGGATACTCGATGGACGTCGTGACCCACAGCCGGCCCGCGGCGTCGAACGCGAGGTTCATCGGCTTGTGGATGTCCGGCTCGGAGGCGACGAGCTGGATCTCGAAGCCGGGCGGCAGCCGGAACTTTGCCTGCTGCTCCGCCGGGGGCAACGGGTCACTGGTGCGGACACCGGCGGCGAAGGGATCCTCCGCGCCGCGGGCGAGGAACGCGGCAAGGCACAGCAGCGGGAGCAGGCGCGGCAGGCGCTTCACGGAAATCACAGACGGCCAGCCTAGCGGGGAATTCAGCGCGCGGAAGAAAGGAACCGGCCGGCAACCTGCACAACCCCTTCCCCGGCGCCCGCGCGCGCAGCCTTCGAAGGCCGGCCAACGCCGCGCCGCATGGCCGCCAGAGTCGTCCCTACGTGCATGCCCACCAGGCGCTCCTCCGCGTCCCGGGTGACTGCAATGGGCAAAGCCCACCTGCCGGTGCTTACGGGAGACCCTTCGCTGGGGGCCGGGAGGCCAATTTCAACTCCGTCGCCCGCCAGCTTCCTGTTCACGAAAGGCGCGAACGCCTGGATCGCCGGCAGAATCACCAGTCTGCTCGCCGCCGGCGGGCCGGCCCCGAGGCGCCGGCAAGCCAGCGTCAAGAGCATCCCGTGATTACCGGAGGATGCACAACAACTGGGGTCACGCGCCTGATCCGCAGAACTCCCTCGCCGCCGAGGCCACGGCCTGCTGCTGCGCCTCCGTGATCTCCGGGAAGAACGGCAGGCTCAGCACTTCGCGGCAGGCGCGCTCGGCTTCCGGAAAGTCGCCGGGCCGGTGGCCCAGGTCCGCGTAGCATTTCTGCAGGTGCAGGGGCACGGGGTAGTGCACGGCCGAGCCAATGCCGCGCGCAGCGAGGAAATCCTTCAGCTCGTCACGGCGGGGAGCGCGGACGGTGTAAAGATGCCACGCGCTGTCAGCGCCTTCGCGCCCGCGGGGCAGCACGAGCGGCGTGCCGGCCAGCAACCCGGTGTAGCGTGCGGCGGCTGTGCGGCGGGCGGCGGTCCAGGCCTCGAGATGCCTCAGCTTCACGCCCAGCACCGCGCCCTGAAATCCTTCCATGCGGTAATTGTAGCCGACCTCGTCGTGATGATAGCGGCGAGACGAACCGTGCTCGCGCAGCGAGCGAGCGCGGGCGGCCAGCGCATCGTCATTCGTGACCAGGGCGCCGGCCTCGCCAAATGCCCCGAGGTTCTTCGTGGGATAGAAGCTGAAGCAGGCCGTGACGCCGAAGCCGCCCACACGCCGACCGCGCCACGTCGCGCCGTGGGCCTGCGCGGCGTCCTCGACCAGCGGGAGGCCGTGCCGGCGGGTGGTCTCCCCCAGCGCGTCGAGGTCGCACGGGTGGCCGTAGAGATGCACGGGGAGGATGGCCTTGGTGCGCGGGGTGATGGCCCGCTCCACGAGGCGCGGGTCGAGGTTGAACGTCTCCGGCTCGATGTCCACGTACACCGGCCGTGCGCCGCAGTAGGAAATGCCCCAACTCGTGGCAGCGAAGGTATACGGCGTGGTGATGACCTCGTCACCGGGCTTCAAGTTCAGCAGCAGCATCGCGACGTGCAGGGCCGACGTGCCGCTGTTCATGGCGACGCAGTGCCGCACTCCGCAGAAGGCGGCGAAATCCCGCTCAAAATCAGCGACGTCCGGGCCGAGGCAGAAGCTGGCGCGGTCCATCGCACGGGCGAGCGCGGCCTCGATCTCCGGGCGCAGGGCCCGGACCGAGGGGGCGAGGTCGAAATAGGGGACGTTGGTGGCCATCGAACGGTGCCGGGACGTTAGGAGCCGGACCGGACTGGCCAAGCTTGAAAACGCCCGTTCGCCGTCGCCCAACGAGGTGCGCGGCCGGATTTGGGCCCGCCGCATTGAACGCCGCCCAGGTCCGCGCGGCCCAACGGGCAGAGTTCCCCGTTGCCGCCCGTGCGCCGCGCCCGCCATTGTCCCAAAGCCAACGCCGCATGACGCCGCCCCCGCCCTTCCGCGCCAGCCGGCTCCTCCGACGAGGGCTGTTCCCGGTGGTCGCTGCCCTGACCGCGTGGCTCGCCGCGCCCGCACGGGCCGAGCTCCAGTTCGACGTCTTTCTCGGCTACGACGAGAACGTGCGGGAGGGCGCCTGGTTTCCCGTCGTGTTCGAGGTGATGAACGACGGTCCGGCCTTCACCGGCACCATCGAACTCGGCCAGGAAGGCGGACTGCGCGCCCATACGCGGCGGCTGCTGGTGGAACTGCCCACCGGCACCCGCAAGCGGCTCACGCTCCCGGCCTTCGCCCCGGGCGGCCGCTTCACACGCTGGGAGGCCCGGCTGCTCGACGAAAAGGGCAAGGTCCGCGGCGAGCGAGGCGCCATCCAGTCCAAGGACCGCCTGTGGGACACCCCGCTGCTTGGTGCCGTGCCGCGCACCTTCGCTGGGATGCCGACATTGCCCGAGTTCAAGGGCCGCCCGCCTGAGGCCGTGCCGGGCGCGGCGCGGTTGAACACCGGCACCTTTCCCGCCGATCCCCTCACGCTTGAGGGCCTCGACGCCGTGTACCTGAGCGGGGAACGGGCCGCCGATTTCCGCCCGGAACAGGCCGACGCACTGCTCGCCTGGCTGCAGGGCGGCGGGCACCTCGTCGTCGGCCTCGAACAGCCCGGCGATCTTGCGGCGGTCCCGTGGCTGGCGGCGGTGACGCCGTTTGCGCCGCGCGAAGCGGGCAGCCTGCCGGCCGGAGCGGCGCTCGACACCTGGCTCCGCCGCGCCACAGGCGTCACCGCGCCCGAAGCGCCGGCCGCGGAGAACTTCACCCCGGGCCGGCCACGCCGGCGCCCGTCGCGACAGGAAGCTCCCGCGATGAAGGCCGTCGAGCCTTACCTTGCGCTCACGCCGGACGGCGATTTCTCGGCGGCCGTGCTGCCGGCCGTGCTGGGCGAGGCGCGCGGCGGCGAAACACTGCTGGCGGCTGCCGGCCATCCGCTGGTGGTGCAGGCGCGGCAAGGACGCGGAAGGGTCTCCGTGCTGGCTTTCGCCGCCGAGCGCGAGCCGTTCCGGACCTGGAAACTTCGGCCGTGGTTCTGGGCCCGGCTGCTCGAAGTTCCGCCCCAGCAGCTCGTGGCCGAGGTGGACGGAAACCGCTACGGCTTGACGCCGGTGGACGGGATCCTGGGAGCCATGATTGACAGCCGGCAGGTCCGCAAGCTGCCTGTGGGCGTGCTGCTCGCGCTGCTGCTGGTCTATCTGGCCGTGATCGGACCGGTGGACCGCTTGGTCCTCAGGCGCCTCAAGCGCGAAGTCTGGACCTGGGTCACCTTTCCAGCCTACGTCGTCGTCTTCTCCGGGCTCATCTATTTCATTGGCTACCGACTCCGCGCCGGTGAGTCGGAATGGAATGAGCTGCAGGTCGTGGACATTCTGCCGCGCGGGGATGGCGCGATCTGGCGCGGGCGCACGTTCGGCTCAATCTACTCTCCCGCGAATGCCAGCTACCGGCTGGCCAGCGAGCAGCCCTTCGCCTCCGTGCGCGGCGAATTCATGGGTGCCTCCGCTTCCGGTGACGGCGGCCGGCTGAACGTCATCCAGTCCGGCCGAGGATTCGTCGCCGAGACCTTCGTGCCGGTGTGGGTGAACCAGCTCGTGGTGAGTGACTGGCTCCAGCCCGGCACCGCCGTGCTGGAGGCCGCCGTCGTCCGCGCCGGGCGGGACGACCTGGATGTCCGCGTGCTCAATGCTTCCGGCGCCCGCCTGGACGACGTGCGTCTCGTCCTCGACGACAAGGTGTACCAGCTTGGAGGCTTGGCGCCGGGCGAGGAGATCCGCCGGCCGCTTGGGCCGCAGGCGGACGGAACGCCGCTGGCCGATGCCGTGGGCGGGCCGATCCAGACCGCCCTCTTCGCGGTGAATCAGCGGCGTCAGGCCTTCGGCGCGCAGGAAAGCGGCCGCATTGACCGCGGCCTCGACGGACTGCTGGCGGCCAGCTTCGCCGCCGCCCGCGTTGGCGATGGGTCTGCCGGATGGCGGGGACCGGAAGGGCTGCTGACGCCTCCAGGCTTCGACCTCACACGCCTCGCCCGGCGCGGAGAGGCCGTCATCCTCGCCTGGGCCGGCGGCGCCGGGGCCGCCGCGCCGATCCATCAGTTCACCCCCCGGAGGCAGCAGCGCGACACCGTGTACCGCCTCGCCGTCCCCGTCACCGAGGCCGACCGGCCGCGGTGACTCGTCTCCCTCCGAACTCACTCGAATCGATGAGCACCGCCGACAATGTTCCCGCCGCGACGCCCGCGGTAGTGACTTCCAAATTGAGCCGGACGTACGGGCCGCTCGTTGCGCTGGGCAACCTGGACCTCACCGTCCACCAGGGGGATCTCTTCGGCTTCATTGGAAGCAACGGCGCGGGGAAGACCACCACCTTGCGCATCCTCGCCACCTTCCTCGTTCCTTCGGCCGGCTCGGCCAAGGTGCTTGGACATGACGTCGTGAGCGGGGCGGACGCGGTCCGGCGCACGATCGGCTACATGCCCGATTTCTTCGGCGTCTACAAGGACATGGAAGTCACCGAGTACCTCGACTTCTTCGGAGCGTGCTACCGCATCCCCACCGCCCAGCGGGAGAAGACTGTGGCGGACGTGCTCGAGCTGGTCGGACTCAGTGAGAAGAAGGGCACGCTGATCGGCGCGCTCAGCCGCGGGATGCAGCAGCGGCTCGGGCTGGCCCGCGTGTTGATCCATGATCCCCGCCTGCTGCTCCTGGACGAGCCGGCCAGCGGCCTCGACCCGCGGGCCCGCATCGAGATGATGGCCATCCTCCAGGAGCTGCAGCGGATGGGGAAGACCATCATCATCTCGTCGCACATCCTGAGCGAGCTGCAGGCGCTCTGCAACCGCGTCGCCATCATCGAGAAGGGTAGGCTCATCTACAGCGGCCCTGTACAGGGCGTTAAGGAACAGATGGCCGATACGGCCGTGTACTGGCTCCGGGTCGGCGGCGAGTCACAGCCGGTGATCGACCTGCTCAAGTCACGTCCGGAAGTCACCGCCGCCGAGCCGGTGGACGGCCGCATCAAGGTCACGCTCACCAGCCATGACGTGGACGCCAGCGTGGTTCCCGCCGCCGTCGTGTCCGCCGGCCACCGCCTCCTCGAATTCCACGAGGACGAGATCGGGCTGGAGAAGGTCTTCCTGCACGTGACCCGCGGGGAGACGCAGTAGTGAGTGTCGCCGGCCGGACCCGGCGAAACAGCCTTCGGAAGCGCCTTCCCTATCCACGACCGGCGGCGGCCTGGGCGCGCCGCTTGCGCAGCGAACGCCCGAGCTTCAAAAACTGCCGCAGCACCTCCGCGCGCCCGATCTCCAGGGCGGAAACCTCGCCGCCGCCGCCCTCGCCTCGCTTGCGCAGCACCAGCAGCGAGCGGGTCAGGCTTTCCCGTTCGAAATGCGGATTTTGCACGAGGAAGCGGTCGGCCGCCCGCGTCACGCCGCAGAGCCGGTCGCCCGGCACGTAGTCGTGCAGGCAGACGATGCCGCCCGGCTGGAGGAAGCGCGTCCAGCGGAGGTCGCGCGTGACGCCGTGCAGCTCGTGGTTGGCGTCAATGAAGAGCAAAGCCGCGCGTGGCGGCCGGTGCTGCGCCTCGCGGAACGCGCGGGTGCTGGGCATGACGAAGAAGCGCACGGCGGCGGGATCCAGGCCGTGCCGCGAGAGGTTGGCGTGGACGGCGGCCAGCTGGTCGGGGAAGTAGTTCATGGGATCCACGACCCAGAACGGCGGCCGCGGGGCGTCCCCGAAAGCCTTCAGCATCTGTACGAGCGTGCCGCCCGCGGCCGTCCCGATCTCAATGTGCTCGCCGCGCAAGCCCTCGTCACGCAGGCCGCGGATCGCGGCGACGAGGCGTTCCAGCTCTTCGGGGTTGAGCTCCGACGCCAGGGTTTCTGCGCACGGACGGCGTCGCGTCGCGATCATCTGCATGGTGGAGCCTCGCCACCCACAGGCCGGGCGCGCGAGACGAAAAGCCCCGGGCCGGTCCTAACGAGCCGCCGCCTCGGCGGCCTGAACCCACGGCAGGACGTGTTCCGCGGCGTAGGCCACGTCCTCCGGGAAGTCCACCTCCGTCCACTGCTCGCCGGTGATGTCCTCGGCGCCGAGCCGCCCTTCCTGCACCAGCACGCGCAGCACGTCGTCCAGCGAGTCGCGGCGCCGGCCGGCGGCCACGCGGGCGCGGGTTTCCTCAGCCAACCGCGCCGCGTCCGCCGGGTCCACCTTGAAGAAGCCCACGGACTCGCCAAGCGCCTCGCCTTCGCCCTGCCACTTCTTCACGAGATCGAACGGCCGGCCACCCCGCAGCGGGACCAGCACCGGGTCTTCGTCGGCCTGGGAGAAGTTGCGGTCCACCAGCAGCGCGGAGCGGTGCGGCGAGGCGCGCAGGCGCGGCAGCAGGGCCGGGCCGTACAGCACGTCCGCGTCCATGAGGAGAAACGGCGCGCGCTCAGCCTCGATCACCGGAAGCGAAACGGCCATGCTGAGGACGCTGCCCTCGGTGTAGTCCGGGTTGAAGAGCTCGACGGCGCGGAGGCCATGCACCGGCGCGTGCCGATGCAGCGCGTCGGCCAGCAGCTCGCGCCGGTGGCCGGTGACGACGCACAGCTCGGTGACGCCCGCAGCGGCGAGACGGCGGCAGTGGCGCGCCAGGAGGGATTCACCGGCGAACTCGATCAGCACCTTGGGCTGCTCGGCGTAGGCAGGGCCGAGCCGCATGGCGCGGCCGGCGGCGTAGATGATGGCCTTCATGCAAGAGGTGTGTTCGGCGGCGGGTGGGAAGTCAGGGCGGCAGCGGGATGAACTGAAGTACGGTCTGGCGCGGGCCGGCGGTGCCGTTCCGTCATTCCACCGTCACGCTCCTCGCGAGGTTGCGCGGCTTGTCCACGTCGTGGCCGCGACGCGCGGCAATCTCGTAGGCGAAGAGCTGCCGCGGCACCACGGCCAGCAGCGGGAAGAGGAGTTCATGGGTGGCGGGCAGCTCGATCATTTCATCCACCGCACCGGCCGTCAGCGCATGGCGGGAGGCGGTGAGGGCCGCCACCGGTGCGCCGCGCGCCCGGAGTTCTGCGATGTTGGCGGCAACCTTGCCCTGCAGGGGGCCGGGCGGCGCGAGCACGAGGCACGGCGTCCGTGCGTCCACCATGGCGATGGGGCCGTGCTTCATCTCCGCGGCAGGATAGCCCTCGGCGTGGAGATAGGAGATCTCCTTGAGCTTCAGCGCGCCCTCGAGCGCGACCGGATAGGACGAGCCGCGTCCGAGATAGAGCACGTCGCGCGCATCAGCAACCTTGGCCGCCAACTTCTGGATCGCC
>JBJXFY010000457.1:0-3365 GCA_046155815.1 Limisphaerales bacterium | reverse complement strand
GGACGGCGTGGTCCACAATCATCCTCATGCGGAGGATCGCATAGACCGCGACCACTTCGAGAACCCCTGCCAGCATGGCCACCACCGGAGCCGGCGCCTCGGTGTAGGCATCCGGCAACCAGCTATGCATAGGAACGAGCCCCACTTTGGTGCCATAGCCCACCAGGATAAAGATGAAGGCCAGCTTCAGGACATGCGGATTCAACCGGTCGGCCACAGGCAACAACTGCGTCAGATTCAACGCCTGGCTGACATCGCCCAGCACATGCAGCGACGAGTAATACGTGAGCACGACACCGAACAGCGCGAGCGAAATCCCGACCGAACACAAGATGAGATATTTCCACCCGGCCTCCAACGACTCTCGCCGGCGCCAGAACGCGATCAGAAACGTTGTGGCAAGCGTCGTTGCCTCGATGGCCACCCATTGCACCCCGACACTGTTCGCCACGGTCGCGATCACCATCGCCAGCAAAAACATGTGGAAGAGGAAAAAGAACAGGTTGAGTCGTCTCGGCGCGATGACGCCTCGCGCGACCTGTTCGTCCATGTAGGAGCGCATGTAGAGCGAACAGGCCAGTCCGACCGCTCCGATGATGACGAGAATGAAGGCCGACAAGGCGTCGAGATAGACGAACTGTCCCAGCGCTGTCAACGGACCCTCACTCAGCACGGTCCGGGTGATCATGATTTCTGCAACCACGAGCGTGCCCATACTCGTGAGGTTGATCGCATGGAGCAGGGCGGACCGGTGAACGACCAGGCTCAGCCCTCCCGCGAGAATCGGCGCAACCAACATGACCACGACAGCGATCATCAACCAATCCTCCGTCATTCTTTGAGCACGGTGAGGTGACTCGTATCCACGCTGTCGAACGCGTCTTGTAAACGATTCGTATAGATACCCGCGATCAGCGCCGCGATGAGGACGTCGAAGAACACGCCCAGTTCGACGATCAACGGCATTCCGTATGTGGCGGCCGTGGCTCCCAAAAACAAACCGTTTTCCATGACCAGAAAGCCCACCAGTTGCGTCACGGCCTTTTGTCTCGCAATCATCGTAAACAATCCGATGAGCACGATCGCGAGGGCGATGGCCAGAGAATCGCGGGTGAGCAGAAAACCCAGCGGAATGATCGGTTGTGTGATGAAGAAGGCCAGCATGACCAGAGCGCCGCAGATCAGCAGACCGGCCGGCACGGTGACGTTCATCACCAGTTCACGTTTGACGTTGAGACGTTCGATGACTTTTTTGAGTACCCTCGGAATGACGACCACCTTGATGATGCCGGTCAGCGATGCCGCGATGTAGATATGATGATTCCCGGTCAGATAGGCCACCAGCGCTGCCGTCACGACGAGAAAGCCCGACTGCAGCGCGAACAGATCGACGCAGGCCGAGAGCCGGCGTTGCGCCACAATCGCGAAACAGGTGAGCAGGAGTAAGGCCGAACACAAGTCGACGAGTTGCGATCCAATATGAGGCAGTATCGGCATCCACTCAGCTCCGAAGAATGTAGAAGAACAACAGTCCGAGCAGCGCCAGGATAAAGGCGACGCCCAGGAAGTCCGTCACGCGGAACAGCCGCAATTTTGCGAACATACATTCGATGACCCCTATCGACACCGCAAGCAATGCAATCTTCATCACGTAGACCAGGAGCCCGATCCCCATTGCGGCAGGCGCCACCGTGGTCGCGATACCCCAGGGCGCGAAGACGTTGGCAATCAGAGAAAGGAACACGGCCAATTTCAGGCCGGCCGCCCATTCGATCAAGGCGAGATAGCGCCCCGAGTATTCCAGGACCATCCCCTCATGGATCATGGTCAGTTCCAGATGCGTGGCTGGATTATCCACCGGCACCCGCCCGGTCTCCGCAAGCGCCACGATGAAGAGGGCCGCAAACGCCATGAGATGCGGCGATGGGTCCGTCACGATACCTTCCATTAATGCGGTCTTATGAACCACGGTGCTGAGATTGGTGGAGCCGGCGGTCAGCGCGATGGCAAAAATGGAAAGCATCATGGCCGGCTCTGTCAGCGAGGCCACGATCGCTTCCCGGCTGCTGCCCATCCCGCCGAACGCCGATCCGGCATCGAGCCCCGCGAGAATCAAGAAAAACGTTCCCAGCGCGAAGAGATACACAAGCGCAATAATGTTTCCTGCGAAGTTCATAGGGATCTGGGATGTGAACGTGGGGACCAGCAGTCCCGCAGAGAGCGTGGAGGCGAACACAACGTATGGCGTCGCAGTAAAGATCCACGAGGTGGTGGTCGAGATCACCGGCTGCTTCCGGAAGAGCTTGGCGAGATCAGCATAGGGCTGGAGGACAGGCGCGCCCCGTCTCAATTGGAAGCGTGCTTTGACTTTCCGGATCAGACCCACAAGCAATGGCGAGACTGCCAGTAAGATTGTCGTTTGGGCAACAAGGAGCATGACGGCTTGCAGCATCGGTTACACCGCGAGCAACAGCAGGGCGATGAGCGTGACAAAGATATAGGTCAGGTACAGGTGCAGGCTTCCTGCCTGGATGACCCTCAAGCGGTCAGCCATGGTGGTAAAGAACGCGATCAGAGGATCGTAGAGATACTTGTGAAAAATCGGTTCAATATGAAACTCAAAGTATCGCCGTTTCGCGAAATATCGTGACTCCTTGAGGAACTCCGTTTCGAGCTTGACGGTCGGTTGGTAGAGGGTGCTGAAGACTCGTTTGATCGGCTGGACGAAACCGGTTGCGGTATATTCCATCCGAGGCGCGAGGTTGATCCCACAACCCCAAGTCTTGTACCGGCGTGTGTTCACGCGGCCACCGAACATCACGGCAAGCCCCAACCCGAGCATCGACAGCACCACCAGCAACAGCGCCAACGCCGGCGTGGAGAGGCTCGAGAATTCGACATTCACGGGCGCGAGGGCCCATCCATCCATCGCCAGCACCCTTCCTTCGATCGGCACACCCGCGAGGGGCGCGACAACCCGATCCAGCAACGGCACCACCGCCACCGGTCCCAGACCAAGGGCTACACAGATGACGGCTAACAACGCCATCCCCATGCGCATCGGTACCGGGACCTCTTCCGCATGTCGGGCATGTGTGCTTCGCGGCAGAGCGAGAAACGAAATGCCGAACGCCTTTGCAAAGCAAGCCAGGGCAAGCGCACCGGTCAGAGCCAGGACCGCTGCGGCGAGAGGCAGCATCAGCTTCAGAAATATGTCGGGGATGTGAAAGCTGAGAAAGAGGCTTTGAAAGACCAGCCACTCGCTGACAAATCCATTGGTTGGAGGCAGGGCGGAAATCGAGACGGCCCCTATCAAAAAGAAGGCCCCGGTCCAGGGCATGCGCCGAAGCAAGCCGCCGTACTCC
>JBJXFY010000178.1:0-7424 GCA_046155815.1 Limisphaerales bacterium | reverse complement strand
CCCGCCGGCCCGGCTGGTTGCGGCTGTCGAACCTGAACCCGGCCGTCAGTTCCTGGTCTCGTCCACGACCACGAAGCGGTTCCCGCCCTTGCTCCAGAGCTTGAGGAGGATGGCTTCCTTCGACAGGTCCTTGGTGGCCTCGACCGCATCCTCGGCGTCTTTCACGGGCTGGCGGTTGATCTCGCGGATCAGGTCGCCGGTCTCGAGGCCGGCCTCGGCGGCCGGGGTGCCGGGCTTCACGGCTCCGACCAGCGCACCCTGGACGTTGTCGGGGATCTCGAGGCGTTTGCGGTCTGCGGGGGTGAGGTCCTGGACCATCACGCCCTGGAGGCCGCCGTCGTCGGCTGCGGGGGCGCCGCGGGCCGCGGTGCGGGGGCTGCCGGGCAGCTCCCGGAGCACGATGTTGGCGGACTTCTCCTTGCCGTCGCGAAGGTAGAGCAGCTCGACCTTGGAGTCGGGCGGAGTCTGGCCGACGGTGACCTTGAGGTGCTGGCTGTCCTTCACGGTGCGGCCGGCGATGGCGGTGATGACGTCGCCGCTGCGGAGGCCGGCCTTGTCGGCGGGGCTGTCGGGCGTGACCTCGGCCACGAGGGCGCCGCGGGGCTCCTCGAGCTTGAACTGCTTCGCCAGCGCGGGAGTGAGGTCCTGAATGTTGACGCCGAGGAAGCCGCGCACGACGCGGCCGTGCTCGACGAGGTTTTCCATGACGGAGCGGGCGAGGTTCACGGGCACGGCGAAGCCGATGCCGTGATTGCCGCCGGTGCGGCTGAGGATGGCGGTGTTGACGCCAAGCAGGCGGCCCTCGGCGTCCACCAGCGCGCCGCCGGAGTTGCCGGGGTTGATGGCGGCATCGGTCTGGATGAAGTCCTGGTAACCGAGGGTGAGGCCGGGCGAGGCGCGGCCCACGCCGCCCACGATACCCATGGTCACGGTCTGGCCGACGCCGAAGGGATTGCCGACGGCAAGGACGATGTCCCCGACGGCGATCTTCTCACTGTCGCCAAGCTGGATGGCGGAGAGGCCGTCGGCCTCGATCTTGAGGACGGCGATGTCGGTCTCGGGGTCGCGGCCGACGACGCGGGCCTCGTACTCGCGGCCGTCGGGGTTGAGGGCGACCTTGATCTCGTCCGCGCCCTCGACGACATGGTTGTTGGTGAGGATGTAGCCATCCGCGGTGACGATGACGCCGGAGCCGGCGCCTTGGCGGCGGGGCTGGGGCATACTGGGCCGGGCGCCAAAGAACTGGCGGAGTTGCGGGGGGACCTGGGAGAGATCAGGCGCCTCGTCCGTCCCGGCGCGGCCGGAGACGGCGATGTTGACGACGGAGGGGGCCACCTTCTCGACGATGGGGGCGAAGCCGGCGCGCATCCCGGTGTCGGTGGCGGGGGCGGGGCTGGCGGGGACGTTGAGGCGCAGCTCGGGGTTGGTGGCCTTGACGGGGGCGCGTTCGGCCTGGAGGGCGCCGCCGGCGGCGAGCAGGAGCACCCCGGCGAGGAGGGCGACGCGGGTCTTCCACGGGAGGTTGGGACGGCTGTTCATGGTCGGTGTTTTTGTTGGGCGGTTCCGGAATTCGGGTACAGGGCAAGGTGGCTTGCGGGGGTTTCCGGCGGCTTGCGGGGGCATTACAGATTGGAAGGACGGGCGGGGCGCCGGGCCGCCGGTTTGTCACCTGGATCTCAATCCGATCGCCGCTCCCCGTGCGGTCCAGAGGACGAGGCCGGACCGGGGCGGGGCACGGGGGAAGGGAAGCGGCGGGTGGGAAGCGGCACCCGGCCCGCCCGCCTTGCACGGGCCGGGCCGGCACGCCTAGCGTGACCGATGCCCACGTTGCAGGAGAAGTTCGAGGCCAGCGCGGCCCGGCGACTGGCGCTGCCGGCCGGCCGGCTGCCGGGCGACGAACTGCCGCGCTTCCGCAACTTCCTCAAGGTCGAGTCGCACCGCCTCAAGCTGCTCCATCGCGCGGGCGGCGGCGGCGTGGAGGTGGCGGCCGGGCGGGCGCTGATGTTCGACGTGCTGCTGCGCCATGCGGCGGAGGGTTTCCTGGCGGGGCTGCGGGGCGCGCATCGCGCCGAGGCGCTGGCGCTGGTGGCGGTGGGCGGCTACGGCCGCGGGGAGCTTTGCCCGCACAGCGACGTGGACCTGGTGTTCCTGCACGGCGGGCAGGGCCGGCCGGGAGCCCTGGTGCAGGCGCTGATGGAGCGGATGGTGCCGTTCCTCTGGGACATCGGCCTCAAGCCCGGCGTGGTGGTGCGCAACCTCGACGACTGCGTGCGCGAGGCCAACGCGGACATGCAGTCCAAGACCGCGTTGATCGAGGCGCGGCCCATCGCGGGCGACGCCACGCTGTGCGCGCAGCTCCGCATCCTGGTCGAGGACCGCTGCGTGAAGGGCCGCGAGGACGAGTACCTGGCCGCGCGCCTGGCGGACCAGCAGGAGCGCCATGCGCGCCACGGCAACAGCCCGTTTATGCTCGAGCCGAACGTCAAGAATGGCTGCGGCGGCCTGCGGGACTTCCAGCACCTGCTGTGGATGGCGTGGTTCAAGCACCGGACGCGCACGCTGGCCGACCTTGTCCAGCGCGGCCTGGTCAGCGCCGCCGAGCGCCGCCAGCTCGCCCAGGCGCATGACTTCCTCCTGCGCACGCGCACGGAGCTCCACCTCCAGCAGGCCCGCGCCTCCGACGTGCTCACCAAGGCGCTCCAGCCCGCCGTGGCGCATGCGCTGGGCTGGATGGACCGCTCGCCCGCGCGGCGCATCGAGGGCTTTTTCGGGGAGTACTACCGGCACGTCCGCAACCTCTACCTGCTCATCCGCACGCTTGAGCGCCGTCTCGCCCTGCGGCCGCCCGGCCTGCTTCCGCGCCTCGGACGGCGCTTCCTGCCCGGCCGCCGGCCGGAGACGGTGGACGGCCTCGTCTTTGCCGAGGGCCAGATCAGCGCCGCCAGCGGCCGGGTCTTCCGCGAGCAGCCGCGGCGGCTCATGCGCGCCTTCCTGCACGCGCAGCAGCGCAACCTCGAGTTCCACCCCGAGCTCGAGGCGCTCATCCGCCGCGACCTCGCGCTGGTGGACAACGCCTTCCTCGCCGATCCCGGCATCCACGAGACCTTCCTCGAGATCCTCGGCCGCCGCGGGACCGTCGCGCCCACGCTGCGCGCGATGCACAACCTCGGTCTGCTCGGCAAGTTCCTCCCCGCCTTCGGCGCGCTCACCTGCCGGGTGCAGCACGAGTTCTTCCACCGCTACACGGCGGACGAGCACACGCTGGTGTGCCTCGGGAAGCTGGACGCGATCTGGAACGACCCCGCCGCCTTTCCGCGCGCGCACGAGGTCTTCCGCCAGCTGGAGCGCCCGTACCTGCTCTACCTGGCGCTGCTGCTGCACGACACCGGCAAGGCCCGCCCGGATGCGGACCACGCCGCGACCGGCGCCGGCACGGCCGAACGCACGGGCCGGCGCCTGGGACTGCCGCCGGCCGCCGGCCACCTGCTGGCGACCGTGGTGCGCCACCATCTGCTGATGGCCCACGTCTCCCAGCGGCGCGACCTGGAGGATCCGGACGTGATCCGCAGCTTCGCCCGGCAGCTCGGCGGCGCGGAGGCGCTGGCGCTGCTCACGCTCCACACCATCGCCGACACGCTCGGCACCAGCGAGACGCTGTGGAACGACTTCAAGGACCTGCTGCTGTGGACGCTGTACCAGCGGGCGCTGCCGGTGCTCACGGGCGGCGCGGAGTTCGTGGAACGCGAGGAGACGCGCCTGCGCCGGCTGGAGGCGGCGGTGCGGCGGGCCCTTCCGCGCACCTTTGTGGAGGACGAGATCGCGGCGCACTTCGAGCTCCTGCCGGGCCGGTACTTCGCGGTCCAGGGCGTGCGGGAGATCGTCGCGGACCTCACATTGGCGCACCGCTTCATGTGGCTCCAGCTCCGCGAGGCCGACGACGCGGCGGCGCTGCGGCCGGTGGTGGCATGGCACGGGCTGCGCGACCGCGGCCATGCCGAGGCGCGCATCTGCACCTGGAACCGCCCCGGCGTCTTCGCGCGCATCGCGGGCGCGCTGGCCGCCGCCGGCCTGAACATCCTGGCCGCCCGGCTCTTCTCCCGCGCGGACGGCATCATCCTCGATACGCTGGTGGTGAACGACGCCGCCACCGGCCGGGTGCCTTCGACGGAGGCGCGCGAGCAGTTTGAGGAACTGCTCGTCCAGGCGCTGTGCCGTGAGGAGTTCGACCTCGCGCCGCTTATCCGCCGCCGCCGCGTCACCCCGCTCTACCAGGCTCCGCCCGGCGAGGTCGTCCCCACCTTGGTCCGCATCAACAACGACGAGTCGGCCGACTCGACGGTCATTGACCTCGAGACGGAGGACCGTGTGGCCCTGCTGCACACGCTGGCCACCGCCTTTGCCGCCCTTGGCCTCGACATCCGCCTCGCGAAGATAACCACCGAGAAGGGCGGCGCCTTCGACACCTTCTACGTTACCGACGGCGACGGCCAGAAGGTCACCCAGCCCGGCCGGCTGCGGGAGGTTGAGCGCCGGCTGCGCACCGCCCTGGGGAAGTGATCGGGCCGGGGGTTGGCAGGCGGCCGGAAGGCTGCTCTGCTGGCCATATGCATGTCGTCCCGCGTACTGCGCAGTCCCGCCGCGCCTTCACGCTCATCGAGCTGCTTGTCGTGGTGGCCATCATCGCCATCCTCGCGAGCATGCTGCTGCCCGCTCTCGCCAAGGCCAAGGGCAGGGCCCTGGCCATCAAGTGCGTGAACAACCTCAAGCAGCTCATGATCATCCACGAGCTCTACGCGGGCGACCATGACGAGCGCATCGTCCACAACGGCCGTGGCGATCTGACTCCCACCTGGGTCGCCGGCAGCTTCGAGGGCACCGCGCAGGACAACACGAACACCTTCCTCCTGCTCGATCCGCGGAAGTCGCTCTTCGGCCCCTACCTCCGCAGCGTGGAAATCTACCGCTGCCCCTCCGACCGCACCACGGTCCTGATCGGCGGGCGCAAGCAACAGGTCGTGCGCAGCTACGGCATGAACTCCTACGTCGGCTGGCATCCCGAGAACGAGCCCTACCGCAACAACCCCGCCGCGGGCTGGCGCGTGTACAAGAAAACCACCGACTTCACCGCGCCCGGCCCGGCGGACACCTTCATGTTCTCGGAGATCCACGCCGAGAGCATCTGCCGCCCCTTCTTCGGCGCGGTGATGGGGCAGCAGTCCTTCTACCACATCCCGGCCAATTACCACGACCGGAACAGCACCCTGTCCTTTGCCGACGGCCATGTGGACCGCCGACGCTGGGCGGACGCCCGCACCTACGCCCCGCCCCGGAACATCGACTGGCACGGCCACAGCTATGCCTCGCCCAACAACCGCGATCTGGCCTGGCTCCAGGAACACACGACGGCGAGGAGATAGGGCCGTTCTCGTTCCCGCTCCGGCCGGCCTCGGCTGGTCTCCGTGGTAGGCGCCGGCGAAGGGGCACACGGCTGCCGGAATCCGGCGATGGAGGCCGCATGTACCCCAAAAGGATCGGCCTTGCGGCGCCGCGGCCTGCGGGAAAGCAAAAGCCGGACCGGAGTTCATCCGGCCCGGCGAATCATCTTCAAGTGGCCGGACCGGGCCGCCCGTGCGACCTCAACCCAGCGAGTAAAGGTAGGCGAGCGCGCCCACCGTCAGCACACCGAACAGCACCGGCACTTCGTTCTTCAGCCGTCCGATCCAGCGACGCACCGCCTCCGGACGAACAGGAATCATATACGACTTCATGTACAACGTGGAACTGCGTCCGACGCGTTGCCGCGGCGGACAGGTTGAAACCACAAACCGGCATCCATAGGACCACTTCCCGCCGTTTTGTCAATCGGCTGTCCAGTACGGGCGCCACCCCTCGCATCCAGTTCTTGCCCATGATCTTCATGGCAAGGCTGATCATCCCCCGGTTGACAAAGAAGGCGGCGTGCCGCTTGGCGACCTTGGCGCCCGCAGCCTCTTGATCTCGGCCGCAGCCAGCCGGTCGGCGCGCTCGTTCATGGGGTCTTCGGCATGGCCGCGCACCCAGCGCCAGTCCACCGTGTGGCGCGAGGCCTCGGCGTCGAGCGCCTCCCAGAGATCCTGGTTCTTCACCGGCTTTTTGTCGGCGGTCTTCCATCCGTTCCTCTTCCAGCCGGCGATCCAGCCGGTGATGCCCTGCCGCAGGTATTGCGAGTCGGTGTGAAACTCGATCTCACACGGCTCCTTGAGCGTGCGCAGCGCCTCGACGGCGGCGCGCAGCTCCATGCGGTTGTTCGTCGTGGCCGGCTCGCCTCCGCTCAGTTCACGGATTTGACCGCCGAACTGCAGGACCGCTGCCCAGCCGCCGGGGCCCGGATTCCCGCTGCAACCGCCGTCGGTATGGATGATGACACGCTTCACGCGGGCGCAGTGTGCGACGGGTGGTCGCGGCGAAGGCAAGCCGGTGCTTCAGGCACGGGCCGGGGCGGAAGGCCGGGAGGATGATGGATTCCCTGCCGGTCAAAGCGGCTGGAAGGCCGGCATTCCAGAAGGCCGTTTCGCCGGACCGCAGGCTGGCGTCCCAGGCGGCGCCACGTCGGGGGAGGGGGACTTCCGACCGGCTATGGCTGCTTCGGCACCTGCGGCGGCGGGTAGGGCAGCTTCTGCTCGATGGCTGACCGCACCGCGGTGACGGGCTGGCCGGTGGCCGCCAGCGCGGCGGCGAGGCCGGACACGTAGGCGGTCGCGGCCGAAGTGCCGTTCACCGCGTAGGTCCGGCCTTCGTGCTGCACGACCGCGGTGCCCGGCGCGATCGCGTCCACGAAGTCCCCGCGGTTGGCGTAGCCGGCCACCTGCCCGGTGCGGTCGCGCGCGGTGACGGCCAGCGCCTCGCTGTACGCGGCCGGATAGATCGGCTCGGTCGTGGGCAGGTTGCCCGCCGCGGCCACGGGCAGCGAGCCGGCGTCCACGGCCGCCCCGAGCACGCGCTTGAGCAGCGCGCTCTCCGACGGCCCGCCGAGGCTGAGGTTCACGATGTCCGCCCCCTGCTTCACCGCGGCCATGATGCCGGCGGCGACGTTGAAGGTGGTGGTCTCGGCGTAGGGTCCGTACACGTCCACCGGCAGGATGCGCACGGCCATGGTGCGTCCGTCTTCCGGGGTGAGCGCGTAGGCCTGCAGCATGGCCTCGAGCATCGCCTCGCCGTGGCCGGGGCCGCCGGAAGTCCCGGGCTGGCCGGCGACCTGGATGGCGGACAGCAGCCAGTCCGAGAAGCGGCTGCCGGGCGGGATCGCGGAATCCACCAGCGCGACGATGATCTTGCCGTCCGCCCCGGCGGCGAGGCCGGAAGCCAGCGTGAACAGCAGCAGGAGGCGGCGCACGCGGGGACAGTAGCCGCGCCCGGCCGGTTGGCACGCGCAAAGCCGGGAACGG
>JBJXFY010000383.1:0-14452 GCA_046155815.1 Limisphaerales bacterium | reverse complement strand
AGAGAACCAAAATCTCTTGTGCTACCGTTACACCACGAGGCAATGCGTTCGGAAAAACCGGGCCGACGATTAGGGGACTCCCCGGCGCTTGCAAGGGGCGGAGTCGGAAATTTTTGTTGTCCTGCGGCGCTCCCGGCACCGGGGCTGCGCTTCCCTTGCGGGTGAGTCGGACGGGGCGAGAGTCGCCGCCGTTTCCCCCACTCCATGCGCCCCCTGCTCATTTGCCTTTCGCTTTTCATCCCTGGATCGACCTCGCTCGCTGAGCCGGGAAAGCCCGCGCCGGTGTACATAGACGATGAGCGGCACTTCAAGACACTGGAGGATGCGATCCTCAAGCTGGCGCATGACGGCAAGGCGGCGCGCGGCAAGGAGTTGCTGGGGCAGATGAAGCGCAAGAACTGCAACGTGCCGCCGGCTCCGCCGAGTGCGCCGGTTTTGCAGCCGGAGGAAATCTACACCGGATGCAGCGGGGGAGTGGTGGCCATCACTTCGGCGTGGAAGTCTGACGACGGGGACATTTGGACCGCGGGCGAGCCGGCCACGGCGTGGGTGGTGGCGCCGGACGGGGTGCTGGTGACAAATTATCACGTCTTCGAGGATGCGGAGAAGGAGGAGGTTTTCGGCATTCTCACGCGGGAGGGGCAGTTCCATGCCGTCACGGAAATCCTCGCTGCGGATGCGGTGAATGATGTGGCCGTATTCAAAGTGGCGGTCAAAGGCCTCCAGCCGCTGGCGCTGGCGGCGGAGGAGCCGGTGGGCAAAAAGGTCTGTGTCATCAGTCATCCTGACGGACAGTTCTACACCTTCACGCAGGGCCAGATCAGCCGCTACACCATGCAGCGCGACGATGCCAAAGCCCCGCCGGTGAAATACATGTGCATCACGGCGGACTACGCGCGCGGCAGCAGCGGCGGTCCGGTGCTGAATGAACACGGGGCCGTGGTGGGCATGGTGTGCAGCACCCGCACAACTTACTACGGCGAGAAGGGCAAAGACCCGGACGACGATGTGCAGATGGTGGTGAAGTTCTGCATCCCCGGCGAATCCATTCGCGCGCTGCTGAAACCGCTGCCGGTTCCTATGCCGGCTCCGGCAGCGGAGCCTGAAATTCCAAAGGCTTTGCCGGCCTCCGATCCGCCGCCGGCCCCCAGGGCCGCGCCGGTGCCGGAGCCGGATTAGAGTGCGGTGGCCACCTTGATGTTGCCGAAGCCCTTGGTGCCGTCCTCGTTGCGGATCGGTTTGGTGATGATGTCTTTGTAAGTCATGCCGCCGGGGATCATGGGCAGGACGTGCTCGGTGTAGGGCACCATGACGTCGAGCACGTAAGGCGTCTTCGCGGCGAGCATCCGCTTAATGGCAGGGACGACGTCTTCCTTTTTGAAGATACGCTCGCAGGGGACTTCAAAGCCTTCGCAGATTTTGACGTAGTCGGGGTAGATGTCCTTGGGCTTGTCGAGCTTGCCGAGGAAGGTGTGGGCGCGGTTGGATTTGTATTTCAAATCCTCCCACTGCACGACCATGCCGAGGTGCTGGTTGTTCAGGATGATTGCTTTGATGGCGATGTTTTCGGCCACGGCGCAGGCCAGTTCCTGGATGTTCATGATGAACGAGCCGTCGCCGTCTATATCAACGACCTCCATGTCGGGGAAGGCGCACTTGGCTCCGAGCGCGGCGGGCAGGCCATAGCCCATGCTGCCGAGGCCGAGGCTGGTGACGAGACGCCGGGGCTTGTCGAAGTGATACCACTGCGCGGCCCACATCTGGTGCTGGCCCACACCAGTGGTCATGATGATGTCGCCTTTGGACACCTCGTAGAGTTTCTCGATGACGTACTGCGGGGCGATGCAGCCAGGCTCCTCCTCGTAGGTCATGGGGCTGTCCTTCTTCCACTTCGCGACCTGGTCACGCCATGCTCCGTAGTTTTCCCAGCCGGACTTGCGGCGCTTCCAGCCGGCTTTGTCGAGCATGGCGTTGAGCTGCTTGAGGGCGTCTTTGATGTCGGCCTGGATGGGGAGGAGCGCGGGCTTGTTCTTATTCAGCTCGGCGCTGTCGATGTCGATGTGCACGATCTTGCCGTGTTCGCAGAATTTGTCCACCTTGCCGGTCACGCGGTCATCAAAACGGACGCCGAAAGCGAGCAGCAGGTCGGCTTCGTTGGCGGCGTTGTTCGCGGCCACGCTGCCGTGCATGCCGAGCCATTTGATGGAGAGTGGATGCGTCTCCGGGAAGCAGCCCACACCCATGAGCGTGCTGGTGCAGGGAATGCCGGTGCGTTCGGAGAATTCGAGGAGTTCCGCATGGGCCTCGGCACTGATGATGCCGCCGCCGACGTAGAGCACGGGCTTCTGCGCGGCCATGATGAGCGCGAGGGCGGCTTTCATTTCGTCCGGGCAGGCGGGCATCTCGGGCTTGTAGCCGGGCAGGTTGATCTTGTCAGAGAACCACAGCTTCACCTTCGCCTCCTGCACGTCCTTGGGCATATCAATGACCACCGGCCCCGGGCGGCCGGTCTGCGCGATGTGAAAGGCCTCCTTCACGATGCGCGGGATTTCGTTCGGATCAGTGACGAGATAGCTGTGCTTCACGATCGGCAGAGTGACGCCGAAGAAGTCCGTCTCCTGGAAGGCGCCGCGCCCGATCATGAACGTCGGCACCTGGCCGGTGATGGCCACCAGCGGCGTGCTGTCGAGATAGGCATCGGCGATGGCGGTCACCAGATTCGTGGCGCCGGGGCCGCTGGTGCCCATGCAGACGCCGGCCTTGCCGGTGACGCGCGCGTAGCCCTCGGCGGCGAAGCTGCCGCCCTGCTCATGGCGCGGCAGGATGGTGCGGATGCGCGACTTGGTCAGGGACTGGTGCAGCTCCATGCTGGCGCCGCCGGGGTAGGCGAAGATCACCTCGACGCCCTCGCGTTCGAGGGCCTCGACGAAGATGTCGCGGCCAAACATGGCGGGGCCGACCTCGCGGCCGGCGGCGTTGTTGGTGGTGGCGGACGGGGCGGCGGCGGTGGTGTTCGGAGTCATGGTTTTCGTTTCGGGGTTGGCCGGCGCGGGCGGTGGGGAAGAAAAAACCCACGACCGCTGCCGGCCGTGGGTGGGCGTCGCAAAGCGTCTCAGCCGCGACAGGACCCGACGGGCCGGCCTGACGCTGCTACCAGCGCCGCCGCGGGAACCTGTACGAGGACGTTCATGTCGCTCGGAGATTGGTCGGCGGCCCCGGCACGGTCAAGGGCCGGCTTGACACCGGGAGCGGGCTGTTCCACCGATGATCGGGTTCGCCCGCCCCTATGACCTTGCCCTCCCCCGCCTGCTCCGCCGAAGCCTGTTGCATCACCGGCCCGCGCCCAGCGCTGGACCGTCTGGAAAACCTGCTCGAATCCCCCACCCGCCGCCGCTTCCTGCGCACGCTGTTCGTCAGCGCCGCCGCGGGCGCCGCCGGCCGCACCACCGTGCTGGCCGCGGTGAACCCCGCCGCCGGAAATTCGGTCCTCCGTGTGCCGCTCGCGGGCTTCCCCTCGCTGGTGCCGACTACCGGCTTCGCCTCGGTGCGCCTCGGACTGGCCGGCACGCAGACCGTGCTCAAGCCCATCTTCGTGAACCGCGACGCCGGCGCCTTCTCCGTCTTCACCTCCGAGTGCACCCATGCCTCCTGCACCGTCGGCCTGTACAACGCCTCGACCAAGCGCGGCACCTGCCCCTGCCACAGCTCCGTCTTCTCCGGCACCGGCGCGCGCATTTCCGGCCCGGCAAATCGCGCCTTGCCGGCCTACAATCACGAACTGGCCGGCAACACGCTGCTCATCGAGCTGCCCGAAGTGCCGGCCTACGACGTCGCGGTCAACGCCGTCGTGGACGGCCAGCCCGGGCGCGTGGCGCTGTCCTTTCCCTCGCTCCGCAACTTCGACTACCAGGTGCTCGCCCGCTCGTCCGTGGACGGAGCGTGGGCGCCCCGCGCGTACTCGACCACTCCGGGCGGCGCCACCACGACCAACGCCTTCCGCGCTCCCGGCGGCGACGCCACGCTCTATGTCGAGCGCGCCGCCGAGGCCGAGTTCTTTGCGGTCTCGATCATCGTTCAGAACCGCTAGTGCGGCGCGGCGGCCACGCCGACCGACGGCGAGGCTCGCCTGGCGCTTGGGATTGGCTGCCTACTTCACCTCATCCCGCCAGAGGAAGGACTGCTGCGCGGCCAGTTCCGTCCCGCCATCGCGGAGGCTGGCGCGCCACGCGATCACCTGCCCCAAATCGCGGAAGGCCTCGCCGGTCAGGTCCACGCGGGTCCAGCGCCCCACGAGCCCCCGGCCATCCCAGGGCACCTCGACCGTCCGTGTCTCCGGGCCGCCGCTGCCCCGCAGCTCCAGCCGCAACGTCAAAGGCCGGTCGCGCGGGACGCGCCGCGCCAGCACGTCAAAGCGGACGCCGGAAGCACGGTCGCGGTTGGCGCGCAGCTCGGCCTGGTAGGCGTCGCGCTCGAACAGGCTCGGCGCCAGCGCGGTGCGGCCCTGTTCATCGAGCAGCAGGGGCACCACCTTCACGAGGCGCGGCGGCGCGCCCCCCGCGGCGAACCCGCCCAGGCCGATCAGCAGCGCCATGACGCGTCGCCAGTGCATGGGCCGAGGCTAGGCCCGCGGGCGGCCGGCTCCAACGTGATTCCGCGCCGGAAGAATCGCGTTGCGGCATGCCCGGCCGCCCGCATCGTTGCCCGCATTCCATGAAGCCCGCCCACCGCCCCGCCGCCGCGCTCGCGCGATTTGTCCGGTTGCTGGCGCTCACCGCAACGCTCGTGGCCGCCGCGCCCGCCCAGGCCCAGGCCGCAACGCCCGCCCTGCCGGTTCAGTTCCTCGCCGGCGACCGCGTCATCCTCGTCGGCGACCCCGCCGAAGCGCTGGCCGCCGACGGCACTTTCGAGGCGCTGCTCCAGTCTCGGTTGCCTGACCTGAAGCTCACCCTCCGCACCCCTGACGTGCCCTCGGACGAGATCACCGGCCTTCCCGCGGCGAAGGCGCTTCGCGAGGCTTTGCGGCGTGAGCAGGCGGAGGTGGTCATCCTCTTCGTCGGCGAAGGCAAGGCGGCGGAAGCCGGGGCTGCCCTCGACGGCCTGTGCGGCGAAATCCTTGAGGAACCCTTCAGCCGCCGCGGCACCGCACGGCTGGCGCTCGTCACCGCGCCGGCCGCCGACGGAAAGGCCGCCGAGGCGGTGCGGAAGATTGCCAGGAAGCGCGGCGTGCCCCACCTCGACCTGCGGCCGGCCGCCGCCGCCGCGCCTGTCGCGCCTTCCGGAAGCCCGTCCCCGAAACTCTCCGCCTGGGCGCTCGCGCACGTCCTGATGCGCGAACTGGGACTCGCACTGCCGGAGGCCGCGCTGATCCTGGATGCGGAGGACCTTCGCTTCGCAGCCCGCGTTGGCACGGTGGACCGCACGCTGCGTGACGGCCGAATCCGCCGCCTCGAACTCATCAACGTTCCGCAGTCCTCCCCGCCGCCGCCCGACGGAGAGGCCTGGCCCGCGCTCGTCCCCGACCCTCGCCGAAACGTCCGTGTGATGAAGCTCGAACCCGGTGACTGGACCCTCGGCCTCGACGGCGAGACGCTGGCCACGGCGGGCGCCAACGAATGGGCCGCCGGCCTGCACGTCACCTCCCGCGTGCGGGAGGCGCAGGCCGCACGCCTGCGCGAGGCGGCCGCGAAAAGGCATGCCCTGCACCGCACTGGCTCCCCGGAGCTGGGCGAGGCCGATGTGCAGGTCTGGGAGCTTTCGGCCGCGTCGCCGAAGATCATCTTCAGCATCGGCCCCGCCGCCGCGCCCGCCGCTCCGGGCAAGTCCTGAGCCCCGCCGTTTCGTGATGCCGCGGCAGCACGAAACTGGCCAAACCCCCAATCCCGCCCCGGGCCAGCCCAAGGCGATGCGTTACTGGTTGCACCACGAGGGGCGCGTGTCCGGCCCGCTCATCGACGGTGAACTGCATGCACAGGCCGTGCCCGGCGACTCGGTGCTGCCGGAAGGCTCAACAACGTGGCTGCCTTTCGCCGGCGGGCCCGAACCGGCCGCTCCGCCCATACTCAAGTCGCGCTATCACCACGTCGCGGCCTGGAAGTTCGTCGTGTTGTGGGTGACCACGCTCGGGCTGCATGAAATCTGGTGGGCTTGGCGCGGCTGGCGGCACGTCCGGGAGCGCGACCAGTGCCGCATCCGGCCCTTCTGGCGTGGGCTGTTCTTCTGGATCTGGCTGTATCCGCTGCTGGCGGACATCGCCCGGGCGTCGGGCCGCGTCGCGGGCTTCCGCGAGGCGGTGATGTGGTTGGCCGTGCTGGCGCTGCACGGTGGCGGTTACTGGCTGCCGGACCCCTGGTGGCTGCTGAGCCTGCTGGGCTTCCTGCCGCTGCTGCCGGCCGTGCGCGCCATTGACCGGCTCAACCACGCCGCCGGCGTGCAGGGCCCGGCCTACGGGCGGCTCCGCTGGCCCCATCTGGCCGTGCTGCCGGCTGGGGGCCTCGTGCTGGCGGCGGCGGCCTTCCTCGCGTTCCGTGCCGTGCCCTATGGGATGGTCACGGCGGACGACGTGCCGGCCTGGATCCGGTCCGCGCTCGAAAAGGGCGAAATCGTCGGGCCGGGGGAGGACATCCTTTTCTTCTATTCCACCGACATCATCGGCGTACGTGACGACGGGAACCTGCTCACGGACGAGCGCGTGATGTCGTGGACCACCGACACGGGCGATGGTGAGTTTGAGCTGGACGCGGCGCGCTTTGACGAGATCGAAGCGCTGGAGTTCACCCCCGCCGAGGCCCGGTGGGATGAGGCCATGCTTCACGTGCGTTGCGCGGCCCGCGCCGGCGCGGTCGTCGGGGGGCGGAGATTCAACCTCTACCTCTCCGGCGACAATGACGACGCCCGGCGGTTCATCGCGGAGCTGCGCCGCCGCGCGCCGGACGCGCATTTTACGCAGGACGAGCCGGAATCCGAGGCGGCGGTGGAGTAGGAAAAGCCCTGGAAAAAGGCCCGCGGCGCCGGGGCGTGGCCGCCGTGTTCAACCCTCCAGCACAGCCATGGCAGCCGCGTGCTGCGCGGTGTGCGTAAGCGAAAGATGCACGGCCCGCCCGCCCCGCGCGGCCAGCAGCGCGGCACCCTTGTCGTGCAGCATCACGCATGGCTCGCCGCTCGGGCGCCGGACGACCTCGATGTCCTGCCAGCCCAGTTCCGCGCCGATGCCGGTGCCGAAGGCCTTCGCCACCGCCTCCTTCGCGGCGAACCGGGCGGCCAGATGCGGCGCGGGCTGCGCGTGGGTCAGGCAATAGGAGATTTCCGCCGGCCGCAGGAGCCGCGCGAGGAAGCGCTCGCCGAACCGCTCGTACGACGCCGCGATGCGCGCCACCTCGATCAAGTCCAGGCCTGTGCCGAGAATCATGCCGGGCCGGCCGGATAGACGGCCATCACCGCCAGGAACTCCCGGACGGCCGCCGGCAGGCCCACGGCCACGGCCCGGGAGACGAGGCTGTGGCCGATGTTCAGCTCCTCCAGGTGCGGCACCGCCGCGAGCAGCGCAGGCAGGTTGGCGACGCCCAGCCCGTGGCCGGCGTTGACGCGCAGGCCGAGCGAGCGCGCGTGCTCCGCGCCGGCCCGCAGTCGGGCCAGTTCCATCGCCGGGTCGCGGCCCTCGTGCAGGAGCTCCGCATAGGCACCGGTGTGCAGCTCGATGAACTGCGCGCCGGTCCGCGCCGCCGCGGCGATCTGCGCCGGGTCCGGCCCGATGAACAGGCTCACGGCGACACCCGCGCCCTGCATTCGCCGCGTGACGGCACCCACTTCGGCGAGGTGGCCGGCCACGTCGAGGCCGCCCTCGGTGGTCACCTCCTGCCGCCGTTCGGGCACAAGGCACACGATGTCCGGCCGAACCCGCAGCGCGATCTCCACGATCTCCGGCACGAGCGCCATCTCGAGGTTCAGGCGTGTGCGGACCCCCTCGCGCAGGCGGAACACGTCGCGGTCCACGATGTGCCGGCGGTCCTCCCGCAGGTGCGCGGTGATGCCGTGCGCGCCCGCAGCCTCGCAGGCCAGCGCGGCCTCGACGGGATCGGGCTCGCCAAAGCCCCGGCCGCGGTAGCGCGCTTCCCGGAGGGTGGCGACGTGGTCAATGTTGACGCCGAGAAGGAGCATGGCCGGTCATGGGGCGGACGGCGGCGGCGGCGGGTCGAGCCAGGCGAGCAGGCGCATCAGCTCGAGGCTGTTGAAGCCGGTGCGGGACGCCCGACGCAGCTCGAGGCGGTCCGGCGCGGCCTGCACGAGCTCCGTCACGGAGTCGCCCAGCAGCGGCGCCACCGCGTTGACCCACGCATCGCCCGGCAACCGGATGCCCATGCCCGGCGCGGCCGCCACGGCCTTCGGGGGCTGGTCGAGGATGACCAGCAACTGCCGGAGCTGCCGGAGCTGGTCGAGGCGGCTGATGAAGTTCGTGGTCGCCGCCCCGCCCGGCTCCGCGGCCGGAAAGACCGCGCGCGTGCCGGTCGTCTCCCAGTCGTACCAGACGAGGTTGGTCCGGCCCAGCACCTGGGCGAGCAGTTCGGCAGGCGGGGCGTTCGTGGAACGCGGCAGGGGCAGCAGCCCCGCGATGACGAAGGAACCCGACGCGAGCGTGCGCGCCTCCGCAAAGGGCGCCATCCACGGCAGCCCGCGCAGCTCCAGCACCGGGCCGGCGTTGGTCAAGGACAGTCCGGCGGCGACGTTGCGCAGCGGCATCCTCTCCAGCATCCCCGGCAGCCGCCCGGGCGGGACGGCGGCCAGCGCCGCGGCGGGATCGCGCAGCGTGGCCGCCGCAAATCCCTGCCATGGCACGCCCGCGAAGCTCCAGGTGAAGACCTGTCCCGGCGCCTCGGGCAGCGCCACGCCGTACGAGCCGAGCCAACCGCGCAGCCATTCGCCCACGCCGCGTGCGGCGCTGAAGCTGATGATGGGGTCGCGCAGCACCTCCACCGGCAGCGCCCACTCCCCGGCCGCGCCCGCGAGCGGTGTGCCGGGCTTCAGGTCCGCGGCGAGCGCCAGCACGGTCGGACGCGGCGTGACCCGGATGGCCGCGAAGTCCGGCCAGGCACCGAAGGGGAACTGCCGTTCAAGCCCGAGGCGCCTCGCCAGCTCCGCCCCGCGCAGTTCCGCCGTGAGCAGCGCGCCCGGGGCCGCGGGCCGCGCCCAGGCCGCCATGAAACCAGCCGGCAGCCCGGTTGCGGGCGCGATGAAGAGGACGCCATTCGTCGCCGTCACCCGGCCGCCCGCACCGAGCGTGGACTGCCAGCGCTGCGCCGCCGCGGCGTCGCCCGGCAGCGCCACGGCGAGGCGGGGCTGGCCGGCCGCGTCATGCCACTCGGCCAGGCCGCCGCGGCGGAGGAACTCGGCGGCGAGCGGTTCGAGGGCGGCGGGGCTGGAGCCGAAGGCCGGGGCGGCGAGTTCCGCGAGGCGCGCCGCGAGCCGGCCGCCCAGGGCGCGCGTCTGGTCGTGGGTCCACACCTCGCGCAGCGGGCCGGGCTCCATCGCCTGCACCGCGGCCTCCGACCCGACGAAGCGCAGGCGCAGCAGGGGTTCGGACGGGGCGGCCGTGGAGCCCGGGTCACGGCCGCAGCCGGCCGCCAGGGCCAGCGCGGCGAGCGCGCCGGCGACGAACAAGGAACGCATAGGAGCGACGTTCCATGCCAGACCGCCCGCCGCTGCGCAACCTTGGCGAGGCATCAACCGGGCCACCGGGCGCACCCGGGGACTCCATGGTGGACGGGCAACCGCCCCGCGCCGGCGCCAAGGCCGGTTGAAGGGGCCCTGGAGAAGCCCCCAAACTGACCGCCGTTGCCGGCGTTCACCTCGCATCGGCGGGGGCGGCGCGCAGCTCGGCGTGGAGCGGGGCGAGGTCGGCGTCCCGCAGCGCGGCGGCGTGGACGACTTCGCGCCGGCCGCGCCGCACCGCCTCGCCGAGCCAGCGGCGGGCATCCTCGATCCGGTCCAGCTTCACGGAGTAGCAGGCGAGGTTGTAGGGCAACGACCACTCGTCCGGGAATGCGTCCACCTGCGCGGCGGCGCAATCATGGGCGGCCTGTGCGTCGTCGAGCCAGAAAAGGACGTTGGCGAGGTTGATCCAGCCCTGCGAGTCCTTCGGGTGCCGGCGCGTATGCCCCTCCGCGACTTCCCGTGCGTCAGCGTGGCGTCGCAACCTCGACAGCGCGGCGAAACGCAGGGCCAGCGCGACGGCGGCGGACTGGTGCTCGGGGGCGATACGGTCGAGATCGGCAAGCGCCTCGTCCGGGGCGGACAGCCCCAGCCAGCCGAGGGCGGCGTCGAGGTGGAAGCTGTCCGGGGGCGGGAGCTTCGGCGTCGCCATGTCCAGTCAGGCGAGGCCGAGGCGGCGCACAACCTCGAGGGTCGAGTGGGGCTTGTTGAGCGTGTAGAAGTGGAGGCCCCTCACGCCGCGTGCGAGCAGTTCGCGGCACTGCGCGACGGCGTACTCGATCCCGAACTCGATGGCGGCCGCGTCGTCCCCGCCAATCTCATCCAGCCGCTTCAGCAGCGGCTCCGGAAGCCGTGAGCCGCAGAGCTGGGTGAACTTCTTCACCTGCGACGCCGACAGGATCGGCAGCACGCCGGGGATGAGCGTCGCGTGCACGCCAAGCCTGCTCCGCAGGTGGTCCTCGAAGGCGAAGAAGTCCGCGTTGTCGAAGAAGAGCTGCGTGACCACGAACTCCGCGCCGGCCTCAACCTTCCCCTTGAGCCTCTCCCAGTCCAACTCCCTGCCCTCCCGGCAGGCGATGTGGCCCTCGGGGAAGCCGGCGCAGCCGATGGAAAACCCGCCCAGGGACCGGATGAACTCCACGAGCTGGTACGAGAACTCGAAGCCGCCCTCGGTCTTCTGGAATTCACCGGTGCCGCCCGGGGGATCGCCGCGGAGCGCGAGGATGTTCCGGATCCCGCGCCGGCGGGCGTCCTCGAGCACGTCGCGGATCTCCTCCCTCGTCGCGTTGACGCAGGTGAGGTGGCTCATGGCCGTGAGCCCGTGCTCCTTCTGGATGCGCTCGACGATGTTCAGCGTCTTCTCGCGCGTGCTGCCGCCGGCCCCGTAGGTCACGGAGCAGTAGGCGGGCTTGATCGCGAGCAGCGCCGGGAGGGTCTTCTCGAAGAGCGTTCGATCGCCCTCGTCAGTCTTGGGCGGGAAGAACTCGACCGATACGGCGGGCCGGCCCGTGGCGTGCGCACGGGCGTGGATGTCACGGATAAACTCCATCTGGGCCGCAGTGTGGAAGCGGTCACCGGCCGGTGCAAGCGGGGGCAGGCAGGGCCGGTTCTGCTTTGCGGGGCGCGGCTGTGCACAGGGCGCCAGCCGCAGCACGTCTCCCCGCGCTGCGCCTGGTCTGCGACACGGCCTCGCTCCGAGGTCTGCAATTCGGGACACAGCCGCGGGAAGAAGCCTCGGGGAGGCTCCATGGTCCAAGCTCCAAACCGGGCAGCCTGGTTGGACCAGGACGGGGCGTGATTGTGACTTGGAGCCTCATTGGAGATTGGAGCTCGAAACTTGGAATTCTCCGCTCACCTCCCCGCCGGCGCCTGCCCCATCGGCATCCGGTACGCGAGCAGCGCCACCGCCAGCGCCACCGCGAGGCCCGCCAGCGCCGCGACGTGGATGCGCAGCCGCGCCAACGCGATCAGCCCCAGCCGCGCCACGATGGGCAGCGCCGCCACCAGCGTGGAAAGCGCGGGCTGCCCGAGCGGATCGTAATGCTGCGGCCACAGGGCGGGGAACGCGCGAGAAGAAGCCAGCCCCGCGCCGGCCCTGTCGAGCGCAGGGTGGTCGCTGCTGCCGCCTGCGGAACCTGCTCCCCATCTTGATCTTCATCTTGATTCTCCCCGTGATCTTCCTCCCCCTGCGCACCCCAACGGATTACGAGGAAGAGCCGGAGCAAGATTGGGAACGGCCGGCCTCCGCCCCGTTGCCGGCTGCCGCGGCGGCCTCTACCTTGGCCATCCTTTGAACGGACCTTTTCCGACATGAGCGAAACCCAGGCAGACAAAGAAACCGCGGGCGCGGCCTCCGCGGAGGAACTGGCCGCGCTGCAGCAGAAGGCGGCGCTGGCGGACCAGCTCAAGGACCAGCTCCTCCGCACGGCGGCGGAGTTCGAGAACTTCCGCAAGCGCGCGGCCCGCGAGCGGCAGGAGGACCGCCAGTACGCCGTGCAGTCGCTCCTCGAGAAGCTCGTGCCCGTGCTCGACACCTTCGAGATGGCCGCCGCCGCTGTACCCGCCGGCGCGGAGGGGCCGGCCGCGGTGCTGAAACAGGGCGTGGACATGATTCAGGGCCAGCTCAAGGGCGTGCTGCGCGACGCGGGCCTGCTGGAGGTGGACTGCCTCGGCCAGCCGTTCAATCCGGCCGTGGCGGAGGCGGTGTCGCAGGTGGACGCGGCCGGGCAGCCGGAGGGCACCGTGGTCCAGCAGCTCCGCAAGGGCTACCGCCTGCACGAGCGGCTGGTGCGCCCGGCGACGGTCGTCGTGGCGCGGGCGCCCAAGGCGTGACGTATGGCCGCCGCCAAGCGCGACTACTATGAGGTGCTGGGGGTTTCGCGGTCCGCCTCCGACGAGGAGATCAAGAAGTCCTACCGCCGGCTCGCCCTGAAGTTTCACCCGGACAAGAACCCGGGCGACAAGGCGGCCGAGGAGAGCTTCAAGGAGCTGGGCGAGGCCTACGAGGCGCTGAGCGATTCCCAGAAGCGCGCGGCCTACGACCAGTACGGCCACGCCGCCTTCGACCCCCGCTCGCGCGCGGGAGCCGCCGGCCGGGGCGGCGGGTTCCACGATCCCTTCGAGATCTTCCGCGAGGTCTTCCGGGGCGGCGGCTTCGGGCAGTTCTTCGACCAGGAAGACCCGCACGGGCCGCAGCGCGGCTCCGACCTCCGCTATGATCTTCAGGTCACGCTCGAGGAGGCCGTGCAGGGCACGGAGAAGGAGATTTCCATCCCGCGCCTGGAGAGCTGCGGGCACTGCGCCGGCTCCGGCGCGGAACCCGGCTCGCGGACCCGGACCTGCCAGACGTGCGGCGGCCGGGGACAGGTGGTGTCCTCGCGGGGCATCTTCAGCCTCGCGCAGGTCTGCCCGCGCTGCGAGGGCGCCGGCCGCACGATCGAGAAGCCCTGCCGCGAGTGCGACGGCGCGGGCCGCCGGCAGCGCACCTCGACCGTCAAGCTCCGCATCCCGCCCGGGGTGGACGACGGCGTGCGCCTGCGTTCCGCCGGCAACGGCGAGGCCGGCGCCCGCGGCGGCGCGCCCGGCGACCTCTACGTCATCCTCCACGTGCGCGAGCACGACGTCTTCCAGCGCGACGGCGACGACCTGTACTGCGAGGTGCCGATCCAGTTCGTGCAGGCCGCGCTGGGCGACGAGGTCGAGGTGCCGACGCTGACCGGCAAGGCCACGATCAAGGTGCCGCCGGGCACGCAGCCGGGCGCGACGTTCCGCCTGCGCGGGCGCGGCGTGCGCAGCCTCCAAGGCAGCGGCACCGGCGACCTGCTGGTGCGGGTGACCGTCGAGGTGCCGGCCAACCTCAACGCCACGCAGCGCGAGAAGCTCGGCGAGTTCGCCAAGCTGCTCGACCCCTCGTCCTCGCCGCGGGCGCGGTCGTTCTTCGAGCGGGTGAAGGAATTCCTCGGGTAGGCCGACGGCCATCCGACCTTGGGCTCCGGGCCGGCATCCATGCACCGCTTCCTCCTCCCGCCCGAAGCCTGCCGCGGCGACGCGGTCATGCTGGACGAGGCGGACAGCCACCACGCCGCCCGCGTCCTGCGCCTGAATCCGGGCGATGCCCTGGAGGTCCTGGACGGGGCCGGCACGCGCCTCGCCTGCCGCCTGGCCACCGTGGGCAGGCGCGCGGTGACCGCCGCCGTGGAGGCGCGGGTGACCACCCCGGCCGAGCCGTTTGCCGTCACCCTCGCGCTGGCGCTGCTCAAGGGCCGCGCATTGGACTACGCCATCCAGAAGGCCACGGAGCTTGGTGCGCGCGTGATCCAACCGCTGGCCGCGGAGCGCTGCGTCGCCCAGGTCGCGCCGGACGACCTGCCGGCGAAACTGGCCGGCTGGCGTGCCACCGCGGCGGAGGCCTGCAAGCAGTGCGGCAATCCCTGGCTGCCGGAAATCCGCGTCCCGCGGACCGTCCCGGAACTGGCCCCGGCCGGTGCCGGCACGCTGCTCGTCGCCTCCCTTGAGCCCGGGGGCCGCCGTGTCGCGGACGCCCTGGCGGGCCGCCCAGCCGCCGTGACCGTCTGCCTCGGACCGGAGGGCGACTTCACGCCGGCGGAGTACGCGGCGCTGCGCGCGGCGGGGGCGCTCCCGGTGACGCTCGGTCCGCATGTCCTGCGCGCCGACACCGCGGCGATCACGGCCCTCGCGCTCACGCTGGACGCGCTGCGGGCCGGGCCGGCCCTGCGGTAGGGCGCGGCCT
>JBJXFY010000142.1:0-2678 GCA_046155815.1 Limisphaerales bacterium | reverse complement strand
GAGGGTTTCGAGGTGAACGTGGCTGTGCTCCCGGCGGGCGAGGACCCGGACGTGTTCATCCGCCGCCACGGAGCCGCCGACTACCGCCAGCGCCTCACCGAGTCGCGCCCGTACCTCGACTTCCTCCTCGACCGCGCGGCGGCGGGCCACGACCTGAACACGGCCGAGGGCCGGGCGAAGCTGGTGGGCGAGATGGCGCCGGTGGGGTCTCGAATCCCCGACCAGGTCCGCCGGCAGATCTTCGCGGAGGCCGTCTCGGGCCAGGCCCGGGTGCCGCACGAACTGGTGCTGAAGGAGTTCGCCCGGGCGGCCTCTGGCAGGGCCGAGCCGGCCCAGGCCGTCAGGGTTCAGTCGGTTGGGCAACTCACCAAGGCAGAGCGTTCCATCCTCTGGATGCTGATTCACCGGCCTGAATTGGGGCTTTCGGCCCTGGAGGCCCTGGGTCCTGAGGATGTGGAGAGCCTGGGTTCGAGACCCGTGCTGGATCTTGCGCGCAAACTGAAGGAAAATAACGGTTTCTCCCCAGCGGTGCTGATCGAACAGCTTGGTCTGGCTCACGGGACCGTCCTCACGGAGGCGGCCGCCGAGCTGGAGCCGCCCTCGCTTGATGCGGCGTCCTGCGTGATGGCGTTGCGGAAAATGCGCTACGAGCGCGAGCGGGGGGCAACCCAGGCTGAGATCGACCGGCTGGTGCGGGCGGGGCAGGGGAACGACCCGGCGTTCAACATCCTGCTGGAGAAGCATCTGGATCTGCGGCGGCGCATTGAAGCGTTGGTGAGCACGGAGGAGTAGGAACTTGTCGATTGAAGAACGGTACGACGAAGTACGGCAGCTCATCAGCCAGGGCAAGGAGCGCGGCTACCTCCTCTACGACGAGGTGAACGAGCAGTTGCCGTCCGAGATCGTCTCGGCCGACGACATCGACGAACTCTTCGGCCTCTTCACGAGCAATGGCATCGAGATCGTCGATTCCGACAAGGCCTACCGCGAAGACAAGAGCTTCGACCGCGACGGCGGCGATGAGCCGGAGCTGGACCTCACCCCCGGCACGCTCGAGAAGACCAACGACCCCGTCCGCATGTACCTGCGCGAGATGGGCACGGTGCCGCTGCTCACCCGCGAGGGCGAGGTCGCCATCGCCAAGCGCATCGAGCGCGGCAAGCTGGCCGTCATCAAGTCCATTTCCCGCACGCCCACCGTGGCCATGCGCATCATCCAGATGGGCGAGGCGCTGCGCGCCGGCGAACGCACCGTGCGCGAGCTGGTCATCTTCACCGACGAGGAAATCACCGAGGAGCGCATCGAAGAGCGCGCCGCGGAGGTGCTCGGGCAGGTTGACGCGGTGAAGAAGGCGCGCGTCCAGTACCAGAAGCTCGGCGAGAAGCTCGAGCTGATCAAGAAGGCGGACAAGAAGAAGTACCGCCGCGCCCTCACGAAGACGATGCGCGCCCGCATCGAGGTCTCCAAGAACATCCGCGTCATCGAGTTCACCGAGACGGTGAAGCGCCGGCTGATCGAGGACATCAAGGACGTCGTCGAGGCCGTCTACGCGGTGCAGCGCGAGGTGGACGCCGCCGAGCGCCTCCTGAACCCGAAGGTCATCGGGAGAAAGGCGCCCAAGCTCAAGGAGGAGGAGAAGAAGAATCTCCTCAAGAAGCAGAAGGACCTCAAGCTCAAGGTGAAGGCGATGACCGCCGAGCTGGAGGAAACCCCGGACCGGCTGGCCCGCACGGTCGAAGTCATCTCGCGCGGCGAGGCCCAGGCCGAGCAGGCGAAGAAGGAACTGGTCGAGGCCAACCTGCGGCTGGTCGTGTCCATCGCGAAGAAGTACACGAACCGCGGCCTGCAGTTCCTGGACCTGATCCAGGAAGGCAACATCGGCCTGATGAAGGCCGTCGACAAGTTCGAGTACCGCCGCGGCTACAAGTTCTCCACCTACGCCACGTGGTGGATCCGCCAGGCCATCACCCGCGCCATCGCGGACCAGGCCCGGACGATCCGCATCCCGGTGCACATGATCGAGACGATCAACAAGCTGATCCGCACGTCGCGGGCGCTGGTGCAGGAACTGGGACGCGAGCCCACCTCGGAAGAAATCGCCAAGCGGATGGATATCCCCGTCTCGAAGGTCCGCAAGGTCCTCAAAATCGCGCAGGAGCCCATCTCCCTCGAAACGCCGATCGGCGAAGAGGAAGATTCGCACCTTGGCGACTTCATCGAGGACAAGAACATCGTCTCGCCGGCCGAGGCGGTGATCAACCTGAACCTCAGGGAAATGACCGAGGACGTACTGCGTACCCTGACGCCGCGCGAGGAGAAGGTCATCAAGATGCGCTTCGGCGTGGGCGACGGCAGTGAGCACACGCTCGAGGAAGTCGGCCAGAACTTCGCCGTGACGCGCGAGCGGATCCGGCAGATCGAAGCCAAGGCCCTCCGCAAGCTCCGTCACCCGTCGCGCAGCCGCAAGCTCAAGGCCTTCCTGGAGGGCCGGACGTAGGCGCCGATTCCGAACGGACGAGGGCCTCAAACGTTGCCAGACGCCCGCACGGAATTGAGGATCAACGGGCCCGCATTGAGTGTTTCAAGTTCTCCTACCTCAGCGACGGCCGCGAACTCTCGCCCGCGGAGACGGGCAAGCCCGTCTACGCCAAAAGATGCAGCGGGCCCGCCGGGCCCGC
>JBJXFY010000141.1:0-5783 GCA_046155815.1 Limisphaerales bacterium | reverse complement strand
TCACGACCTCTTCCACCCCAAGGAAGCGCGCTACCAAGCTACGCTACGTCCCGACCACGTTGCCCCGGCAGGCCGAGGCGCGGCGACAGTAGGGCGCGGCCCCGATGGTTCAACCCGGAAAATCGGGGACTGCGGCGGGGCGCGGCGGAGGCTTTCGGCAACGGGGCTTCGCCGCCACGCGCTTCACGGTGGCGGGGCGGGGCGGGGGGCGGTTGAATCGCGCCGATGCCTGACGCCGCCCTGTTTGCGCCCGCCCTTCCCGACGTCTTCTCCGTGCGCACGCGCGCGGCGGGGCCGGCCGGCCGGCTGCCGCTCACGCCGGAGATGCTCCGCGAGCGGCCCAGCGGCGACCTCTTCGGCCTGACGCAGGACGCGGGAATGGGCTGGGATCCGCGCGAGCTGGGGCGGAAGGAATTCCTCATCCTCAGCACGGCCGGCGGGCTGCGCGCGGAGGACGGACGGCCCATCGCGCTCGGGTTTCACACGGGCCATTGGGAAATCGCCCTCCAGGTGCGGGCTGCGGCGGAGGAACTGCGCCGGCTCAAGACCATCCCCTTCGCCGCCGCGGTGTCAGACCCCTGTGACGGCCGGACCCAGGGCACCACGGGGATGTTCGACAGCCTGCCGTACCGCAACGACGCGGCGCAGGTCTTCCGGCGGCTGATCCGGTCGCTGCCGACGCGCGCGGGCGTCATTGGCGTGGCGACGTGTGACAAGGGCCTGCCCGCAATGATGATGGCGCTGGCGGCGATGCGCGACCTGCCGTGCGTGCTGGTGCCGGGCGGCGTGACGCTGCCACCGGAGTCCGGCGAGGACGCGGGCGCGATCCAGACCATCGGCGCGCGCTTCAGCCACGGGCTGATCTCGCTCGAGGAGGCGGCGGACCTGGGCTGCCGCGCCTGCGCGACGCCGGGCGGCGGCTGCCAGTTCCTCGGCACGGCGGCGACGTCGCAGGTGGTGGGCGAGGCGCTGGGGCTGGCGCCGGCGCATTCGGCGCTCGCGCCGTCGGGCGAGCCGGTGTGGCACGAGATCGCCGTGCGCGCGGCGCGGGCCGTGACGGCGCTGGAGGCGCGCGGGCTGAAGACGCGCGACCTCGTGACCGACGCGGCGATCCGCAACGCGATGGCCGTCCACGCGGCGTTCGGCGGCTCGACGAACCTGCTGCTGCACATCCCCGCCATCGCGCACGCGGCGGGCCTGCGCCGGCCGGCGGTCGAGGACTGGATCGCCGTGAACCGCCGCGTGCCGCGGCTCGTGAGCGTGCTGCCCAACGGCCCGGTGCATCACCCGACGGTGCGCGTGTTCCTCGCCGGCGGCGTGCCGGAGGTGATGCTGCACCTGCGCCGGCTGGGCGTGATCGAGGCCGACGCGCTGACGGCCGAGGGCGTGACTTGGAACGGGGTGCTCGATGCGTGGGAAGGCAGCGAGCGGCGGGCGCGTTTCCGGGAATTGCTGCTTCGGCTCGACGGCGTGGACCCGGACGACGTGATCCTGCCACCGGACAGGGCGCGCGCCCGCGGTCTGACGAGCACGGTGATGTTCCCGCGCGGCAACGTCGCGCCCGAGGGCGCGGTGGTGAAGGCGACCTCCATTGACCCGGCGGTGGTGGATGCGGACGGCGTGTACCGCAAGGAGGGGCCGGCGCGCGTCTTCACCAGCGAGCGCACCGCCATCGCGGCGATCAAGGACGGACGCATCAAGGCTGGCGACGTGCTGGTGCTGGCCGGCTGCGGGCCGCTGGGCACGGGCATGGAGGAGACGTACCAGCTCACCAGCGCGCTGAAGCATCTGCCGTTCGGGAAGCACGTCGCGCTGCTGACGGACGCGCGCTTCAGTGGCGTGAGCACGGGCGCGTGCCTCGGGCACATCGGCCCCGAGGCGCTGGCCGGCGGACCCATCGGGAAGCTCCGCGACGGCGACGTACTGCGGATCGAACTGGACCGGAACACGCTCGCGGGCCGTGTGGATTTCGTGGGTGCGGCCGGGCGGAAGTTTTCCCCGGAGGAAGGCGCCGCCGTGCTCGCCGCGCGCCCGCTGCGCGACGACCTCGCGCCCCATCCGAAGCTCCCGGACGACACGCGCCTGTGGGCCGCGCTGCAAGGCGTGAGCGGCGGGACATGGGGCGGCTGCGTGTTCGACGTGGACGAAATAGTGAAGCGGCTGGGCGGCCAAGTGAGTGGCTGACCGAGTGCATCTTGAACAGAAGCCAACGAAGGGTGCGAAGGATGAAAGAAAGACATGGACGGACTTGGCAACGTCCGCCCCGGGATTGAGCCGCCGGCCGTGACTTCATCCAAATCAGCTTCGAGTGAGTCACGGTCCATCATCCTCCGTTCCCTCCGTCTCCTTCTGTAAACTCACCTCGCCATGGCCGCCGAACCGCCCTCCCTCCGCGGCACGCACGCGCAGCCGGCGAACCGCTTCACGGCCGTCGCGCTCGAGCGCGACCCGGAGTACGACCCCGGCGAGGAGCCGCGCGTGCGCACGCAGTTCCTGCGCGACGCCTCGGCCACCGTCATCTCGTACAACGACAGCCCGGACATCCCCTTCCGCGCGAGCCTGAACCCGTACCGCGGCTGCGAGCACGGCTGCATCTACTGCTACGCCCGGCCCACGCACGAGTACCTCGGTTTCTCCGCGGGGCTGGACTTCGAGTCGCGCATCCTCGTGAAGGAGCGCGCACCCGACCTGCTGCGCGACGAGCTGGCGCATCCGAAGTGGCAGCCCCAGCCGCTCATCCTCAGCGGCGTCACGGATCCCTACCAGCCGGTCGAGCGCCGCCTCCGGATCACCCGCCGCTGCCTCGCGGTGCTGGCCGAGTTCCGCAATCCCGTCGCGATCATCACCAAGAACCTGCTCGTCACGCGCGACGCCGACCTGCTGGCCGAACTCGCCCGGCACCGCGCGGCCCACGTCACGCTCTCGATCACCTCGCTCGATCCCGCCCTCCGCCGCGTGATCGAGCCGCGCACGTCGCCGCCCGCGGTGCGGTTGGCGGCGCTGCGCGAGCTGGCCGCCGCCGGCATCCCCGTGGGCGTGAGCGTCTCGCCCATCATCCCCGGGCTGAACGACCACGAGATCCCGGCGATCCTCGCCGCGGCGCGCGCGGCCGGCGCGCAGTGGGCGTTCTACGTGCTGCTGCGGCTGCCGCATGCGGTGAAGGACATCTTCGTCGCGTGGCTGCGGCAGCATTTCCCCGACCGCGCGGAGAAGGTGCTGGCCCGGCTGCATGAGGCGCGCGGCGGCGCGTTGAACGACCCGCGCTTCGGCTCGCGGATGCGCGGCGAGGGCTTCTACGCGGACCAGATCCGCCAGCTTTTCCACGCGGCGCGGCGGCGGGCGGGCTTTCCCGAGGAGACGCCCGGGCTGTCCACGGCGGCCTTCCGCCGGCCGGGCGGGGTGCAGCTTGAGCTGCCGGGTTGAGGCAAGCCGGAGTCTGGTGCCGGCCGGATCCCGGCACCCGCTCATTCCTCCGGGCTGATCACGTTCAGCGCGTTCAGCCTGAGCTTCGCGGCGGGGACGCGCTGCACCCGGCCGTCGGGCCAGTCAACCTCCAGTTCCTCGACGCGTGTGGCGCGGCCGAGGCCGAAGGTCACGGGCAGCTCGGACTGCGCGAGGTAGCTGCGCGTGGGCATGAGCTGCCGCCACTGGCCGCGCCCGCCCGCGCGCAGGCGGACCCAGGCGCCGAGGGCGTCGCGGTTCGGGCCGGGCTGCACGAGCTTCACGCGAAGCCAGGCGTGGCCGAGGCGCTGGTCGTTGCGCAGCAGCACGGGCGGCCCGCCGGCCTGTGCGATCACCACGTCCAGGTCGCCGTCGCCGTCCACGTCCGCGAACGCGGAGCCGCGGCCCACGAGCGGCCGGAAGAGGTCCGCGCCGGCGCGCCCCGGTCCGGCCTTGGCGAAGCCCGCGCCGACGCGCGCGCCACGGGCATTCCAGAAGAGCTGCGCCGGCTGGCGGAACTGCTGCCCCGGCTGCACCCGGCCGATGTCCGGCTCAATGTGGCCGTTCGCAGTCAGCAGGTCGAGCCAGCCGTCGAGGTCGTAGTCGAAGAAGAACACGCCGAAGGTGAGCCACTGGCGGCTGGCCGCACCGACGCCCTGCGCGATGGCCTGGTCGCTGAAGAGGAGCGCGTCCCGCTGCGCGACGTAGAGCGCGAGCATCTCGTTCGCAAAGTTCCCGATCGAGACGCCCAGCGTGTCGTCCTCCGTGAAGCGGCCGACATCGATGCCCATCGCGCCGCGCGCGCCGCCGTAGCTGTCGAAGGCGATGCCCGACAGCGCGCCCACCTCGGCGAAGGTGCCGTCGTGCCGGTTCGTGAAGACGAAGTTCTGCACCGTGTCGTTGGCCACGATCACGTCGGGCCAGCCGTCGTGGTCCAGGTCCGTCGGCGCGAGGCCGAGGGACTTGGCCATCGGCAGGCCGGTGGCGGGGTTGCGCACCTCGACGCCCGCGGCGGCGGTCACGTCCGTGAAGCGCCCGCCGCCGTCGTTGCGGTACAGGCGCGAGGTGTTGCCCGGGAAGTTCATCGGCGGGCCGTAGGCGCGGCCGATGCCCGGCAGGCGGTAGTCCACCTCGAGGTCCATCTCGCGCGACCAGCGGACGTAGTGGCAGACGAACAGGTCGAGGTCGCCGTCGCGGTCTTGGTCGAGGAAGCCGCAGCTCGTGCCCCAGGCGTGTTCGGGCGCGACGAGGCCGGCGGCGGCCGTCACGTCCCGGAACTTCCCGCCGCCCTCGTTGCGGAAGAGGCGCTGGTCGCCCACGCCGGAGATGAAGACGTCCACCCGGCCGTCGGCGTCGTAGTCGCCGCAGGCCACACCCATTCCATAGAAGGTCACGTCCAGCCCCGAGCCGGCCGTCACGTCGGTGAACCTCACCGCGCCGCCGGGCGGGGTGTCGTTGCGGTAGAGCGCGTGCGTGGGCGGGCGGGCGGGCGGATTCGTGGCCCACGGCCAGGGCGCGCCGTTCACGAAGAGCAGGTCCGCGTCGCCGTCGCCGTCGAAGTCCAGGAAGGCGAGGCCGCCGCCCATCGTCTCGGGCAGGAGCCGCTCGCCCTCGGCGCCGGTGAAGTGGGTGAAGGCCAGGCCCGCGGCGGCGGTGATGTCGGTGAACTTCGCCTCCGGCACGAGGCGGGCGAGCGCCTCCTCGGTGGCGGCCGACGGCGGCGCGGCCGGCCCAGTCCGCGCGCCGCGTCCGCGCAGCACGATGACGGTCACCGCGGCGGCCAGCACGAGCAGCGTGGCGAGCGACGCCCAAAATGCGCGGCGGACCGCCGCGGGATCGGCGGCCGGCGGCTCGTCTTGTGGCGGGGCGGCGGGCATGGTGGGAAGGTTGTGACAGGGCGTGGCGCGGGCGTCGAGGTGGAGCGGGCCGCGGCGCTTCAATCGAGCCGCACGATCACCTCCTGCCCCGCCCGTCGCCGCAGCCGGTCGAGCAGGTCCGCCTGCGCCCCCAGATCCTCGCCGAAATCCGCCGCCAGCCGGGCGACGACGGGCTCCCGCAGCGCGGCTGGAAACACCTCCGGCCCGAACAGCGCGCCGATGAACACGCCGAGAAGCTGCGCGTAGGAGTCCGTGTCGTGCCCCCACTCGAGCGTGAGCTGGAGTGCCGGCAGCGGCTCGAACTCCGCCAGCGCCAGGCAGCCAAACGCGACCACGAACGGCACCTGCGCCTCCCACTTCGAGTTGTGGCGGAACTCCCGCTCGAACACCGCGAACATCCGCGCCGGCCGGCCCTCCGCCTCGCGCGCGGCGCCCAGCGCGAAGTCCAGCCAGCGGTCCACCGCG
>JBJXFY010000133.1:0-26898 GCA_046155815.1 Limisphaerales bacterium | reverse complement strand
CGAGCGGGCGCAGGTCTTCCTCGACGGGCTGTCCTGCCCCACGAGCCTGATGCCGTGGCGGCGGGGCGTGCTGATCGCGGCGGCGCCGGACCTGATCTACGCCGAGGACACGGACGGCGACGGCCGCGCGGACGTGCGGCGCGTGCTGTTCACCGGCTTCACGCCCGGCAACCAGCAGCACCGCTTCAACGGCTTCGCCTGGGGGCTCGACGGCTGGGTGCATGCCTCGAACGGCGACAGCGGGGGCACGGTGACTGCGGCGGCGACCGGGAGGAGCATCTCCATCAGCGGGCGCGACGTGCGGTTCCGGCCCGACACCGGCGAGCTGGAGACGGTCTCCGCGCAGACGCAGTACGGCCGGAGCCGCGACGACTGGGGCAACTGGTTCGGGAACAACAACCCGACATGGCTTTGGCAGGTGGTCGTGCCGGAGCACTACCTGCGGCGGAACCCGAAGCTGGCCGTGAAACGGGTCGTGCGGGTGCTGGCGAACTACGAGGATTCGACCCGGGTCTTCCCGGCGAGCCGGGGAATGGTGCGTCCGAACCAGCCGTGGTCCTTGAACCATGTGACCAGCGCGTGCAGCGCGAGCCCGTACCGCGACGACCTCTTCGGCCCGGCGTTCGCCACGTCGGTGTTCATTGCCGAGCCGGTGCACAACGTGGTGCATCGCGAGGTGCTGGTGGCCGACGGCCCGGTGTTCGCCAGCCGCCGCGCCGCGACCGAGCGCACGAATGAGTTCCTCGCCAGCACGGACAACTGGTTCCGGCCCACGACGGTGAAGGCCGGCCCGGACGGGGCGTTGTACGTGGCCGACATGTACCGCTTCGTGATCGAGCATCCCGAATGGATCTCCCCCGAGACGAAGGCGCGGCTGGACGTGCGCGCGGGCGCGGACCGCGGCCGCATCTACCGCGTGGTGCCCGAGGACCGGCCCCGGCGGCGCATCCCCAACCTCGCCGCGCTCTCCGGGCCGGAGCTGGCGGCGGCGATGGACAGCCCCAACGGCTGGCAGCGGGACATGGTGCAGCGGCTGCTGGCGGAACGCGCCGACTCCGCGGCGATGGCCCGGGTCGCCGAGCTGCTTTCGCCGGCGCGTGTGCCGGCCGTGCGGGTACAGGCGCTCGCGACGCTCGGGCTGCTGGACGCGCTGCCGCCCGGCCCGCTGCTGGCCGCCCTGCGCGACCCGCATCCGGGCGTCCGCGCGGAGGCGTTGCGGCAGGCGGAGGCCTTCGCCAGTCGGAGCGGGGATGATGAGGGCGGGCGCATCTTCCGCGCCGTCGCGGCGCTGGCCGCCGACGGCGACGCAGCGGTGCGGCTGCAGGCGGCCTTTTCCCTTGGGGCGTGGCCGGCCGCGCGCAGCGAGCCGGTGCTCGCGGAACTCGCCGCGCGCGACGACGCCGACGAATGGCTGCGGGTGGCCGTCCAATCCTCGCTGCGCCCGGAGAGCGCGCTGTTTGCGGCCCTGCGCACGAACGCGACCCCGTCGCGGCCCGTGGCCGCCGCCGCCGTGAAGCCGTCCTCGCCGGATCGTGCGGCCGTGATCGCGACCTACGCGGAGGTGGACCGGATCGAGGGCGATGCGGAGCGGGGCCGGCGCCACTTCGAGACGCTGTGCGCGCCCTGCCACCGGCTGCGGGGCGCGGGCAGCGAGGTCGGGCCGGACCTCGGAATGACCGCGAGCAAGGACACCGCCTGGCTGCTGCACGCGATCCTCGATCCCGGACAGGCGGTCGAGGCCCGGTACCGGGCCTGGCGCGTGACCTTGAAGTCGGGCGAGGACATGGACGGCCTGGTGTCGGCGGAGACGGCCAACAACCTCGTGCTGCGCCTGGCGGGCGGCACCGAGCATCCGGTCCTGCGGACGGACGTGGCGGCGATGGCGCCGCTGGAGACTTCGCTGATGCCGGGCGGATTCGAGGCCGTGCTCCGTCCGCAGGACATGGCCGACCTGCTGCGCTGGCTGCGCGGGAAGTGACCCGCGCCCGCCCTGCTCACTGCCCGCCGCCGAGGTCCGGGCGCAGCCACGGCGACCCGGCCCAGTACCACTTCGACGACTTGAGGGTCTCGATGTGGCTGTCGGCAAAGGCGACGTTGCTGCGGCCGTTGTGGCGGAGGTGCGGGCCGCCCCAGTTGGGGTCGTCCGTGGCCGTCACGCAGCCGGTGCAGGGCGCGTCGTTCGCCGGGTCGTGGAAGATCCAGCAGCCCGGTTTCTCGGGCGACGCCACCGTCACGCAGCGCTCCGGGTCGCGGGTGTTGAGCGGGCGCGTGCCGCCGTCGGTGAGGTGCGCCGTCGTGGCCGGGCTGCGCACCGCGCTGTCGCGGAGCTGCGGCCAGTCGCGGGCGTCCCAGGTGCCGGGCCAGTCGCAGCCGCCGAGGCGGAAGTTCACGGAGTAGTTGGAGATGGCCTTTTCGCGCTGGTCGCTCGGGTAGAGGGCCAGCAGCTCCTTGAACTTTTTCGTGCGGCCCGGGCAGATGATGAGGTTCGTGGTCTGGGTGTAGGGCTGGAGAAAATTGAACCATCCGCGCCGCTCCACGTTCGACCCGCGCACCGCGAAGGTCGGCGCGTACCGGCTGTCGTGGTCGTCCGCGTAGACCTTCGACGCCACGGCGAGCTGCCGCAGGCTGTTCACGCACGAGATGGACTTGGCCCGCTCCTTCGCCTTGGCGAGCGCCGGCAGGAGCATGGAAGCCAGGATGGCGATGATCGCAATGACGACCAGCAGCTCGATCAGCGTGAAGCCGCGCCGACGCGCGGGGAACGGGACCGCTTTCATGACGCTCACCGTCACCCCAAAAGCCGCCGCGTGACAAGCATCCTCCGTGGCGGCGAGGTCCTGAGGCCAAGGGTGTCCGCGCCGCCCCGCCGCCTAGCCGGAATCCGCGCGCCCTGCCACCACCAAGCCGCGGCCGATGTGGAAGCCGTCCATCCACACGGCCGCGAAGCGCTGGCGGGCGGCATTGAAGATCTGTGTTTCCTCGCCCTGCATCGCGTCCTCGTGCTCGTTCCGAACGAAGGCGCCGTTCAGGACCGGGAAGAACCGGCCGCGCACCGGCGACTTGTCGGCCAGCTTGTCCGGCTCGAACCAGGTGCGGCAGGTGCCGGACCATTCGCCGATCAAGGCGGGAAGGAAGGTCCCGGGGGTGGTCATGGCCGTGATCGGGAGTCTATCCGGCAGGCCCGGATGACCGGTGGGCGGGCACCGCGGGAAGCCGTGACCCCGGACAGCCTTGGGCAACCCCCCACGCCGGAGAAAGCCCGGTTTGCCGGTCGAAACCCAGCCGCGGCGCCCTTCCCCTGCGCCCTGCGCCACGCACGCCGGCTGGACGGTCGAGCAGCCCCCTTTCGGCCCCGGAAACACGGGATCCCGCCAGCCTAGCCGGTGCTGGCGGCCGGATCTGCCTGCCATGCGGCGGCCTCGTGGACCCGGGCGACAATCACGTCGGCCAGCCGCGGCTCGGTCCCGATGCTCGAGGCGTACCAGAGGCGCCGGCCGCGGCGTTCCGTCGGGTTGCGCCAGGTGGGCTGGCCCTCGCGGTAGCGGGCCCTGACGGTCGTCTCCGGCTCACCGAGCATCACCGGGATGTCCTCATGGCTGTGCAGGCCGTCGCTGATGAAGAACGGGACCATCACCAGGTTCTTCGCCGCCGCGGTGTCCCACACAGTCCCGATGCGGGGCTCCTCCTCCATGAAGGCGGCGTGGACCTCGGCATACTCGTGGCGGGCGAGGATCAGCTCCACCTGTCGCTCGATGGCTTTCCTCGAGTTCTCGTTGTTGCCGGTACCGTGGCCGGCGATGAAGAGCGCGGTGTCCGACGGCCGTGGGGCATGCGGGAAAGGGTGGCGCGCCACCACCTCCCGGGCGCGGGCGAGGAGGACGTCCGTCATCGCGTCGTGCGTGCCCACGGGACCGCAGTAGCGGATGGTCTGCGCGCCGTTCACCTGCACCAGGCGGAAGTCCGGCCGGCCGTGGCCCCCCAGCCCCAGCTCACGCGGGATGACCTGCTCGGTGAAGTAGCCCTCGCTGATGAAGAGCGGGACGATGAACACGCGCGGGGCGAACACACCGCGCAACACTCCGCAAATGGCCGGCTCGTTCTTCCAGAAGGCCTCGTGGACTTCGGCGAAGAGCCCGCGGCGCCGCAGTTCGTCCGCGTGCTGGTAAGTCGGCAGGGTGGACTCGGCGTTGAGCGTCGAGCCATGGCCGATGAGCACCAGGGCGGCGTCGCTGAGGGAGGGCTCATTCACGCCGGCAGACTGGCGGGGAAGCAGGCGGGCGCAAGGGGTCGGGATCGGCGCGGCGACGTTCCGTGGGCCCATCCGACGTGGGACGCCTTGGCTGTGCGGCCGTAGCGCGCATCGCCGCCACCGTCCGTCAGTGGGCAACTTCACAGGTCCGTCGCTTGACGCCACAACCGGCTGTGGCCAAGCATTCCCCAGGCCTCAACCGGCTGTGGCCGGCCCGGCGAAACTCCATGCGGTGCCCGAAGTGTGGTGATCAGGATGACAAGGTCATTGACTCGCGCAGCTCGCGCGAAGGGACGACCATCCGCCGTCGCCGCGAGTGCCTCGGGTGCAGCCATCGCTTCACGACCTACGAGGAAGTGGAGCACCGGCAGCTCCAGGTGCTGAAGCGGGACGGCCGGCGGGAGGCTTTCTCGCGCGAGAAGCTGCTCGGGGGCATCCGCCGCGCCTGCGAGAAGCGGCCGGTGTCCTCCGAGGAGATCGAGGAGACGGTGGACCACATCACGGCCGCGCTCGGCCACGAGTTCGAGAGCGAGGTGCCGGTGAGCGCGGTCGGCGAGCGGGTGATGGAAGGGCTGAGGGCCTTGGACAAGGTGGCCTACATCCGCTACGCCAGCGTCTATCGCCGTTTCGACGAGGCCGATGACTTCGTGCAGGTCGTCAACAAGCTCGAACGCAACCGCCATGATCCAGCTACGCTCCGACTGCCTGGTCTTTGAGGTTTCCGACGGGGACAAAATCCCCTGCTCGGCCGAAACCGTGACGCTCGAACTGCTGGGCGACGCCGCCGGGCAGCTTGATCCCCACACGGTGCGCGAGGCCGCCGCCGCCGTGCTGCACTATTTCCGGCAGGATCTCGGCCGGGACACGGTGACGGTGGCTGAATTCACCGAGGTGCTCGAACGCGTGCTGCGCGGGCTGGGCTTCGACGTGAAGGCAACGGAGGGGGGGGCGGCGCCCACCCAGACGCCGCCGGGCCAGATCGCCGGCGCCGACCTCGAGTCGCTGTACGTCCAGTCCGGCGGCCACGCGCTCACCTTCTTCGCCCGCCTCCGGGAGCATGTTCAGGCCCTGCTCCACACTTCGCCCCCCGCGCTGCACCTGGTCGGCCTCAAGCGCTCCGCGCAGCGGCTGGCGGCGCGGCAACGCTGGTGCCCGGCAACCGAAGCCGCGAGCGACGAGATCGTGCGTTTCGTGCGCGCCTGCTGGCAGTCCGGCGGTGGCCGGACCGGCTGCACGCTGGTGATCCGGTAGCCGCGCCCGGCGTTGCCACCGGCCGGGCCGCGCGGTAGAGCCGCCCGCCCCATGAGCATGTTGAATTTCGCCCTCGTCGGCACCGGCGGCATCACCCTGCAAAACCACCTGCCCGGCCTCGCGCTGTGCCCGGACGTGCGCGTCCACGCCCTCTGTGACGCCGAGGCCGCCACCCTTGAGGCCGCCCGCCGGGCGACCGGCGCTCCGGTCGCCGCCGCGCGTTGGGAGGACGTGGTCACGCGAGACGACGTCCACGCCGTCATCATTGCCACGCCCAACTTCCTCCACCCGGACATCGCCATCGCCGCCGTGCGCCACGGCAAACATGTCCTTTGCGAGAAGCCCCTGGCGCTCTCCGCCGTGGACGCCCGCCGCATGGCGGACGAGGCGGACCGCGCCGGAGTGCGGCACATGACGGCCTTCACCTACCGCTTCGTGCCGGCGATGCGCTACCTGAAGCACCTCGTGGAACGCGGCGACCTCGGGCAGCCCTGGCACTACCGCTGCTGCCGGCTGCAGGACTGGGGCACGCGCCACCTTGGCTGGCGGCAGGTGAAGAAGCTCGCCGGCACCGGCGAGATCGGCGACATGCTGAGCCACCGGATCGATTTTGCCCACCATCTGGTCGGCCCGATGCGCCGCCTGGTGGCCAGCCTGCGCAACCTCACGCCCGTGCGCGGCGGCGCCCCGAACGACACGGACGACTGGGTCGGCCTGCTCGCCGAGTTCGCCGCCGGCGCGACCGGGGTGTTTGAAAGCTCGAAGCTCGCCACCGGCGTGAACGAGAGCTGGCGCAGCCCCGACCGCGTGGAACTGAACGGCAGCGCGGGCAGCTTCAGCTTCACCACCGGTGCGTGGAACGAGCTCCAGCACGGCGTGCCCGGCGGGCCGGGCCTGCGACCACTGCCCGTGCCGCCCGAGTTCTGGGTCTGGCCCGGCTGCCCGCGCGAACCCGGCGCCGGCGACCCGCTGATCAGCTTCCGCTATGATCAGGCGCTTGAATTCGTCAGCGCCATCCGCGAGGAGCGCGATTGCGCCATCACCTTCCACGACGGCGCGCGCGCTCAGCAGGTGATGGAGGCGGCAGTCCAGTCCGCCACGGAGGGGCGGTGGGTGGAAGTCTGATGCCGGTTGCGTGAAGGGATCGCTGGACCCACCCCGTCCGGGCGGTTCCCATCCCCCCCGGGCGGCGAAGCTTGGAAAGGACCGGAAACGGAGTCTTCCGGGCCGCGATCCTCGCCTCCGGCGCTGAATGCCCGGGCGGTGGCCGGCGTTCCGGCCCGGGCTTCCGCCTGGCGCTCGACCCGCTTGTCTTTCGCTTTCCCGCCTCCAGACTTGGCGCGTGAAAAATGACCCGGTGCAGGTGCAGTTGCGCGGCATCGTGCCCGGCGTGCAGGGCTGGGGCATCTTCCTCGGCAACGACGACAAGGTCTTCGTCATCCAGGTCGAGGAGGGCATGGGCCGCGTCATCCACGACTGCCTCCAGAAGAAGCGCCACAACCGCCCGCTCACCCACGACCTGCTCAACCAGATCTTCAACGGCTTCGGCATCCAAGTGGACCGCGTGGTCATCACCGAGCTGCGCGACAGCACCTACATCGCCCGCCTCACCCTCCGCGAAAAGAACGACCTCGGCACCAACGTGGTCGAGCTGGATGCCCGGCCCAGCGACTGCCTCGCGCTCGCCGTCGCCAAGGGCGCCCCGATCTTCGTCTCCAGCCCGCTCTTCCAGCAGGTCGAGGACGCCACGGAGCTGCTGAGCAACCTCACCGAGCAGACCAGCGCCGGCGAGGGCGAGGGGGCCTGATGCCCGCCCCGTCCGCCGCCCCCGGCCCGCTCGTGCTCCTGCACGGCGATGACGACGTGGCCGTCGTCCGCCGGGCCCGCGAGGTCCTCGCCGCGTGGCAGTCCGCCTGCCCCGGTGCGGAGACCGAGTCGCTCGAAGCCGCCGCGGCCAATGGTGACGAAGCCCTCCGCGCGCTCGCGCGCCTCCGCGAGGCGCTGCTCACGCTGCCCTTTTTCGGCGGGGCGCGCCTCGTCTGGTTCCGAGGCTGCAGCTTCCTCACGGATGACCGCACCTCCGAGGGCCGGGAGGTGAAGGACGCCTTGGCCGGCCTGGGCGAGCTGCTCAAGACCTTCCGCTGGGACGGCATCCGGCTCCTGATCACCGCGCCTGCGGTGGACCGCCGGAAGGCCTTCTACAAGGCCGTCGAAAAGGCCGGCACCGCCGAGATGTTTCAGGGCCTGTCCGCGAGCGACCGCGACTGGGCGGACAAGGCGGAGAGCCTCGCGGCGCGGGAGTTCCGGACCTTGGGCAAGCGGCCCGCCGCCGACGCCCTGGCCGCGCTTGTGGCGCAGGTGGGCCCGAACAGCCGCCTGCTCGCCAGCGAGTGTGAGAAGCTCGCGCTCTACGCCGGCGACCGGCCGGAGATCACCGCCGCCGACGTGGCCGCCGTGGGCGTCCGGGCCAAGCACGCCCGCGCCTTTGCCCTGGCCGACGCCGTGGGGGACCGCGACCTGCCGCGCGTGCTGCGCACGCTGGACGAGGAGTTGTGGGCCATGCGCACCGACCGCGAGGCCAGCGAGATCGGGCTGCTGTATGGGCTGATCGCCAAGGTCCGCGCCCTGCTGCTCGCCCGCGAACTCCTGCGCGAAAGGCTGCTCCAAGCCGGCGGCAGCTATGGCGACTTTGCCGCGCGGCACAAGAACCTGGCCGGGGACCGGCTGGCGTCGGACCCGCGCTTCGACCCGCGGAAGATCAACGCCTACGTCCTTTTCCGCGCGGCGCAGCAGTCCGCCCGCTGGACGGGCGCGGAGCTGGTGCGCGCGCTCGAGCTCCTGCTCCAGTGCAACCGCCTGCTCGTCGGCAGCGCGCTGGACCGGCCGCTCATCCTCCAGCGGACGCTGGTGGAGATCGTGGGGCTGCCTGCGGCCGGGCGTGGGGCCTGAGCCGCCCCGAAAAGCCTTTTCCCCCAGCCCGGCTGCAGGCTCTCATGGCGGGCCGGATGAATCCTGCACCCCGACGGCCGCCCGCGCGGCCCCGCCCGGCGGCCGAGGCCGCCGCCGACAGCGTCCCCACCGCGTACCTGCGGCCGGCGGACGTGGACCGCGTGCTGGCCGGCCATCCGTGGGTGTATGAGGGCGCGGTGGACCGCGTGACGCGTGAGCCGCGCGACGGCGACGTGGTGCAGGTGAAGGACCTCCGCCGCCGTTTCCTCGGCGTGGGCTTCTACAACTCCCGGTCCAAGATCCGCGTGCGCGTGCTGGCGCAGGAGCGGGTGGAGCTGGACGACGCGTTCTTCAAGCGTCGGCTCGAGGCGGCCCTCGGGCATCGCCGGCGCTTCCTGCCGGAGGCCACCTCCTGCCGTCTCGTGAACGCCGAGGGCGACCGGCTCAGCGGCCTCATCGTGGACCGGTACGAGGACGTGCTGGTGCTGCAGACGTCGTCCGTCGGCATGGAGCAGCGGAAGCCGATGCTGGTCCGCCTGCTGCAGGAGCTGGTGCGCCCGCGGGCCATCGTGGAACGGAACGACATGGCGGCGCGGCGCTTCGAGGGGCTGCCGCCGGCGGAGGGCCTGCTGGCCGGATCGCTGGGCGACGACGAGCTGAAGGCCCTCCCGGTGCGCCTGAACGGGCTGCAGTTCCGCGCCGACCTCTCGGCCGGGCACAAGACGGGGCTGTACCTCGACCAGCAGGAAAACCATGCCCTGGTGGCGCGCCTCGCCGCGGGCGGGCGGGTGCTGGACTGCTTCAGCTTCATGGGCGGCTTCGGCCTGGCCGCGGCCCGCGCCGGCGCGGCGGAGGTGACGCTTGTTGATCAGAGCGCGGACGCCGTGGCGCGGGCGGAGCGTGCCGCGGCGGAGCACGGTCTCTCGGATCGGTGCCGCTTCGCCACGGCCAACGTCTTCGACTGGCTCCGCGAGCAGACGGCCGCGCCGCCGCATGAGCAGGTGGTGCCGCGCTACGACCTCGCCATCCTCGATCCGCCGTCCTTCACGCGGACCCGCTCGGCGGTGCCGGACGCGCTGCGCGGCTACAAGGAAATCCACCTGCGCGCCTTGCGACTGGTACGGCCGGGCGGCCTGATCGCGACGTTCTGCTGCTCGCATCACGTCCCGGCGCCGCTGTTCGAGTCGGCCATCGTGGCCGCCGCGCACGATGCGCGCCGGCAGCTCCGGCGCGTGGCGGTGTACGCGCAGGCGGCGGACCATCCGGTGCTGCCGGCGGTGCCGGAGACGGAGTACCTGAAGGGCTTCGCCTACGAGGTGCTGCCCGCGTGAGCCCCGCCGTGAGCGCCGTTGCTTCCGCCGCCGCCGAAGCGGCCGCGCCTGCGGCCGGCCGGCGGCGTTGCACGGGGGTCTTTCTCCTATGGCTCGGGCTGTACCTGACGCTGGTGCTGGCCTGGGGGCAGCGGAACTCGTGGCCGGACCACCTGCTGGTCTGCCTTCTGTTCCTGCCGCTGCAGGTGGCCGTGGCGGCGTCGCTGCATGCGCGGCACGGTTTCGGCCGCGACGGCCGGGATGAGCCGTCGCATCGCGAGCTGGCAATCGCCTACCTGCTGCTGGCGACCGGCATCGCGAGCGGGCTCCTGCTCATGATGACGGTGGGCTTGCTGGCCGTCGGCGTGGCGTGGCTGCGGCCGCGGGAGCGTCCGGTGAACTGGTTCGAGTGGCTGAAGCTGCCGGTGGTGTTCTCGTTTGCGCTGCCTTTCTGGCTCGATTTCAGCGGGAGCCGGCAGGACTGGTTCGCGCCCTTTGACGACCCGGCGGTCAACCCGGCCTGGCGCCTGCCGCTCGAGCTCGGCGTGACGCGGCTGCAGGTGGCGCTGCGCTTCGCCGTGCTGGCGGCGGCGCTGCTGCTGCCCGGAAGGAGTTTCTGGTGGGCGCTGCCGCTGCTGGCCCCCGCGGTGGTCGCGGGCAACGAGGCCGCGGTCCGGCTTGCGGCCGGCTCCGCGCCGGCCGCGTGGGGCCTGATGGCCGCCGCCCTGTTGGCCGTGGCCGCGTTCGCACGAGGGCTGGACCGCCGCTTCGGCGCCGCCGCCGCCGATGGGCACGTCAGGTACTGGATGGAGCACCGCGCCTACCCGCCGTGGATCGCGGCGATGGCGGTCGCGGTGCAGCAGACGGCGCCGGCAGAAGGCCCGGCCCTCCGGCCGCTCTTCGGCCTGGCCCTGCTGGGCGCGGCGGCGATGGTAGTCCTGCTGTACCGGCTGCGGCTGCGCACGCCCGCCGGTCCGATCCATTCCCGCTCGTCCGGGCTGGCGATGGCGGGGCTGGCGCTGCTGCTCGGGGCGGAGTTCACCGGGCTGGACCTGCTGCGCTACGCGGCGTTGGGCGCCACGATCATCGGCCTCATGTCCTGGCACCGGCTCTGGGCCAAACGGGTCTTCCTCGCCGCCGCGGTGGCGTGGATGGCCCTGATGCCGCCGACGCTCATGGGAGTTATGCCCGAGGCCGAACCGGCGTGGCTGGTGGCCGCGCGCGCGGGCGTCGCGCTGGCCTCGCTGGCCCTGCTGGCCATGGCCGGCCCGCGCACGGACTGGGCCTCCGGCGAGGAGGGCTACGCCAATGAGGCGTGGATGCCGATCCAACGGTTTGCGCTGATCTTCCTGATCCTCATGGTCGTCTTTCAGAACGCCTCCGCGTTCTGGCCGGAACCGATGGAGAACCGCTTCGAGCAGGCGATGCGCGGCGCCACCGCCACGGACCTGCTCGCGCCGCCGGAGCGCGCCGCGGCCACGGACCCGCTCGCAGTCACGCCGGGATACGGGAAATTCGAGGTGACCGTGTCCCTGCCGTCGCGGAACCCCGCGCAGCTCGAGGCGCCCGAGCTCGCGCTCCGCCGCCGTGGCTGGGTGATCCGCCGTCGCGAGGTCGTGCCGCATCCGTTCGGCACGGCCGTCGCCCTCGAGCTCGAGCTCGAGCGCAACCAGCAGCCGGCGCGCGCCGTGTACTGGTTTGAGAACGACGGCGAGGCCTTCGCCAACTACCTCCAGGCCCGCCGCATCCTCTGGTCGAGCTGGAACCTCTCCGACCGCAACCTCCGCCTCGTGATGATCCTCTCCGGCGTCGCCGAGACGCCCGGGGAATTCATCGCCTTCGCGCGGCAGCAGCACTGGTTTGCCGCGCCGCGTTGACGCCCGCCGCCGCCGCGGGCTACAAGCCGCCCATGCCGCCCATTGCCGCCGTGCGCCCGCCCCTCCTCTGCGCCGCCCTCGTGCTCGCGGGCGCCATCCACCCGCTCCCCGCCCCCGCCATGATCGAAGCTCAGACCCTGCCGCAGTCCCGCGACGGCCATCCCATCCAGTTCTTCACGCTGCGCAATGCCGGCGGCATGACGGCCAGGCTGACGACCTACGGCGCCATGCTGACCGAGCTGCACGCCCCCGGGCGCGACGGGAAGACGGCCGACGTGGTGCTCGGCTTTGACTCCATCGAACCCTACCTCGAGGGCCACCCGTTTTTTGGCAACACCACCGGCCGCTACGCCAACCGGATCGCCGGCGCGCAGTTCACCTTGAACGGCGCCACCTACAGGCTCGCCGCCAACAACAGCCCCAACCACATCCACGGCGGCCCCCAGGGCCTCGACAAGCAGAACTGGAAGCCCACGGCCGACGAGGCCGCCAACGCCGTCACCTTCGCCCACCTCAGCCCCGACGGTCACGAGGGCTACCCCGGCAACCTCCACGTCAAGGTCACGTACACGCTCACCGACAGGAACGAGCTGCGGATCGACTACGAGGCGACCACGGACAAGGACACGGTCATCAACCTCACCAACCACAGCTACTTCAACCTCGCCGGCGCCGGCAACGGCGACGTGCTGGGCCATGTCCTGAAGCTCCACGCCGACGCCTACACCGTGCCGGACGACGCGCTGATCCCTACGGGAGAAATCCGTTCCGTGGCCGGAACGCCGCTGGACTTCCGCACGCCCCAGCCCATCGGCGCGCGCTGGGATCAGCTCCCCGACAAGCTCAAGGGCTACGACCACAATTTCGTCATCAATGACTGGTCACCGGGGAAGCTCGTGCCCGCCGCCGAGCTCCACGACCCGAAGTCCGGCCGCCGGATGAAAACCTACACCACCGAGCCGGGCGTCCAGATCTACACCGCCATCCATCTGGGTGGAGTGACGGGCAAGGGCGGCAAAGCCTATGGCAAGCATGGCGGCGTCTGTCTTGAGACGCAGCATTTCCCCGACTCACCCAACCGGCCCGCATTCCCCTCCACCGTGCTCAAGCCCGGGGACACCTTCCGCAGCACGACGGTGTACGCCTTTTCGGCGGATTGATTGCCGCACAGGCGGCGCTTCGGCGGATCTCACCTCGCCGTGAACTCCGGCGCCTCGATGAACACCTCCATCTGCTGTCCGACGTACAGCGGCGCCTCGGTGCGGCCCACGCGGTAGACCGCCTGCAGCACGCGGGTGTCCACGCGCTCGGTGGTTGCGCCGGTCAGGGACTGCTTCGGGATGACCAGCGGCTCGAAGCGCACAAACTCCAGGGATGCCGTGAGCGCCGCGTTGCCGCGCACCTGCGCCACGGCGCGCAGCGCCGGCCGCACCCGCCAGGCCTCGTGCTCGTCAATGTCCACCCGCACATGCAGCGGGTCCGTGCGGCCCAGCACCAGCCAGGGCGTGGCCGCGCCGGCCGCCGCCCATTCGCCCGGCCGGATGCGCACCTGAAGCACCTGCCCGGCCAGCGGCGCGTGGACCACGCTGCGATCCAGGTCGGTCCGGAGGCTGCCGATGGCCGCGCGTGCGACCTCCACCGCGGCCTGCGCGGTCGCGATCTCGGCCCGGGCCGCCTCGAGCGCCGCGCCGGCGATCTCCGACGCGCCGCGCCGGATGGCGAGCTCCTCCACGCTGATGGCGTCGGAGTCGGCCAGCGGCTCCGCGAAGCCGCGCAGGCGCTCGCGGTCGGCCAGCTCGGCGCGGGCACGGGTGGCGCGGGCTTCCGCGGCGTCCACGGCGGCCTCGGCGGCGGCGAGTTCCGCACGCCGCACTTCGAGGGCGGATTCAAGGGCGCGGGTGTCGAGCTTCACGAGCGGCTGGCCGTTCGTCACCGCGTCGCCCACGCCCACGAACACGGCGGCCACGACGCCCGGAAGGTGGGCGCTGAGGGAGATGCTTTCCGAACTTGGCTCGACCAGGCCGACGGCCGCCACGCGCGCCGGGAACGGGCTGGCCGGCGGGGCGACGGGCGGAGGCGTGGGGCTGCGGACCGGCTGGGAGCGGACGATCGAGACCGTGGCGGCGGTCAGCACGAGGGCAGCCACGAGGGGGAGAAACCAGAGCTTCATGTCAGGAGGGGCGGTTGCGGGTTTCGACGCGGGTGATCCGGCCATCGTCCATGTGGGCGATGGCGTCGGCGAAGTGGAAGACGCGGCTGTCGTGCGTGACCACGAGCACGGCCCGCTCCGGACGCACGGCGGCCGAGGCGAGCAGCTCCATCACGGCCTCGCCGGTGGCGTGGTCCAGAGCGGCGGTTGGCTCGTCGCAGATGATCAGGCGCGGCTCGTGGACCAGGGCGCGGGCGAGCGCCACGCGCTGCTGCTGCCCGCCGGACAGCTCGCGGGGCAGGGCCTCCATCCGGGCCTCCATGCCCAGCCGGGTGAGCAGCGCGCGGGCCCGATCCACCGCCTCACGGCGCTTCACGCCGGCGGCCAGCAGGGGCACCGCGGCGTTCTCCGCGGCGGTGAGGGCGGGCAGCAGGTTGTACTGCTGGAAGACGAAGCCGAGGTGGCGCCGCCGGAAGAGGACCTGCTCGCGCGGCGCGAGGCGCGCGGTGTTCTCACCGAAGACCTCGACCGCGCCGCCGGTGCCGTCGAGGAGGCCGGCGATGACGGAAATCAGCGTCGTCTTGCCGCAGCCGCTCGGGCCGACGAGGAAGGTGAACTCGCCGGCACGCGCCGCGAAGTCCACGCCCCGCAGCACGTGGATGCGCGCGTCGCCTTCGCCGAAGTGCTTGTGGACGCCCCGGCAGTTGACCGCGGCCGGGCGGCTGGCAATGGACATCGTCATGACGGCGGTGGGGTTCAGCCGCGGAACACTGCGGCGGGTTCGAGCACGAGCACGCGGCGGAGGCTGAGCAGGCTGGAAGCGACGGCCACCAGCGCCATCAGCACGCCCACCCCCACGGCGTTCTGCCAGAGCAGCACGATGCCGCGGGTGGCGATCTTGCGGCCAAAGACCTCGAAGAAGACCGCCGCCATCCCGGTGCCCAGGGCGTAGCCGATGAAGCCCACGAGCAGCGCCTGCAGGAGCACCATGCCGGCCAGCCGCGCGTTGGTGACGCCGATGGCCTTGAGCGCCCCGAACTGCCGCAGGTTCTCGACCGTGAAGAGGTAGAAGGTCTGCCCCGAGACCACGAGGCCCACGATCAGCGCGATGGCGATGGTGATGCCGAAGTTCACCGGGATGCCCGTGTGCCTGAGGTAGTACCGGATGCAGTCCCAGCGGAATTCGTCCGTGGTGCGCGCCTTCAGGCCGGTGGCGGCGGCGATGCGGCGGTTGAGCTCCTCCGCGGTCACGCCCGGCATCGGCCGAGCCAGCACGAAAGCCATCTGGCTCCGTTCCCGCCCGAGGAAGTTCACCGCCTCGGTGTAGCGCGCGTGGATGATGGGGAAGGTGGCGAACGGCGCGGAGGCGTCCGAGATGCCCACGACATGCACGAGGTGGTCGTTCATCTCGAGGGTCCGGCCCAGCTCGAGCGGCTCACCCGGGAAGAGCAGCCGGTAGCCCGCCTCGTCCATCACCACGGCATCCGGCTCCCGCAGCCGTTCCCAGGAGCCGAGCTTCATCCTGCGCGGGGCGCCGACCAGCGTGGCGTCGTCCAGCCCGAGAACGACCGCCTGCGAGAAGCGCCCTGCCGGGGTCCGCGCCACCGGCAGGCCCTTGAACAGCCGGACCGCGTAGGCCACCCCCGCCACGCCGCGCACACGGAACAGGTCGGTGTCCTTGAGCGCCTTGGTCTCCTCGAAGTACTGCGTGGCCGGGTCCATGACCCACACGTCCGCGTCCACCACGTCGGCGATCTGGCTGCCGGTACGGCGCATGATGCCGGCAAAGATGCTGGTCTGGTTTTCGAGCAGGAACGTGCTGAAGGCGATGGCGAAGACGAGGCCGAGGTACTTGGCCCGGTCGCCGGTGAGCATGCGGAGGGCTACAAAGTTCATGTCATGGCCATCTTAAAGTTTTTTTCTGACCTTGCGTCATTTCAGAGGCAAAAAAACTACGCCGCGAGCCAGGCGGCGCCGGGAAACACGTCGGCCCGGATGCGGCGGTCCACGGCGGCATAGTCATGCTCGCGGTACAGCGGGCGCCAGCCTAGGCCGTCCAGCAGCACGTCCTGGTTTTCGCGCACGATGCGGACGGGATCCTTCACGCCGGCCAGCAGCCGGAGGTCCGGCTCCTGCGCCATGATGTGGCTGCCCACGGTGACCGCCGCCATGGCCAGCGCGATGTGCTCGGAGGGCATCCGGCCGCGCGGCAGGTCGCCGGAGGTTTCGCCCTCGAGGACCACGCGGTGCACGGCGCGGAAAACCCGGCCCGCCTCGAGGCCGTGTTCCTGCTGGCGCTGCGTCGAAGCCTTGTTCCAGAACGAATTGCACTTCAGCATCATCTCCACGTGGAAGTAGTCCGGGTGGGCGATCATGAAGTGGCAGCAGGCGAAGCCGATGGCCCGGGCACGCTCCCGGCTCCGGCCGGTGAAGGTCAGCGCCCGCTCGAAAAGGTCGGCCCGCTCGCGCAGTGCCCGGGTGGCCACGGCCAGGGTAATCTCTTCCTTGGACGCGAAGTGCTGGTACAACGTGCCCTTGGAGTACTCCACAGCCCCCGCCAATTCGTCGAGGTTCAGTTCCTGGAACCCGTTCTTCAGCAGCAAGCGCTGCGCATGATCCACGATCAGCACCTCGCGCGCTTCGCGCTCGCGCTGTTTCCTGGCCGTGGTCACGCTCACGTGGGAAAAGATGGCATTTTTTGACTGTGAGTCAATACAATTGACTCGCACGCACCTCGTCCCGGGCTCACCGCGGCCGGATCGAGGCCCGGCCGGCGGACGCCTTCGCTACTCCACCGTCAGCTCGCGCCGGATATCAAACTTCTCGATGCGCTTCCGGAGCGTGGCACGGGTGATGCCGAGCAGCTTCGCGGCCTGCACCTGGTTGCCGCGCGTCTCGGTCAACGCATGGACGACCAGCTCGCGTTCCACGGCCGGCAGGACCTTCAGCCCGCGGTCGCGCCGCGCCCAATCGAAGAGCATGGCCGCCACGATGCGCAGATCGTCGGCGGGCGTAGGCGGTGCCTGGGGTTCGGGGGCGGCAGCGGGCGGCTCCGGCGCGGCCGCCGTCGGCGGGATGATGGGCGCGGGCTGCGCGGCGAGGACCTCCGGCGGGAGGTCGCGCGGAAGCACAGCGTGGCCGGTGGCGACGACGCCGGCGCGGCGGATGACGTTCTCGAGCTCGCGGACGTTGCCGGGCCAATGATAGGCTCCGAGCAACGTCAGGGCCTCCGGGACGACGAGCCTCGGCGGCCCGCCGGCCTCACGGGCAAGCCGGCGCAGGAAGTAGTCCACGAGCAGCGGGATGTCCTCGCGGCGCTCGCGGAGGGGCGGCAGCGGGACGCGGACGACGTTGAGGCGGTAGAAGAGGTCCTCGCGGAAGCGCCGCGCGGCCACGGCCTGCTCCAGCGGCTGGTTCGTGGCGGCGAGGATGCGGACGTCCACCTTGAGGGTCTCGTTGCCGCCGACGCGCTCGAAGGTGCCGGACTGGAGCACGCGCAGGATCTTCGTCTGCGTGGCCGGGGGCATGTCGCCAATCTCGTCGAGGAAGAGCGTGCCGCGGTGGGCCTGCTCGAAGCGGCCGGCGCGCTGGCTGCTGGCGCCGGTGAAGGCGCCCTTCTCGTGGCCGAAAAGCTCACTCTCGAGGAGGTTCTCGGGGATGGCGGCGCAGTTGATGGCCAGGAAGGGCTGTGCCGCGCGGCGCCCGTGGCTGTAGATGGCGCGGGCCACGAGTTCCTTGCCGGTGCCGCTCTCGCCGGTGATGAGCGCGGTGGCGTCGGAGGCGGCGAGCTGGCCGATGAGCTTGAAGACGTTCTGCATCGCCGCGCTGCGGCCGACGATGCCGAGCTCGTCATCGGCGGAGTCGGCGGGCGTGGCGGCCGCGGGCGCGACGGCCTCGCGGAGCTGCCGGGAGGCGCGCAGGGCCGTGGCCACCAGCTCCTTCAGCTTCGGCACGTCGAAGGGCTTCAGCAGGTAGTCGAAGGCGCCGAGCTTCATCGCCTCGATGGCCGTCTGCGTGGTGCCGTAGGCAGTCATCATGATGACGGGCACGCGGGCATCAAGCTCGCGGAGGCGGCGGAGGGTCTCGAGGCCGTTCATGCCGCCCATGCGGATGTCCATGAGGACGAGGTCGGGCCTGACGGCGGGCAGGCGGCGGAGCCCTTCCTCGCCGCTTCCGGCCGTGTGGATCTCGACGCCGGAGCCGTCGAATAGGCGGCGGAAGGAGTACTGTACGTCCGCCTCGTCATCTATCAGCAGGAGCTTGTCCATGCACGTCTTCGGGCGGCGAAGCTAGGGGCGGGCCGCCGAAACCCAAGGAAAGGTTTCGCCGTCCGCGGGAGCCCGTTAGCTCTGGACACCGGTCGGGCCGGGGTAGTCTGCTGGCGTTTTCGGGTCCGCCATGAACATCGAACTCGCCCTGGTCCTCGCCCTGCTCGGCTCCGCGGTCGCGATGTTTGCGCTCAACCGGCCGCGCATGGACGCCGTGGCGCTGCTCATGATGGCCGCGCTGCCCTTCACCGGCGTGGTCACGATGAACGAGACCATCGCCGGATTCAGCGACTCGAGCATCGTCCTGATCGCACTGCTCTTCGTGATCGGCGAGGGCCTCGTCCGCACCGGCGTGGCGCAGCAGATGGGCGACTGGCTGAACCGCATGGCCGGCGACAGCGAGGTGCGCCTCCTGGTGCTGCTCATGACGGCGACGGGGCTGCTCGGTTCGGTGATGAGCTCCACCGGCGTGGTGGCCATCTTCATCCCGGTCGCGCTGCGCATCGCCCAGGCCACCGGCACGGCCCCGAGCCGGCTGATGATGCCGCTGAGCGTGGCCGCCCTGATCAGCGGGATGATGACGCTCGTGGGCACGGCGCCGAACCTGGTGGTGAACTCCGAGCTCCAGCGCGACGTTGTCGTGGACGGCGCGGTTGTGCGCAGCGGCTCGGAGGGCTTCGGCTTCTTCAGCTTCACGCCGTTCGGCGCCGTGGTCCTCGTGCTGGGCATCGGCTACATGCTTTTCGCGCGCCGCTGGCTGGCCGCGGAGTCCGCCGCCGGCGGCCCCGCCGCCCGCCGGCCCAGCATGCGTGACTGGGTGGAGCAGTACAAGCTGACCGCCCGCCAGCACCTGCTCCGCGTCACCGCCGCCTCGCCCTTTGTCGGCAAGACCCTCGCCGAACTCGACCTGCGTACCGCCCACCACGCCCGCATCATCGCCATCGAGCGCCGCCGCCACTTCGCCCGCGAGGTCATCGGCCCCGCCGCCAACACCGAGCTGCAGGCCGACGACCTCCTGCTCGTGGATCTCTCCGGCGCGGCGGACACCGTCGAGACGCTGCGCCAGCAGTACCGGCTGGACGCGCTGCCCCTCACGGACGCGTACTTCTCCGACCGCTCTTCCGAGATCGGCATGGCGGAGGTGATGCTCGGCATCAACTCCGACCTCGACGGCAAGACGATCCTCGAGGCCCGCTTCCGCGACCAGTACGGCCTCACCGTGATCGGCATCCGCCACGGTGATGCCGCCCGGGAGGGCAACCTGCTCGAGGTCAAGCTCCGCGTCGGCGACACCCTGCTCGTCATCGGCCCTTGGCGCGACCTGCGCCGCCTCCAGGCGGACACGGCGAATGTCGTCACCCTCAACCTGCCCGCGGAGCACGACGAGGTGCTGCCCGCCGCTGGCCGCGCGCCCCAGGCCGTCGCCTGCCTGCTCCTGATGGTCGGCCTGATGGTCAGCGGGGTGGTAGCCAACGTCCATGCCGCCCTCATCGCCTGCCTGCTCATGGGCGCGTTGCGCTGCGTGGACTTCGAGAGCGCCTACCGGTGCATCCACTGGAAGAGCCTCATCCTCATCGTCGGCATGCTGCCCTTCTCCCTTGCGCTCCAGCGCACGGGCGGCGTGGACCTCGCGGCCAACGCGCTGACCGCCGTGATCGGCGAGGCCGGCCCGCGCGTCGTGCTGGGAGCCATCTTCCTCATCACCGCCCTGCTCGGGCTGTTCATCTCGAACACCGCCACGGCCGTCCTGATGGCCCCGGTCGCGCTGGCCATTGCCTCCGACATGGGTGCCTCGCCGTACCCTTTTGCGATGATCGTCGCGCTCGCCGCCTCGACCGCGTTCATGACGCCGATCTCGTCGCCCGTGAACACGCTCGTGGTCGGGCCGGGCAACTACAAGTTCGGGGACTTCCTGAAAGTCGGCGTGCCCTTCAGCCTCGTCGTGATGGTCGTCTGCGTGATCCTCGTGCCCATCATTCTGCCGCTGAAGTAGCCGCAAAACGGCCATGCCCTCACGCCAAGGCCGCGAAGGACGCCAAGGGAATGGCCATGCTGGCCACCTGCCCGCTGACCGGATGGAGGGATTCAGGCTTCTCCGCCGCCTTCGCGTGCTCCGTGTCCCTGGCCTGCGGCCCGCGTCTCAGCCGCAGTGATCGGCGTGGACTCGCCTAGCCGCAGCCGGATCGCCTCGACCAGGTTCTTGGTCCCGAGCCGGCGAAGGAGCTTCGCGCGGTGCGCCTCGGCGGTCTTCGGGCCGATGCCCAGCCGGGCGGCCGCTTCCTTCACGCTCCGGCCGGCGGCCAGCAGTTCCAGCACCAGCCGGCCTTCGGCCAGGTCCGCCTCGAATTCCGTGAGCCGGGACTTCGCCAGGATGACTTCGGACACATCGAGCGCCATCCCGCCCAACCAGCGGCGGCCTCCAGGACCGGGCAGGGGAAACCTGAACGTCTTCCACCAGCGCCGCGCGCCGTCCGGACCGGGGCCGGCCTCCAGCAGGCCGCTGACCATGCCCTGCTGCCGGGCCGACTGGTCGCTGGCGTCGAAGGTCCGGGCGGTCTCCTCAGGAAAGAGCTCCGCATTGGTCCACCCCAGCAGTTCGGCGAGCGGGCGTCCGAACTGCGCCGCCCGAGGGCGGTTGCCATACGCGTGGCGCCCCTGTTCGTCGCGGATGAAGGCGGGCATGGGCGCGTGGTCGAGGAAAAGGCGGAAGCGATCCTGCCACGTCCGGGCCGCCGCCTCGGCGCGCCGGCGGGCGGCCCGCCCGGCCGCGAGGTCGCGCCCAAGTTGGCGGAGCCGGATGGCGGCAGATTCCTTCATTCCCCGGGGCTGGGGCGGGCGGGACCCGAGCGACATGGGGCCAAATCAGGAAGGGTGCTCGGCGTTGGTAGGGTTTTTCCTCACTCTCGCGGCGGCCGTTCGTATGGAATCCTGCCGAGATGACAGTGACCGCCACGCGCGCCTTGCTGGTGCTGTCCGGCTGCCTCTGGCTGGCCGGCAGGGCCTGGACGGCAACCGTCGTCTTCGACCGGCCCGAGATCGCCAGCCTCTCGGGTTTCCGCGTGTTCTGGGACCAGCCGGTCGTGCTGGCGGATGACGGCCTGCTGGTGGAAACCAGCCGCAACCCCGGCGGCACGGGGCCGAGCGCGGTCTGGTCGCCGGCAAAACGCGACGGCGGCGCCCGGCCGGGCGCCATCGTGTTCGACGCCGTGCATCGCTCGGTGCTGGTGCGGTTTTCCGGCAGCGCCCGGCGCCTCGCGGACGAACTACGGAAGGGATCCGCCCTTGAGAAGGTCGAGCTGGTCCTGCCGCACCGCGCGACGGAGCTCTGGGCCGATGGCTATGCCGAGCCGCCGGGCCTGTCGTTCCTCGGCGATGCGTGGGAAAAGCAGGCGCCCCGCCGGCACGCGGTGGCGTGGGCGTTGCGCCAGCCGTGGGTCGCGGATCGCGAACGCGGCCCGACCTTCAACGCTTCGGTCAACGGCGTCGCGTTTTGGAAACACTCCGGTGTGGGAGATGAAACCGAAGACCGTCTCCCGCAAAGGTTCGGGCCGGCCGAAGTTTCCGCGGCGTCGCCCGAAGGCCGGCTCGACCTGACGCCGCTGCTCACCGACGCGGCGTTCGGAAAACACGAACGCGCTCTATTTCCCCGCCGGCACCTACCGGATCACCGCCACGCTCGAGTTCCCCGCCTACGACGCCAGCGTGCCGGGCGACCGCCAGCACTTGGCCAACAACCTTGTCTCCGGCCAACCCCCCACCAACACCGTGCTGCTCTGGGACGGCCCGATCAACGGCGTCATGACCCGCCTCGCGGGTGTGCATTCGTTCACCTTCGGCCGGCTGACGCTCGACGGCGCGGGCCGGGCCCAGGTCTGCCTCCGCATCGAGCGCGACCCGCGCATCGGCCTGTACTCCAGCGACGGACGTATTGAGGACGTGATCTTCCGCGGGGCCGCCTACGGCCTCTACAACACCGACTGGGACACGGCGAAGAACGACATGGACGCGAAGTATTCCGTGCTGCGCTGCCACTTCCTCGGCCTGACGCAGGCCGGCGTGCGGATCGAACCCGGCAACGGCTTCGACTGCTGGCTCCGGCACTGCCGCTTCGAGCGCTGCCGGATCGGCGCGTTGAACAACAACGGCGATTTCCGCGTGCATCAATGCGTCTTCATCGAGTCCGCGGTCGCGGACATACAGATCGCCGGCCACCGCAACGGCGGCATCCGCGGCAACTACTCGCGCGGCTCCGACCGCCTCGCCCAACTCACGAGCAGCTACGTGACGGTTGACCCGAACCGGATCATTGACCCGGTGCAGACGGACGCGATCCGCATCGAGACCTCGCGGGGCACGCTGAACCTCGACAACGAAATCCGCTCGCGCGCCGACGCCGCCCTGGCCCGGGTGGAGAACGGCGGCCGGCTGTTCCTCAGCGACCTCTGGTTCGAGGGCGGACTGAAGGAACCGCGGCTCATCGCCACGGGCGCGGGCGTGCAACCCGGCGAGGTCGCCGTCCAGGGCTGCTTCGTGTTCCAGCCCGCCGGGGAACGGTTCCCGGCGTTGCTGGCCGATGGTTTCGCCGGCCGCTTTTCCGTGCTGGCGGGTCGCACCGTCGGGGCCACGCTGTTCACCAATGATTGCAGCCGGCTCGATTACGCCGGCGTGATGGGGCACGCGCCCATCCTGACCAACAGCGTCGCGCCCCGGAACCGGTTCCTGATCGAGGGCGATCCGCCGGATCTCGCGACCATCGTCGCGCCGGAACTGCGCTGGCTGCCCGAGGGCATCACCGGCTACGACGCGGCCTATCTGCGGCAGCAGATGGAGTTTTCCCGCGCGACCCGGCCGGCGCTGTGGGCCCCGCCCACCCGGCCCGACCGCACGGCGGTGCGGCTGCATCGGGTAAGCGCCAGCATACGGGTGCTCCCGGCCGCACCGTGAGGCCGGGTGTCTCCGCTACTTCTTCTGCCCGCGCTGGAAATACCTTCCCACGCGGCCGATCTGGAGCTGCCACCAGCCGAACCGCTCTGTCAGCCACTTGTAGGCCGACGCCCCCACCAGCGTGCCCAGCGCCACGGAGGCGATCACGAACACCACCGTCACCAGCCCGTCCAGGCCGGCCGCGCGGTCGCTCAAAATCTGCGCCACGCTCAGCAGCCCCAGCGCCCCCGGAACCATCAGCCAGAAGCTCGGCAGGAAGGTCACGATGGCCGGCGGCCCACGGAACCGGAGCTGCACCAGGTAGCCCAGCGGCGTCGCCACCAGCATCCCGAAGAAGCCGCTGATCTCGCTGCCGACAAGCTCCGCGGCCAGCCGTTGCGCCGCGACGGCCAGCATCAGGACGAGGATGATCCATCGCAGCGAGTTCCGCGGGGCGGAGAAGTGCAGGTACACGCCCAGCGCAAACACCAGCACGCCGCCCCACGTCGCCCACGGCAGCTTCACGTACTGCGCCGCCGTGGCCACCAGGTCATCCGGCGTGTAGCCCACCAGCAGGGCGCCCGCCACCAGGCCGAAGGCCAGCAGCACGAGCTGCACGAACCCCGATACCAGCCGGCTCGCGCCGCTCACCATGTCCCCGTAGGCCAGCTCCACCATGCCCAGCGCCAGCATCCCGCCCGGCAGGAACGTGACCAGCGGCGGGATCAGCGCGTGGACCGGGTCCACCGGCAGGCCCTGCTTCACAACGAGGAACACGAGCGACGAGACCACCGCCGCCGAGATGACGGAGAGCGGCACCGCGAGCATCGCGCGCCCGCGGTTGAACAGCTTCACCGCGCCCACGATCAGCCCCAGCCCGGCCGCCGCGGCCGCGTTCGAGAGCGTCGGCATCAGCACCATGGCCACGCCTACCGTCAGGATCATGTGCCCGAACAGCATGCCCGGCCAGCCGAAGCGCGCCTTCTGCTTCAGGATCTCGGTCAGCCGCCCCAGCCCCTCCGCCGGCGTCACCGTGCCCGCCTGGGCCGCCTCGCCCAAGGCGAAGATGTCCGCCATTTGGTCCAGCCGCATCGACTGCGGCTCGCACTCCGCAAGCGTCACGCGCTCGCCCGCGTCGTCGTGCAGCGAAATGAAGACGGCGGTGGGGAAGGCCACCACCCGCGAGCGGCGGATGCCGTAGGCCGACGCCGTCCGGCGCAGCAGCAGCTCGACCTTCGCCGTCTGCTCGCCGCACGCGAGGAACGCCTGCCCCATCCGGAACATGAACTCCAGCAGCACACCCGTGTCCGGTGCCGCGGGCTTCGCCGGCGGCGCGGGAGCGGACTCGGGCGGGGCGGGGGCGTCACTCATGCCTGCGGCAGGTTCACACGCAGGATGCTCCGCCCGGCCCATCCATCACGGCAAGGCCGGAGTCCTCATCCCCTGATGCTCGTGCGCGCCCCCGCGTCGGGTGGACTGGGAATGGTGAATGGTGACTTGGCCCGCCGCTCCGGCGCGTCGCGGTGGCGCATTCCTGCCGGAGCAACGAGGCGTCGCCGCCACGGTTGCCGCGACGGTGCACGGCCTTGTACCCTCCCGCCATGCAAGCCCCGGCCCGGTTCGCCTTCCTCGTCCTCGCCGCGTCCGCCGCCGCCGCGGAACGGGGCTTCACCGTCACCGAGCGCGACGACCGCGTCGTGATCACCGTGGATGGCGGGCCCTTCACCGAGTACCGCTTCAAGGACACGCCGCGGCCGTACTTCTACCCGCTGCTCGGCCCCGGCGGCGTGCCGCTCACGCGGAACTTCCCGATGTCCGCCGACCGCAAGGACGAGGACCAGGACCATCCCCACCACCGCTCCCTCTGGTACGCCCACGGCGACGTGAACGGCGTGGACTTCTGGGCCGACGGCCCGCAGCGCGGCCGCATCGAACACGTCAAGGTGCTCGAGGCCCGCGGCGGCGCGGACGAGGGCGTGCTGCGCACCGCCAGCCGCTGGGTGAAGCCCGATGGCGCCGTGCTGCTCACCGACGAGCGCACCTTCCGCGCGCACCGCGCCGGGCCGGGCCGCTGGTTCGACTTCACCATCACGCTCACCGCGCCGCCCGGCCTCGACGTGACGCTGGGCGACACCAAGGAGGGCACCATGGCCATCCGCCTGGCCGAGAGCATGAGGCTCAAGGCCAACAAGCACTACGCCGGCAAGCCTGTCGGCACCATCCGCCAGGACACCGGCGTGAGCGGCGGCGACACCTGGGGCAAGCGCGCGACGTGGACGGACTACTCCGGCCCCGTGACCGACGCGGACGGCCGGACCTTCGGCATCACCATTTACGACCATCCGGACAACCCGCGCTACCCGACCTGGTGGCACGTGCGCGACTACGGCCTCTTCGCCGCGAACCCGTTCGGCGTGCATGACTTTGAGAAGCAGCCCAAGGGCGCGGGCGACCTGAAGATCCCCGCCGGTCAGAGCGTGACCTTCAAGTACCGCTTCCACCTGCACGAGGGCGAGGTGGCGACCAAGGGGTGGGACTGATCCATGGCAGGAGGCCCGGCGACGGTGCGGTGGCCAGCCGCGCCGGGGTGCGACGGGAGCCGGCCCGGCCGTTGACAAAGCAGAGTTGAGGAAGAGAGAGCAGCCGGTACCAAGTCTGGGAGGTAAACCTGTGTCCGCCCTGCCCGCGCCATGAACTCATCCACCAAGCCTTCCCGCCTGTGCCGCGCCGTCTGGTTAGTGCTGTTGAGCTTCCTGTGTCACCTGTCGCCTGCGCAGGACGCTTCCCCCGCATCGCCTGAGCCAGACATTGACGTGCTCAAGGCCCAGGCTGTAGCCGGCGATGCGAAAGCCCAGTTCAACCTCTCCGTCCGCTACGCCAAGGGGCAGGGTGTGCCCGAGGACAAGGCCGAAGCCGTAGAGTGGTTGCGCAAGGCCGCGGAGCAAGGTTACCCGGAGGCGCAATTCGGCCTCGGTTTCTGCTACTACGACGGGCGGGGCGTGCCCAAGGACGAGGCCGAGGCGGTAAAGTGGTACCGCAAGGCCGCCGAGCAGGGCCTTGCAAAGGCCCTGCTCAACCTCGGCATGTCCTACGCCAATGGGGAGGGCGTGCCCACGGACGAAGTCGAGGCGGTGAAGTGGGACCGCAAGGCCGCCGAGCTGAACGATGCGGAGGCTCAATTCAACCTCGGCGTCTGCTACCACCAGGGGCAGGGCGTGCCCAAGGACGAGGCCGAGGCGGTAAAGTGGCTCCGCAAGGCCGCCGATCAGGGCCTTGCAAAAGCCCAGCTCGACCTCGGTGCCTGCTACTACGAGGGGCAGGGCGTGGCTAAGGACGAGGTCGAGGCGGCGAAGTGGTTCCGCAAGGCCGCGGAGCAGAACCATGCGGAAGCCCAGTCCACCCTCGGCGTCTGCTATGCCACCGGGCAGGGCGTGCCCCAGGACGTCGTGTTGGCGCACGTCTGGTTCAGTCTTGCGGGCACCCAGGGGAATGAAGAGGCACGGCAGAACCGGGACAGGGTTGAGCGCATGATGACGCCCGAGCAGATCGCCCAGGCCACCGTGCTGGCGCGGGACTGGCAGCCCGGCACCCCCCTCGTACACGGCGCGCCAGCGTCGCCCCAGCCGGACATTCCCGCGCTCAAGGCCCAGGCTGCGGCCGGTGATGCCAAAGCCCAGTTTAACCTCGGTGCCTGCTACTATCTGGGGCAGGGCGTGCCCCAGGACGAGGTCGAGGCGGTGAAGTGGTACCGCAAGGCCGCCGATCAGAACCATGTGGAGGCCCAGTCCAACCTCGGCTTCTGCTACTACAAGGGGCGGGGTGTGCCCCAGGACGAGGCCGAGGCGGTGAAGTGGTTGCGCAAGGCCGCCGAGCAGAACGATGCGGCGGCCCAGTTCAACCTCGGCGTCTGCTACTATCAGGG
>JBJXFY010000127.1:0-3509 GCA_046155815.1 Limisphaerales bacterium | reverse complement strand
GGCGGTGTTCCCGATCCAGACGCGGATGGGGCCGGCGGTGTTGCCGGCCGGCGGGCGCAGCTCGAGCCGGCCCGCCGTGGCCCGCAGCGGGAAGGCGCCCACGCCGTTGAACGTCACCGCCGTCACGGCCGCGAGGTTCACGCCCTCGAGGATGACCGTGCCGTCCGCCGCCACGCCGACGCCCGTCACCGCCGGCGGCACGACGACGCGCACGCGCGCCGGCGGGGTGCCGGCGACGCCGTGCGGCCCGGTGGCGACGCAGGAGTACTCGCCGTCGTCGAAGATTTCCACGTCCGCGAACTCCAGCACCGGCCGGGTCGCGCCGGGGATGGCCACGCCGTCCTTGTACCAGCGCAAACGGAGGGGGCCGGTGCCCGCCACCTCCGCGACCAGCCGCACCGTGCCGCCGAGGGGGACCAGCAGGTCTTCCGGCGCGCGCGTGAAGCGCGGCGGCAGCGCGGCGAGGGCGATGAAGTGGTTGCCGCTGCCCTTCAGGAGACGGACGCCCGTCAACCACGCCGGCGCGGCGGCCTGCGCCTGCAAGGCGCCGCGCGTGTCGAGCCAGACGGAGCCGTCGGGCCGCAGGCCCGCCGCCACGCGGGGCGTGCCGCCGGCCAGGGCGACCACGTTCGATCCGCCCAGCGGGGCGAAGAAGGTCGGCGAAACATTCCCCACGCGGCCGTCCCGGTGCAGGGCGAAGGGCTGCACCACGTCCGCGACGCCCACCTGGACGACCCCCAGCGGCGGACGGGTGCTCTCGGGATTCGGCCGGGTGGTGACGTGGCCGTCGCGCCGGAGCGCGAGGCCGTGGGCGATTTGGGCGACGCCGGCCGCGCCGTGCAACCGGCCCACAATGCCGGAGCCACTCACATGCACGACGTGCCCGTCGCGTCGCAGGGCCAGGAACTCCGCGGACGCGTTCTCCGCCGGGGCGACGATCTGCACGAGGTCCACGGCCTCCGTCGGCCGGGGTGTGCGCGCGTCCCAGGGCGGGTTGCGGAACACTTCCCCGTCGTCACGCAGCGCCAGCCAGAAGGAGGGATGCGCGGCCACGGCCACGATGTCCCGCACCTCGGGCGGCACGTTGGTGAGCGAGCCCTGCCGGGGACGGCCCCAAAGGAAGAAGCCGCCATTGTCGCGTGCGGCCACGCCATAGCCGGGAAAGGCCTGGAGTGTGAGCGCCGCGTCCACCGCATTGGTCAGGTCGCCAAGCTCCAGCAGCCAGTTGGTGACCGACTGGTCCGGCCGGGTGGCGTCCCACACCACCACGCTGAGCGGCTCGGAAGTGCGGCGGAAGCCGGGCAGGCTGGCGCCTTCGCTCGGCCCGGACCACAGCGTCACCGGACCGTCCACGCGGCCGGCCGGGACGCGCGCGCTGAGCGCGCCGTCGTGCAGCAGGCGGAAGGGCGCGCCCGCGCCGTTGAACGTCACCGCCGTCACGTTCGTCAGGCCGCGCCCGCGCAGGATGACCTCGTGCCCCAGCGGGGCCGCCGGCGGCGAGAAGCTGTGGAACTCGACCGCGGCCGCGCCGGCCGAAGAACCGCGGAGCAGGAGGGCGGCGAAGGCCGCCGCGCGAAGCAGGCGTTTCATGGGGATGGGGCGTTGTGGCTGGAACGCGGGAGAAACGTCACCGTGCGTTTCGCCGCGCAGGGGTGTGATTCGCCAGGCACAGGGCAGCGCGCGTGCCAGCCGCGGACAAAGGGATTGGCCGGGAGTGGAACCCGTCCTTCTGCGCGGGCCTCACGCAGAATGCGCGCGACCCACGCACCCGCGGGGAGCCCGCCCGTGGTGTCGCAGGACTCGCCGCGCGGCTGGTACGCCGTGACCAAGGTCGCCCTCGAGGCGGCCGGCGCGAGGTACGCGGAGCGGCCCGGCATCCCCGCGCCCGCCTCGCGCCTCGGCTGGTGCCCACGTCACGGTCAATCTGAGGGGATCGCGGCCAGTGAGCCGGAGCAGGACACCTGCCTGAGCCCGCGCGACGCGGGTGAGTTCTTTGTGAGTGCCGTCAGGGCGGAACTCACTCGAGGCTTTCACGCCCCCTTCGCCTGCAGCCGGGCGGCGCAGACGCCGCGCCTCGACCTCGAGCCCGCGCGCCGCCTGCTGGGCTGGCAGCCGCGGGAACAATGGCCCGCCGGGGGCCGGGGCCGGGCTGTAGGCCACCGGCCGGTCACGGTTTCTTGTCAGCCACGGAACATTTTCCCGGGCTGGGGTTCCGGCCTTGTTTCGCGGCGCGGAAGGCCGTTCAAGGAGGCGGTCGCAGGACGCTGCATTCATGGCGCGCATCTTCCTCAGCCTTTCGGGCGAAGGCCGCGGGCACGCCACCCGGGCGCGGGCCGTCGTCGAAAGCCTCCGGGAGCGGCATGAAATCTCGCTCTTTGCCTCGGGCGACGCATGGCGCTTCCTGGCGCCGCTGTACCGGGATACGCCGGTGCAGGTCCACCGCATCGGCGGGCTGCGTTTCCATTACACGGAAACGCGGCGGCTGAACTTCAGCCGGACGGGCGCGGAGGCGCTGCGGTTCCTGCGCCGGCTGCCCATGCTGGTCGGGATGCTCGAGCGGCAAATCCAGCGCGGGCGGCCGGACCTGGTGGTGACGGATTTTGAGCCGGCGCTGCCACGCGCGGCGCGGCGCTGCGGCGTTCCGTTCCTCAGCCTTGATCACCAGCACTTCCTGCTGACCTACGACCTGTCCGGCCTGCCGCCCGCTCTCCGGCTGCACGCGGCCTACATGGCGCTGATCGTCCGGGCCTATTGTTCCGGGCAGGCGGAGACGATCGTTTCCTCGTTCTACTTTCCGCGCCTGCGCCAGGGCTGCCACCAGGTGACCCAGGTGGGTGTGATGCTCCGGCCCGAGGTGCTCGCCGCGCGCCCGGAGCGGGCGGGGCACCTGGTGGCGTACTTCCGCCGCTTCGGCGGCGACCACCTGCTCGCGGCGCTGCAAGCCAGCGGCCGCGCCGTGCGCGTGTATGGGCTGGGCGCGCGGCCGGCGGCGGGCCGGCTGACTTTTCATGACATCGAGGAGCGGCGGTTCGTGGAGGACCTCGCGGCCTGCGACGCGCTGGTCTCGACCGCCGGCAACCAGCTCGTGGGCGAGGCGCTGCATCTCGGCAAGCCCGTGCTGGCCCTGCCGGAGGCGCGGAACTTCGAGCAGTACATCAACGCGCATTTTCTCGCGCAGTCCGGCGCCGGCGCCTGGCGCGAGGCGGAGAAGTTGACGCCGGCGGACGTCACCGCGTTTCTCGGGCGGCTGGGAAACTTTTGTCCCTCGCCTGATGCGGCCCGCATCCACGGGCTGCCCGCCACGCTGGAAGTCATTCGCCGTCATCTGCCGGCCGCCAAGCCGGCCACCCACTCACTCCCCCGCCATGATGAAGTCCCGCTGGCTGCTCGATGACATCCTCCGCAACCGGCGGGGCGCGGTCACCCTGCCGCGCCTGCTGACCTACATCGTCACCTTCAGTTGCAATGCGCGGTGCATCATGTGCGACGCGTGGCGCCAGCCCTCGCCC
>JBJXFY010000120.1:0-6322 GCA_046155815.1 Limisphaerales bacterium | reverse complement strand
CTCCGGCCGCGCGCCCGGAAGGCTCTCCGCCCGGTCCCGCCGGCCCGGCCGGCCCCGGCCGCCGGGGACCCGGCGGACGCGGCGGCGGCATGAGCGAGGCGCCCAGCACGAAGCAGCAGTTTGTCGTCATCAGCTACGACCGCGCGACCGGCAAGGAACGCTGGCGCACCGCCGTCCGTGAGCAGCTGCCGCACGAGGGGCACCACCGCGACCACGGCTTCGCCTCGGCGTCACCCGTGACGGACGGCGAGGTGCTGATCGCGCACTTCGGCTCGTTCGGCACCTACGGCCTCGACCTCGCCGGGAAGAAGCTCTGGGAGGTGGACCTTGGCGACATGAGCACGCGCAACAGCTTCGGCGAGGGCAGCTCGCCCGCGCTCGACGGGGACACGGTCGTCATCCTCTGGGACCACGAGGGCGAGGACTTCATCGTCGCGCTCGACCGGAAGTCCGGGAAGGAACTCTGGCGGCAGAAGCGCGACGAACCCACCGGCTGGAGCACGCCGCTCATCGTTTCGCACGGAGGGAAGAAGCAGGTCGTCGTCAACGGCACCAACAAGGTGCGGGCCTACGACCTCGCCACCGGCGCGCCGCTTTGGGAGGCCGGCGGGCAGACCGTGAACGCCATCCCCACGCCCCTCGGCGCGGACGGCGTCGTGTACGTCACGAGCGGCTTCCGCGGCAGTTCCATCCAGGCGATCCGGCTCGGCCAGTCCGGCGACCTGACCGGCGGCGACGGCATCCTCTGGAGCCAGAACCGGCAGACGCCCTACGTGCCCTCGCCGCTGCTCTACGACGGGCTCATCTACCTGTACTCCGGCAACAACGCGATGCTCTCGATCCTCGACGCGAAGGATGGCACGCGCAGTGCCGAGGCCGAGCGACTCGAGGGGATCACCGGCGTGTACGCCTCACCCGTCGGCGCGAAGGACCGCGTGTACCTCGCCGGACGCGACGGCGGCGTGCTCGTGCTGAAGCGCGGGCCGAAGATCGAGGTGCTCGCCACCAACAAGCTTGATGACGGCTTCGACGCCTCGCCGGCGGCCGTGGGCCAGGAGCTGTTCCTGCGCGGCCGGCAGAGCCTGTACTGCCTGTCGGGGAACTGAGGGCGGGAGCTACTTCACCCCGGCCAGCCGCTCCTTCCACACGCGGTACAGCTCGACCGTCGCACAGACGTCGCGGACGCAGTACTCGGCAATCTCGCGGAAACGCCCGGCGGCGACCAGTTCGCCCATGTCCATGCCCGTCACTCCGCCGGCCTTGGGCGACGGGATGCCGAAGGCCTTGCAGTAGAAGTCGAGGTTGAAGCGCCGCGCCGCGCCGTCGCGCCCGCTCACGTTGTAGAAGGTGAACTGCTCCGCGAGGTCGCAGTGCGGCTCGGTGGCGAAGCGGTAGCCCAGCCAGTCCTTGCGCGTCACCGGCACGTTGAGGATGGCCGAGCGCAGGTACAGGAACGGCACGTCGAAGCCGCGCCCGTTGAAGGTGACCACGCGGTCGTACTTCCTCGCCGTCTCCCAGAACTCCGCCAGCAGTTCCGCCTCCTCGGCGAAGGGCACGAGCTTGACGGCGTCCTCGGCGGCGTCCTCGAAGTCGTCGCTCAGGAACAGCGCCTGGCCGCGCTGCGTGTCCGCGTTGAGCATGCCGATGCAGACGACCTGCGCGGTGAGCGGGTAGAGGCTGAGCTGTCGGGCCAGCTCGGCGCGCCGGGCCTCGCGCGCGGCCACGTCGGGCAGCTTTTCCGCCTCCCGGAAAAGAAACTCCCGCTGGACCTCGTCAAAGGCGTCCAGCGGGAGGGCGCAGGTTTCAATGTCGAACACGAGCGTGGCCATGGCCGGTTTCTTGAAGAGGCTGCCCCGGGGAGGGGCGGGGCAGCGATTTCAATCGTGTCGTGGACCGGAAGCTACTTCTTCTTCTTCGCGGCTTTCTTCACGGCCTTTTTCTTGGCTGCCATTCGTGTTCACCCCCTCCCGTGGATCCCCTGTGCGCCCGCCGGGGCGGCGGCCGTGACCGGCATCATGCCCGACTCCGCGGCCTGCCTGTTTCCTGCTCGGCGGTTCATCGCGATGGGGAACACTTCGTGCCTGTTGTAGCGGTTGCCGCGGAAAGTTCACCACAAATTTTCGTTCGCGCCCGCATTTCGCGTTCGTAGCGTCGCCGCCACCGTGCCCGCCGACGCCACCCTTACGCCCATGATGGCGCAGTACCGGCAGATCAAGGCCGGCCTCCCGCCGGACGCGCTGCTGCTGTTTCGCCTCGGCGATTTCTACGAGCTGTTCTTCGAGGACGCGCAGGCTGCCGCGCCGCTGCTCAACGTCGCGCTCACGCAGCGGCAGGGCATCCCGATGTGCGGCGTGCCGCACCACGCGCTGCACGGCTACGTCGCGCGCCTGCTCAAGGCCGGCCGCAAGGTCGCCCTCTGCGACCAGACCGAGGAGGCGAAGCCGGGCAGGCTCGTGAAGCGCGAGGTCACGCAGATCCTCAGCCCCGGCACGCACTTCGACGAGCGGCTGCTTGCCGCCGAACGTCACAACTTCCTTGCTGCCGCGACGCGCCGCGGCGCGCGCCACGGCCTCGCGCTCGTGGACCTCACCACCGGCACGTTCCGCGGGGCGGAGTTCAACGACGCGCCCGCCCTGCGTGCGGAGCTCGAGCGCGTGCGGCCCGCGGAGCTGATCCTGCCGGCCGAGGACACGGTCCTCGCCGGGACCCTCGCCGGCGTATGCCACGCCACGCAGGGCCACGAGGGCTGGACCTTCGCGCCGGAGGCCGCGGTGTACGCCTTGCGCGAACACTTCAAGGTCGCGTCGCTCGACGGCTTCGGGCTGCGCGGGCACGACGCGGCCATCGGCGCGGCCGGCGGCGCGCTGCATTACCTCGCCCAGCACCTGCGCCGCGACGTGTCGCCGCTCACGGCGATTTCCTTCTATCAGCCGTCCGACTTCCTCGTCCTCGACGCCACGACGCTGCGGAACCTTGAGATCCTCGAGCCGCTCCACCGCGACGGCCCGGCCGCGCGCTCGCTGTACGCGGCGGTGAATCACACCGCCACGCCGATGGGCGCGCGGCTCCTGCGCGACTGGCTCACGCAGCCGCTCGCCTCGCCGGAGGCCATCGCCCGCCGGCAGGAAGCCGTGCAGGCGTGGCTCCACGCGCCGCACGCGCTTGACCATTTCCGCACCGCCCTGCGCGAGGTGCGCGACCTTGAGCGCACGCTCGGCCGCCTCACCGCCGGCAGCGGGAACGCCCGCGACCTGGTCGCCCTGCGTACCGGCCTCGGACGCGTGCCCGAGCTCGCCGCCCATCTCCCGTCCGCAGAAGCGCCGGCGCTGAAGGAAGAATTGATCGCGGAAGCCCCGCCGGCCGGCGGCGAACCCGGCCTTCTGACCTCGCTCGCCGCGCTGCTCGACCCGCACCCGGTGCTGGCCGGGCTGATCGCGCGCGCGATCTCGGACGAGCCGCCCCTCGCGGTGAAGGAGGGCGGCCTCATCCGCGACGGCCACCACGCGGAGCTGGACGAGCTGCGCGGCGCCGCGCGCGGCGGCAAGGACTGGCTCGCGAAGCTCCAGCAGGACGAGGTCACCCGCACCGGCATCGCGTCCCTGAAGGTCGGGTTCAACTCGGTGTTCGGCTACTACCTCGAGGTGACCAAGGCCAACCTGGCGAAGGTGCCGCCGGAATACATCCGCAAGCAGACCGTCGCGAACGGCGAGCGCTTCATCACGCCCGCGTTGAAGGAAATGGAGCGGAAAATCCTCGGCGCGGAGGAGCGCGCCATGCGGCTGGAGTACACGCTGTTCCTCGAGGTCCGCGAGGCCGTGCTGGGGGGGCTGGCGTCCCTGCAGGCGCTGGCGCGCGCGCTGGCGCAGCTCGACGTGCTGGCCGGCTTCGCGGAGCACGCGCGCCTGAGCGGCGGCTGCCGGCCCGAGGTGCGCGACGAGGGCCGGCTCGACATCGCCGACGGCCGCCATCCGGTGCTGGACCGCGCCACGGCCGAGGAGCGCTTCGTGCCCAACGACACGCAGCTTGACCTGCAGGAGCAGCAGATTGCGCTCATCACCGGGCCCAACATGGCGGGCAAGAGCACGTACATCCGGCAGGTGGCGCTGCTCGCGCTGCTGGCCCACGCGGGCGCGTGGGTGCCGGCGCGGCGGGCGCGGATTGACCTTGTGGACCGCATCTTCACGCGCATCGGGGCGAGTGACGACCTCGCGCGCGGGCAGTCCACCTTCATGGTCGAGATGGCGGAGACGGCGTCCATCCTGCACCACGCCACGCGGCGTAGCCTGGTCATCCTCGACGAGATCGGCCGCGGCACGAGCACCTTCGACGGGCTGAGCCTTGCGTGGAGCATCGTCGAGCACCTGCACCACCAGGTCGGCGCGCGGACGCTTTTTGCGACGCACTACCACGAGTTGACGGAACTCGCCGGCCGGCTGCCGCGCGTGCGGAACTTCCACGTCGCCGTGCGCGAGTGGAACGATCAGATCGTCTTCCTCCGCAAGGTGAACCCCGGCGGCACGGACAAGAGCTACGGCATCCAGGTCGCGCGCCTTGCCGGCCTGCCGCGCCCGGTGATCGAGCGGGCGAAGCTCATCCTGCGCGTGCTCGAAGAGGCGGAACTGAACCTTCAGCACGTGCTGGACGGCCAGGGCGGGGTGGAAGCCCGCGGCCAGCCGCCCGCGGTCCCGGGTCGTCCGGCCCGCCGTCAGCGCGCCGAGCGCGAGGTCCTGCAGCAGCTCGATCCGCCGCCGCAGCTCGACCTGTTCGGGTGACGCCGGCCGGCGTGCCGCCCCGCCCGCCAGTTTCATCTGGAAAGCCCGCCCCCGCGCCGCCAACCTCTCTCACGAACCGACGTGAAACCTTCCTTGGCCCACCGGACCATGCGCCGCCCTGCCGCGCTGCTTTCGGGCGGCTGACCTCGCTCCGACAGACGACATGGAAGCCGCCTTCGTGGCCGCGCCCAAGCGGCCGGCCCTGAAATCGCTCAAGCGCGTCCTCAAGCGCGTCATCCCGTTCGCGCTCGCCGCATGGTTCATCCCGGGGGTGGTGCTGGCCTGGGTGGTCTTCGGCCTGCTTGATGTGCTGCGGAACCGGCCGTTCTCCTGGGCCACGCTCGAGCGCTACTTCTTGGGCAACGGCATGTTCACCTGGCTGCTCTCGCCTTTCAACCTGCTCATGGACCTCCTCGCCCTGCCGTACACGAACCGGGGCGTGTACCGCATCGAGGACCTGCCCCCCGGCCATCAGGCGGAGATCCGCGCGCTGATTGACGCCGCGCACCGCCGCGAGCTGATCCGGCTGCTCGACGCCAAGCTCGGTGACCAGAAGCGCGGCATGATCTTCTTCAAGTGGTACGGGAAAAACATCCCCTGCTCGGTGGATATGCCCGAGTACCACGCGAAGTACCGCCACATCCGCACCATTGGCGTCTCCATCTTCAACAGGCGGCAGTCCACCGACCGCCACTTCGGGCCGCTGCGCGTGAGCTTCCGCTTCCTCTACAACATCAACCCGGTGGACGACCCGAACGTGTTCATCGAGGTCGGCGAACGGGTCCACCGCTGGCGCGACGAGCAGGCCTTCATCTTCGACGACACGCTGATGCACCGCTCCGTGAACCAGGCGGACGCGGTGCGCTACTGCCTCTTCGTGGACATCCTGCGGCCGTCCGGCCTGCCGTGGGTGATGAGCGGCGCGCTGGCGTTCGTGAGCCTGCTCGTGTCGCCGTTCAAGCGCGTGTTCTACAAGAACTGGACGTTCCTGAAGTAGCCGTGGGGCGGGGGTTCCGGACCGGCGAATGCACCGTTGGGAGGGGAGGCGGCGGTCACTCCCCGATGATCTTCACAAGGACGCGCTTGCGGCGGTTGCCGTCGAACTCGCCGTAGAAGATCTGCTCCCATGGGCCGAGGTCGAGGCGGCCGGCGGTGATGGCTGCGACGACCTCGCGGCCCATGACCTGGCGCTTGAGGTGGGCGTCGGCGTTGTCCTCGCCGGTGCGGTTGTGGTGGTAGACGTTCGGGTCGGGATTGAAGGGAGCGAGGCGTTCCAGCCAGACGCCGAAGTCGTGGTGCAGGCCCGTCTCGTCGTCGTTGATGAACACGCTGGACGTGATGTGCAGGGAATTGCAAAGGACAAGTCCCTCCATGACGCCGCTCTTGCGGACGGCCTCGGCCACCTGTGGGGTGATGTTCACGAAGGCCATCTTCGAGGGAATGTTGAACGTCAGGTACTCGGTGTGCGACTTCATGGTTCCGCTTGCCAGGAGGGCCGATTATCACAACTCGCTCTGCTGTTGTAGCCGTCCCTGGCACCACTCGCCAGC
>JBJXFY010000103.1:0-3045 GCA_046155815.1 Limisphaerales bacterium | reverse complement strand
AGTACGGCTGGCGTTGCTCGGGGTGGGTCTGGGCCTGGCCGTAGCGGCAGGACTGAGCCGGCTGCTGACCAGTCTGTTGTATGGCGTGCGTCCCCTCGACCCCGTCGCGTTCGGCGCCGTGCTGCTTCTGTTGCTGGGGGCCACCCTGCTGGCCTGCTGGCTCCCGGCCCGCCGGGCGGCGCGGGTTGATCCGATGGTGGCGCTGAGAAGTGAATGAAGAAGGGAGAAGGCAGAATGAAGAAATCTCTCAAACCAACCCGCCGCCTACGCTCCACCCTTTTCTGCATTCATCCTTCTGCATTCTGCCTTTCTTTATGAACGACCTCCGCTTCGCCCTCCGCCAGTTGCTGAAGAACCCCGGCTTCACCGCCGTGGCGGTGCTCACCCTCGCGCTGGGCATCGGGGCGACCACGGCGATCTCCAGTGTGGTCCGAACGGCCCTGTTCGACCCGGTGCCCGTTCTGAACGCGGACCGGCTCGTCGTGCTCAAGGCGCGGGACAAAGAGCAGGGAAGGACCGCTCAGGGCCTCAACCCGATCGCCGCGCGGGACGTGGAGGCGGCAACCAACCTGTTCCAGCGGGCCGCCTTCTGGGAGATGGATTCGTTGACGCTGGAAGGAGGAGATTTCCCACAGCCTCTCGGAGGCGCGCGGGTGAGCCACGGGTTCTTCGGGATGTTCCCCGTGCCACCGATGCTAGGCCGGTTGCCGTCGATCGAGGACGCGGCACGGGGAGCGGCCCCGGTCCTGGTGCTGAGCCACGCCGTTTGGCAGAAGCTCTTCGGAGGCGACCCGTCCGTCGTGGGCCGCAACATGCGTTTCAAGGAGTCGTCAGTAACGGTGATAGGGGTGATGCCGCCGCACTTCACGTTTCCGGCCGGATACACCGGTTATTGGCAGGCGTGGTCGGGGCCCGATGCGAAGGCCGGCGAGGTGGTGGACACCGCGAACGGCATGGGCCCGAAATCGCTGCCCAATACCGGCGTGATCGCCGAGTTGCTGGCCGGTGTGACAATGGGACAGGCGCGGGCCTTCTTGGACGTGGTCCAAGCGCGGCAGGCGCAGACAGACAAGCTGCAGACGCAGTTCACCTTCATCGCCGAGAACCTGCGTGACAGTTTCGCCAAACCAGAGCTGCGCCGGACGCTCTGGGCGCTCACCGCCGCCACGGTGTTGGTGCTGCTGATCGCCGCGGCCAATCTTGCCAATCTCCAACTCGCCCGCACCGAGACTCGGCAGCAGGAGCTGGCCGTCCGGTCGGCGCTTGGCGCGGGCCGCGCGCGGATGTTCCGCCAGTTGCTGGGGGAAAGCCTGTTGCTCGCGGCGCTGGGCGGAGGCGCGGGTCTGCTCGTGACCCTGTTCGGACTGGAACTCCTGACGAAACTGCTGCCCGCCGAACTTCCCCGGCTCAAGGCCATCGAGCTCGACGGCTCGGTGCTCACCTTGGCGTCCTTGGTCACGCTGGCCACGGGTGTCCTGTTTGGCGTGGCACCGGCGTGGCGTGGGGGTGCCTTCGACGTCAGCGCCACGTTGAAACTGGGCTCCGCCACAGCCACCGGCGGGACGCGCCGCGCCTCGTTCACGCGCGGGCTCATCGTCGGCCAGATCGCCTTGGTGCTCGTGCTGCTCTTCGGGGCCGGCCTGATGGTCCGCAGCGTGAGCAAGCTGCTCGCGGTGGACGTGGGCTTCGACGCGCGACGTGTCGTGAAATTGTATCCGCCGCTCGATTTCGGTGTGATCAACCGGTTCCTGGGCTCGGCGAAGGGGACGGAAGACGCCGAAGCCTACGTGAACGGGGTTTATGGCGACCTGCAACGACGTCTCGCCGCCTTGCCCAGTGTCGAGGCCGTGGGCATCGCGCAGCCAGGTAACAGTCCGGTGAAGGTCTCCTCGGTCGCGGGTGGGGCGACTGCCGAGTTCGCGGAATACCGGGTCGGCATCGAAGAGGCGGACCCGCTCCAAGCGATGCGCGCGAGGCTCAAACAAGGGCGTTGGCTGGTCCGCGGTGACGATGTGAGCGGTCGCGAGCAGGTGCTGCTGAACGAGTCGGCGGCCGGTCGCCTCTGGCCCGACGGCAGCCCCATCGGAAAACGCCTATGGCTCAAAGCCGGCGACCAAGAGGCGGTGGTGATGGTGGCTGGTGTCATCGCCGACCTTCGTGAGAACGCCTATGACGAGGATCCGGCACCGACGGTCTTCCGCGCCACGACCATGAGCCTCTTCGGCCCGGGCCGCGCGCTGGTGATGCGAACTGGCGTCCATTACTCGGCGCTTCGGCCAGCGATCGAGCGCGAGCTCAAAGCCGTCGGAGCCGGTTCCAGTCAGCCCAACCTTCAGTTCATGGAGGAAGCCTTGTTCATCGGCACGGCAGGCCATCGGACCTTCAAGCGCTATCTGCTGTTCTTCGCCGGTGTCGGCCTGTTGCTGGCGGCCATAGGGCTCTACGGCGTGCTGGCCTACAGCGTCTCTCGCCGGACCCGCGAGATCGGCATCCGCGTGGCCGTGGGGGCGCAACACGGGGACATCACCGGCTTGGTCCTCCACCAAGGCCTCAGGCTGATGGCCGCAGGGGTCGGGATCGGTGTGGTCGTCTCGCTAGCCGTGACCCGTTCGTTGAAGGCATTCCTGTTTGGCGTTCCCGCCCACGATCCCGTGACGTTGCTGTCGGTGGTCACGGTCATGGCCGCAGTGGCCCTGCTCGCCTGCTGGCTGCCCGCGCGGCGCGCGGCGCGGGTGGACCCGATGGTGGCGCTGAGAAGTGAATGAAGAAGGGAGAAGGCAGAATGAAGAAACCTGACAACTCGACCCTCCCTACGCCCTTTTCCCCTTTCTGCATTCATCCTTCTGCATTCTGCCTTTCATGATGAACGACCTCCGCTTCGCCCTCCGCCAACTGCTGAAGAACCCCGGCTTCACCGTCGTGGCCGTGCTCACGCTCGCGCTCGGCATCGGAGTGAACACCGCCTTTTTCAGCGTGCTCTACGGGGTGGTTCTCCGGAGCCTGCCGTATCCCGAGGCCAGCCGGTTGGTTGAGATTCGCAACCGT
>JBJXFY010000100.1:0-4277 GCA_046155815.1 Limisphaerales bacterium | reverse complement strand
GTGGCGGCGGCCGGCGCCACCGTGCTGCGCGGCGGGGCCTTCAAGCCGCGCACGTCGCCGTATGAGTTTCAGGGCCTCGGGGAAAAGGGCCTCAAGCTGCTGGCCAAGGCGCGCAAACGCACCGGTCTCGCCGTCATCACCGAGCTGCTGTCCGAGCAGCAGGCGGAGCTGGTCGCGGAGTACGCGGACATCCTCCAGATCGGCGCGCGCAACGCGCAGAACTTCCAGCTCCTCATCGCCGCCGCGAAGACCGGCCGGCCCGTGCTGCTCAAGCGCGGCCTGAGCATGAAGATCGAGGAATGGCTCCTGGCCGGCGAGTACGTCCTCGCCCACGGCAACCGCAACGTCCTCTTCTGCGAGCGCGGAATCCGCACCTTCGAAACCTACACGCGCAACACGCTCGACCTCTCGGCCGTGCCCATCATCAAGCGCGAGACCCACCTGCCGATGGTCGTGGACCCCAGCCAGGGCGCCGGCCGCGCGGACCTCGTGGCGGCGCTCTGCAAGGGCGCCGTGGCGATGGGCGCGGACGCGCTGCTCGTCGAGGTGCATCCCAACCCCGCCGAGGCCTGGAGCGACGGCGCGCAGCAGCTCACCCTCGCCGGTTTCGCGAAGCTGATGGCGGAGCTGAAGCCCTTCATCGCCGCCGCGGGGAGGGAGTGAGGGGGGCGATGGCGCGTCCCATTGCCCAGCGTCCCTCTTCACCCTAGAGATACCCTCGCCGCTTGAAAGCCCTCGTCTCCGAAAACGCCGTCCAGACCAGCGAGCGCGCCTTCCTCATCGGCGCGCACCTGAAGTCCCGCTCGGAATGGGACGTGCAGGATTCCCTGGAGGAGCTCAGCCAGCTCGCCACCACGGCGGGCGCGGCCGTGGTCGGCACGGGCACGCAGAAGATCGAGAAGCCCACGGCCAAGACCTTCATCGGCCCGGGCAAGGCGGAGGAGTTCGCGAAGAAATGCCGCGAGGACGAGGTGGACACCGTCATCTTCGACGACGAGCTGTCGCCCGCGCAGGGCCGCAACCTGGAGACGGTCTTCGAGCGCAAGATCCTCGACCGCACGCAGCTCATCCTCGACATCTTCGGCCAGCGGGCGCGGACGCGGGAGGGCAAGGTCCAGGTCGAGCTGGCGCAGCTCCAGCACCTGCTGCCGCGGCTCACGCGCTTCTGGACGCACCTCTCGCGGCAGAAGGGAGGCATCGGCATGCGCGGCGGCGAGGGCGAGACGCAGCTCGAGGCGGACCGCCGGAAGGTGCAGGAGCGGATTGACAAGCTGATCCGCGAGCTCGTCCTCGTGCGCCGCCAGCGCGCGACGCAGCGCGAGGGCCGCAAGCGCCACCAGTGGCCGCTCGCCTCGATCGTCGGCTACACGAACGCCGGCAAGTCCACCCTGCTGAACACCCTCACCGGCGCCGCGGCGCTCGCGGAGGACAAGCTCTTCGCCACGCTCGATCCCACCACGCGCCGCCTGCGCCTGCCCACGAACCAGAACGTCCTCCTGAGCGACACGGTGGGCTTCATCCGCAAGCTGCCGCACCGGCTGGTCGAGGCCTTCAAGGCCACGCTCGAGGAGGTCATGGAGGCGGACCTGCTGCTGCACGTCGTGGACGTCAGCCACCCGAAGGCCGACGAGCAGATCGCCGCGGTGAACACCGTGCTGGCGGAGCTGGGCGAGGCCGCGGCGGCCAAGCCGACGCTGATGGTCTTCAACAAGATTGACCGGCTGGGCGTGGACGCGCCGGTGGCGCGCTACCGCGAGCAGTTCCCCGGCGCGGTCTTCGTGTCCGCGCGCGGTGGCGAGGGCATCCCCGAGCTGCTGGGAGAGCTGGGCCGCCAGCTCCGGCCCGTGCGCGAGCAGCTCGAACTGGTGATCCCGCACCACGAGGCCGCGTTGCTCGCGAAGCTGCACGCGGTGGGCCAGGTGCTGGAGAGCGACTACGAGCACGCGGACGGCGCGCGCTTCAAGGTGCTGGTGCCGCCCCACGCGCGGCATGAGTTCGCAAGGTTCCTCGCGGCGTGAATCCGCATCATGACCCTGCCCTACTACGAGGTCACCGCCTTCTCGGACCGCCCGTTCGCCGGCAACCCGGCCGGAGTCTGCCTGCTGAAGCAGCCCCTGAGCGACGCGCTCATGCTGCGCATCGCCGCGGAGAACAACCTGTCCGAGACCGCCTTCCTGATCGAGGAGGGCGAGGCATGGCGGCTCCGGTGGTTCACGCCGGCGGTCGAGATTGACCTCTGCGGCCACGCCACCGTGGCCACCGCGCACGTCCTCTGGCGCGAGCTGCGCGCCGCCGGCGATCGCCTCGTGTTCCGCACGAGGAGCGGTGATGTGGCGGTGGACCGCGACGGCGACTGGCTGGTGCTGGACTTTCCTTCGCGCCCGCCGCGCGTGTCGCCGCCGCCGGCCGGGCTGTTTGCCGCGCTCGGGGCCGAGCCGCGCGAGTTCCTCCGCGCCCGCGACGGCTTCTGCGTCTTCGCCACCGAGGGCGAGGTGGCGGCGCTGCGGCCGGACTTCGCCGCGCTGGGCCGGCTGGACCTGCACGCGGTGATCGCCACCGCGCAGGGGCGCGAGGAGGACTTCGTGTCGCGTTTCTTCGCGCCCGCCGTCGGCGTGGACGAGGATCCCGTGACCGGCTCGGCGCACTGCTCGCTGATCCCCTTCTGGGCGGAGCGGTTTGGCCGGACGCGGCTGCAGGCCCGGCAGATTTCCCCCCGCGGCGGCGTGCTCCGATGCGAGCACCGCTCGGAGCGCGTGGGCATCGGCGGGCAGGCGGTCACCTACCTGCGCGGGGACATCGAGGTGCCGGAGGACTGAGCGGATTCCCGCTCCTGGGCTACCTTGCGATCCGGAGGAGGCACCCGGTTCGCGATGAAGAGTAAGGGCAGGGAAGCGGCGGAGGTTGGGCACCGCCGCCCCGCCGCGCAGCGTTGATTTGCCCGGGGCTGCCTGGGGGTGATTCCTGCAACCCCCGCATCACCGGAGGCGCCGCGGGCCTCACCCCTCCAGTTTGGTCCACGCCGCGTTGGCCTTCGACGACTTCACCACGGCCTCAATGAAGGCCATGCCGCGGACGCCGTCCTCGATCTTCGGGTAGTCGTTCGCGGGATCGTCCTTGGCCGGCTTGCGGCCCTCGAGGCGGGCGCGGATGGCGTGGGCGAAGTTCTTGTAGATGTTCGCGAAGGCCTCGAGGTAGCCCTCGGGGTGCGCGGGCGGCGTGCGGGTGGCGGCCTTGGCGGCGTCGCCGAGGTAGCCCTGCCCCGTGCGGTACACCTGCATGGGCTGGTCGAGCCACTTCACGAGCAGGGTGTTCGGCTCCCGCTGGTGCCATTCAAGGCCGCCCAGCTCGCCGTACACGCGGAGGTTCAGGTTGTTCTCCTCGCCCACGCTGATCTGGGAGCTGTGCAGCACGCCCTTGGCGCCGCCCTTGAAGCGGAGGAGGACGTTGCCGTCGTCGTCGAGCTTGCGGCCCTTCACGAAGGCGGTGAGGTCGGCGGCCAGCTCGCTGATCTGGAGGCCGGTGACGTACTCGGCGAGGTTCTCGGCGTGCGTGCCGATGTCACCGATGCAGCCGGCGGCGCCGCTGCGTTTCGGGTCGGTGCGCCAGCTCGCCTGCTTCTGCCCGCCGGCCTCGAGGCGCGTCGCGAGCCAGCCCTGCGGGTACTCGACGACGACCTTGCGGAGCTTGCCGAGCTTGCCGGCGGCGACCATCTCGCGCGCCTGCTTCACGAGCGGGTAGCCCGTGTAGTTGTGCGTGAGGCCGTAGAGCAGGCCGGACTTCTTCACGAGCGCCTGCAATGCCTTCGCCTCGGCAAGGTCGTAGGTGGCGGGCTTGTCGCTGAGGACGTGGAAGCCGTTTTCCAGCGCCAGCTTCGTGGGCGGGAAATGGACGTGGTTCGGCGTGACAATCGCGACGAAATCCATCCGGTCCGCGGCCGGACGGGCCCTTTCGCCAAGGATCATCTCCTCATAGGAGCCGTAGCAGCGGTCGGAGGGCAGGAAGAGGTCGGCCCCGCTGGCCCTCGATCTTTCGGGGTCGGAGCTGAACGCGCCGCAGACGAGCTCGATCTGCTGGTCCATCGCCGCGGCGATGCGGTGCACCGCGCCGATGAATGCGCCGCGACCGCCGCCGACCATGCCGTAACGGATTTTTCTGCTCATGAGGATGGGAAGGATGGGTTGGAAAAGTGCGTGAGCGCGGAGTGTTTAGAGTCCGGCGGCGGCGGCGTCAACGAGGCGGCGGTCCGGGTGTTGTGAGGATTTCAAGGGCGGGCAGGA
>JBJXFY010000096.1:0-5454 GCA_046155815.1 Limisphaerales bacterium | reverse complement strand
ATCGAGCTGGAGAACCTCGACAACGAGCCCGTGCCGCTCGCCGGCTGGAGCCTCACCGACGACCCGGAACGCCCGCGCCGCTTCGTGTTTCCCGTCGGCGCCGTGATCGCCGGCTGGGCCTCGCTGCTGGTGCCGGCCACGTCGCAGGCCCTGCCCGGCGCGACCGGCTTCGGCCTCGACGCGGACGGCGACCAGGTCCGGCTGTACATGCCGGACGGCCGCCTCGCGGACGCGGTGGAGTTCGGCCCGCAGGTGGCGGACCTGCCGGTCGGCCGCGACGCCGCCGGCCGCTGGACCCTGCTGCGCCCCTTCTTTTCCGGGCCGCCCGAGCCGGCGTCGTTTGCGGCGGCAGCCGGCGCGGTGCGGATCAACGAATGGCTCGCCGCCGACGCGCCGGGCTCGCCGGTGCGGCCGTTCGTCGAGCTGTTCAACGCGTCGGCCCTGCCCGTTTCGCTGGAGGGCCTGAGCCTCACGGACAACCTCGCCGGCGACCCGCGCAACTCGCCCTTCCCGCCGCTGAGCTTCCTTGCGCCCGGCGCGGCGCTGGCGCTGCGGACGGACGGCGAACGGCGGCCCGGCCACCTTGGCTTCCGGCTCGCGGACGACCAGGGCGAGATCGCGCTCATCGGCGCGGCCGGGACGACGGTGGACCGGGTCGTTTATCTCACGCAGACGCCCGGCGTCTCCGAGGGCCGTACGCCGAACGGCGGGGAGGAATTCACCTTCTTCGCGGCGCCCACGCCGGGCGGGGGCGACCAGTCCCCGCCGGGCACGGACTCGGATGGCGACGGGATGCCGGACGCGTGGGAACTGGCGAACTTCCTCGACCGGCTGAATCCGGCAGACGCCGCGGAGGATCCGGATGGGGACGGCATGTTGAACCTCGCCGAACACCTCGCCGGCACGGATCCGCGCGACGCCGGCAGCGCGCTGCGGCTGGCCGTGCGCGACGATGGCGCGCTCGAGTTCACGGCCCGACCGGGTCGTGCGTATGTCGTCGAGGCCGGCGCGGCCTTGGACGGCACGTGGGCCGTGAAGTGGGAGATGCCGCCCGTCGAGGTCACGCGGCCGGTGGTGTTTGGGCCGGAGCATCCCGTCGCGGGCGAGTCCCGCTTTGTTCGCGTCCGACTGGTTCGCTGATTCAGGCTTCGGCGGGCGCACGAATTGTGGGAGCCAAGGGACTCTTCAGGTCTTTTTCGTTGTTCCGCTGGAGTTTCGGGCGACCTGTGACATTGATCCCCGCGAATTAGCCGGGCGTTCCGTCCGGTTTCGTAAACACACCCATGAATCCCCTGAGACTCCCTGTCCTGACCGGTGCGGTCGTGGCCTTGCTGGCCTGCTGCACCAGTGCTCCCGGCGCGACGCCGCTCCCTCCCTCGGCCGCCGGCCCGGCCGGCTCGGGCTCCGAACCCGGATTCCTCGTCCGTGTGGCGCAGGCGCCTGAGGACGCCGCGATTGGCAACACGTACCAGCGCGCCCTGCGGCAGATCAACGGGACGCTGACCGACAGCCAAGGCAACGCCGTCACGAACGAGGCGCTGCCCGGACCGAACCCCGGCGGCAGCTACAACGCCGACCTGGCCAGCTTCGAGCTGATCGCCGGTCAGGTGGACGTGCAGGACATTGACCTGAACATCGTCGCGAGCTTCGCGACCGAAGCCTTTCCGGGCGTGCCCGGCAGCGGCGGCCACACCGCCAAGTTCGCCGTCGAGGTGGTCGGCTTCCTCGATCTGCCGGCCGGCGACACGACCTTCGGCGTGAGCGTCACGGCCGAGCGCACCGACGTGAACGACGACGACAACTACCAGGTCTTCGTCGGCGTCAGCCCGTACGACTTCTTTGCGACGAAGGTGGGCGAGTACCAGCGCAACGCGCCTGGCTTCCAGAACGCCTTCCGCAACGAGAACCAGTGGACCGTCACCGCCCCGTCCGCGGGCGTCTATCCCTTCCGCCTCGTCTATTGGCAGGGCACGCGCGAGGCCAACCTGAACTGGTACACCGTCACGGCCGACGGCGAGCGCATCCTGGTGAACGACACGGCGAACGCGCGCTCCGTGAAGGCGTACCGGACGAGCAGCGTCGCCCGCACCGGCGCCCCGTACATCGGCGAGGTCAGCCCGCCGCCCGGTTCCGCGGGCAACAGCGCCAGCGCGCCCATCGCGGTGGACCTTTTTGACGGCCTCACCGCCCTGAACGACGCCTCGGTGAAGCTCTTCCTGAACGGCACCCAGGTCACCCCGCAGACCGCCGGCCGCACCGGCCGCCGCTACTCGCTCCGCTACGACCCGAACGCCACGCGCCTGGATCCGAACAACCTCGTGCGCCTCGAGTACGCCGCCGCGGGCGGCGCCACGTTCACCAACTCGTGGAGCTTCACGATCAACGTCGCCGGCGGCTCCGCCGTGCCGGTGACCGGCCAGTGGGATTTCGACGCGGGCAGCCTCGCTGCCACCGTCGGCACGCCGCTCGCCTACCTTGACGGCCCGGCCGGCCTGACCGCCGCAGGGACGAAGTTTGGCACCACGGGCCAGGGCGACTTCGCGGACATCGCGAACATCGCCGGCCAGCCGGCGCAGGTCATGCGCGTGCCCGGCGACCTCAGCCGCAGCATCGGCTACCTCATGACTCACGGCATCGCCCCCAACGGCGGCGGCACCCGCGTGAACCAGTTTACGCTCATCATGGACGTCTGGGTGGCGGAGTCCGGTCCCGGGGCGGCCTCGCTGGCCCAGTTCAGCAGCGTGCCGGCCAACACGGACGACGGCGACCTCTTCTGGCAGGGCAACAACTTCGGCCAGGGCACCGACGGCTACCGTGGACGCGGCACCTTCACCGCCGGCGCGTGGCACCGCATGGCCGCGGCCTATGACATGACCGCCAGCCCGCCCGTGGTCGTGAAGTACGTGAACGGCATCAAGCAGGACGACTGGACCACCGGCGCCGCGCTGGATACGCCCCGCCGCACGATGGGGCCGCAGGCCATCCTGTTCGCCGACGGCGACGAGGACGAACGCCGCGAGATGGTGGTGAACAGCATCCAGATCCGCGCCGGCCGGTTGAGCGACGCCCAGCTCGCCCTGCTTGGCGGGCCTTCCGCGGGCGGCATCCCGCAGTCGCTCCCCGAGAGCAACGTGACCGGCCAGTGGGACTTCGCCTTCGGCGACCTCGGCGCCACGATCGGCACGCCGCTCGCCTACCTCGACGGTCCCGGCGGCGCGACGGAGACGGGCACCCAGTACGGCACCACGGGCGAAGGCGACTTCGCCAGCATCACGAACATCGCCGGCCGGCCGGCGCGGATCATGCGCGTGCCCGGCGACCTGAGCCGCAACATCGGCTACCTCATGACCCACCGCATCGCCCCGAACGGCGGCGGCACGCGCGTGAACCAGTTCACCCTCGTCATGGACGTGTTCGTCGCCGAAAGCGGCCCCGGTGCCGCCTCGCTGGCCCAGTTCAGCAGCGTGCCGGCCAACACGGATGACGGCGACCTCTTCTGGCAGGGCAACAACTTCGGCCAGGGCACCGACGGCTACCGCGGCCGCGGCACCTTCACCGCCGGCGCGTGGCATCGGATGGTCGCCGCCTACGACATGGCCGCCAGCCCCCCGGTCGTGACCAAGTACGTCAACGGCATCAAGCAGGACGACTGGACCACCGGCGCCGCGCTGGATACGCCCCGCCGCACGATGGGGCCGCAGGCGATCCTCTTCGCCGACGGCGACGAGGATGAGCGCCGCGAGATGTGGGTGAGCAGCATCCAGATCCGCAGCGGCAAGCTGACCGACGCGCAGGCCGCCGCGCTCGGCGGACCCTCCGCGGACGGCATCCCCGTCGCCACGCCGCAGTCCACGGTCACCGGCCAGTGGGACTTTGAGTTCGGCGATCTGGGCGCCAACGTGGGCCGCAACCTGTCTTACTTGGACGGCACGAATGGAATGACGGCCGCCGGCACCCGCTACGGCGTGACCGGCGTGGATGACTTTGCCGACGTGCCCCTCATCAACGGCGAGCCCGCCCGCGTGATGTTCGTGCCCGGCGACCTCAGCCGGAACATCGGCTACCTCATGGATCACCTCATCCCTCCGAACGGCGGCGGCACGCGCGTGAACCAGTTCACGCTGGTGCTGGACGTGATGGTCGGCACCAGCGGCCCGGGGGCCGCCGCCATGGCCCAGTTCAGCAGCGTGCCGGCCAACACGGACGACGGCGACCTCTTCTGGCAGGGGAACAACTTCGGCCAGGGCACCGACGGGTACATCGGCACCGGCATCTTCACGCCGGGCGAATGGCACCGCGTCGTGGCCGCCTACAACATGGCCGCGACCCCGCCGGTCGTGGTGAAGTACGTGAACGGCATCTACCAGAACGACTGGACCACCGGCGCCGCGCTGGACGCCCCGCGCCGCACGATGGGGCCGCAGGCCATCCTCTTCGCCGACGGCGACGAAGACGAGCGCCGTGAATGGTGGGTCAGCGACGTGCAGGTGCGCTCGGGCGCGCTGTCCAAGCCCGAGATCGAGGCGCTGGGCGGGCCTTCCGCCGCCGGCATCCCGATTGTCATCGCGGCCGAGCCGCCCGCCGCCGCCCCGCCGGAACTGGGCATCAGCCGCAGCGGCTCAAACGTGACCCTCTCGTGGCCGGCCGGCGTGACCGGCTTCACGCTTGAGGGCACCGCCGCGCTGCCCGGCGGCTGGTCCGCCGTGCCGGGCGTGGTCAACAACTCCGTGACCGTGCCTGCGGGCACCGGCACGCAGTACTTCCGCCTGCGGCAGTAGGCCCAGGTTCAGCCTGCCAGCCGGCCCGGAGTGATCCGGGCCGGCTTTTCTTGGGGCACCCGGCGTTTCAGGACGCGGGCTTGCCCGTCGGAGCGCGGGCTTTCGCACACGTCATGTCCTCCCGCGCTCCTGCTCAGCCGTCCGTTCGCGGCAGCAGGATGAAGCCGGCCGCCAGGTCACCGATCACCTCGCTGCTCCGGCCGCGGTCGCGCCAGTGCCGCCAGCCGATCAGCGCGCAGAACAGCGCGTCGGTTTGGTCCTCGATGTCTTTCGTCCACGGCGCGCGCAGCAGGCGCCGCGTCTCCGGCGGCAGGACGACTTCCGGAAACTCGCCGGCCAGGCCGGCGCACAGCAGGCGCTGGAGACGACGGAACTCCCGGCGGCGTTCCGCAACCCGGCCCTTCTTGTACTTCACGATCCGGTCCAACCCGAAGAGCCGCACCATCGCGGGATGCGGATAGACTTCCGCCACGAGCCGCGACCCGCGTGCCGGCTTCCAGCCGACCTTGAATCCAAGCTGGGCCAGCCGCGCCGCCACGCGCGCGGGACGCGGGCACTTGGTGGCGTTGGCCGGATGACACGCCGCGTGGAAGCGGCCAAAGAGCGTATGCGTCAGGCGGTCCACCGGGCGCGAGCCCGTGGGATTCGGACAAACGATCGGCCCGTCCGCCATCAC
>JBJXFY010000090.1:0-6789 GCA_046155815.1 Limisphaerales bacterium | reverse complement strand
CGACCCCTTCGCGTTGCCCGCCATGGCCGCCGCCGTGGACCGCCTGTACGCCGCCCGCGCCCGTGGCGAGCCGGTGGTGATCTTCGGCGACTACGATGTGGATGGCGTGACCGCCACCGCGCTGCTGACCGAGGTGCTGCGCGGCCTTGGGCTGGACGTGCAGCCCTTCCTCCCGCTGCGGCTCGACGAGGGCTACGGCCTCAGCCCCGACGGCGTCGGGCACTGCCTTGAGAAGCATCCCGCCCGCGTCCTGCTCGCCGTGGACTGCGGCTCCACCGCTGTCGAAACCGTCGCCCACCTCAATGCCCGCGGCCTTGACGTGATCGTGCTGGACCACCACCAGGTCGCCGACCCCCCGCCCGCGGCTTACGCGCTGGTCAACCCGCGCGTGGCCGGCCCCGCCGCGCCCGGTGTCGAGCTGTGCTCCGTCGGCCTCGCCTTCAAGCTCGCCCACGCGCTGCTCAAGCGCGGCCGCGAGCTGGGCGATCCCGCCGCCGCCTCGGTGGACCTCAAGCCCCTCCTCGATCTCGTCGCGCTCGGCACCGTGGCCGACCTTGTCCCGCTGCGGAATGAAAACCGCGTGCTCGTCGCCGCCGGCCTCGAGCGGCTGAACGAGACCCGCCGCCCCGGCCTGCAGGCCCTTTGCGAGGTGGCCAATCTCCGCCAGCGCATCGGCGTCCACGAGGTCGGCTTCATCCTCGGCCCGCGCCTCAACGCCGCCGGCCGCCTCGAGGATGCGCACGAGGCGCTGGACTTGGTGATGGCGCCGGACTTCGAGCGTGCCACCGCGATCGCGCACAGCCTCGAGGCGCGCAACCGCCAGCGGCAGGACATCGAGCGTGACATCGCCGCGCAGGTCACCGCCGTGCTCGAGCAGAAGTTCAACCCGGACACGGACTACGCCATCGTCGAGGGGCGGCTCCTGTGGCACATCGGCGTCGTGGGCATCGTCGCCTCGCGCGTCCTCTCGCAGTTCTACCGGCCCACGATCATCATTGGCGGCGACGGCCCGAACTGGCGCGGCTCCGGGCGGAGCATCGAGGGCTTCGACCTCGCGGCGGCGCTGCGCGAGTGCGACGACCTGCTCGTCCGCCACGGCGGGCACGCGATGGCCGCCGGCCTCACCATCGAGCCGGACCGGCTTGATGCTTTCCGCACGCGGCTCAATGACCTGGCCCGCCGCAGGCTCACGCCCGACCTGCTGCGTCCGCCGCTGCGGCTGGACGCGGAGGCGGAGCTGCCCGACCTCGACCTCGAGAGCGTGCGGGAACTCGGCCGCCTCCAGCCGTCCGGCCAGGGCAACCCGCCCGTACAGGTGGTGCTGCGCGCAGTCCGCCTGTCGCGCGAGCCGCAGCGGCTCGGCCACGAGCAGCAGCACGCCAAATTCTGGGTCACGCAGACCGGCGTGGAGTCCGTCGAGTGCATCTGGTGGGGCGCCGGGAAGCGGGAGGTGCCCTCCGGCCGCTTCGACCTCGCCTGCGCGCCGCTCGTCCATGCGTACCACGGCCGCGAGTACGTGCAGTTGAAGGTGCTGGACTGGCGGGCGGCCGGGGGATTTTGAGGCCTCAAGTGATGCCGCGCGGGCCGCTTGAGCCCCTCCGCCTTACCCCGGCAGCTGCTCCAGTTCCTTCGCCCCCGCGCGCACGCCGGGCATGGCCACGTACACGAGCCCGCCGAGGACGCTCCAGACCAGGCTGCACGCGTAGGCCACGAGCGAGATGGCCAGGGCGGTGCCGGCGTCCACGCCGAGGGTCGGGACGGTGAGGAGGTACACGTAGAGGTTGTCGCGCACGCCGAGGCCGCTCGGGGTGAGCGGCAGCGCCGCGAGGCAGATGACGGCGGGCACAATGAAGAACAGCGCGCGCACGGGGAGGTCGAGGCCGTAGCCCCAGACGAGCGTCAGGAGCTGCAGGACGCACGACACGTTCAGCACGACGGACCAGCCGAGCGCCCCGGCCAGCAGCCCCGGCCGCCGGCCGAGCGAGCGGCCGGCCTCGAGCGCGCGTTCCAGCGTGGCCCCGAACGGCAGCCGCCGCAGCCACGCGCGGGCACCGGGAAACATTCGCGACACCCCGCCGCGCAGCGACAGGGCCAGGAACCCGCCGGCCAGCAGGGCCATGCCGGCCACGACCCACGCCAGCAGCGCCATGCGGCGGTAGGCGCGGAGCAGGTCGAGGTTCGGCAGGACCATGATCACCGCGAACGCCAGCATCGTGAACAGGCCGAGGATGCGGTCCACGACGACGGTGGTGACGGCCTCGGGCTGGTGGTCGGGGGCGTGGCGGGCGGCGTACCAGGCCTTGAGCACGTCGCCGCCGGTCGAGCCGAGCAGGAAGGAGTTGAAGAAATGGGCGACGAGGGAGATTTCCGCGGCGCGTCGGAACGACAGCGCGATGCCCGCCGCGCGCAGCACGAGCTGCCAGCGCCAAACGCCGACCAGCAGGGTGACGCCCCACAGGAGGCACGAGACCGCCAGCCAGCCGGGATGGATCCGGACCACCGTCCGGGCGAGCTGGGCCGGTCCGACACGCCAGACAAGGCCCCAGCGCTCAAGGCGAGGGAGCGCATCAAGCACGACGCCCTGCGCCGCAAGGACGTCACGGGCCTGATCGTGGAAGATGGCGTGGAAAACCCAGAACAGCAGGAGGGACGCGAACGCCAGACGTCCGGCGAGCGACCAGGCTGCGCGTCCCGGCTTCACTCCGGGCCCCAGACAGACTTCATGTGGGCCAGCCCGGCCGGCACGGCCTCCACCGGCACGCCCGGGCTCAACTCCAGCACCTTGATGTGCTCCGGCTTCACCGAGGCTGCGAGCGAGGCGAAGTCAATCGAGCCCGTGCCTGGCACCTGATGATCGCGGCCGGGGAAGATCACGTCATGGATGTGAAACCCGGCCAGCCGGTCCTGCTGCCCGCGGACATGGATGGCGTGGTGGATCACGCCGAGGTTTTCCTTGATCTGGCCGTGGCCGGTGTCGTGCCAGTATCGGATCACCGGGTTGTCGAACTCGCGGAAGAAGAGGTCGAAGTCGTTCTCGAAGGGGATTTCCTCGAGCGCCTCACGGTTCTCGATGCCGAGGAGAACGCCGTGCTTCCCGGCCAGGTCGGCGAGGCGGCGGAGAAAATCGTAGGCCGCGCGGACGTGCGGCTCCTTGCGTTTCTCGCGTTTCTCGAGGCATTCCTCGAGCAGCTTTTGGAACTTGGGCGTGTCGCGCCGATCCTCGGCGGCGAGGTCAATCAGGCGGTCCGTGTAGTCCTTCATGTCCACGGCGCCCATGTGGATCACGACGAGCTTCGCGCCGAGGCGGGCGGCGGTCTCGACGGTCTTCACCGAGTGCTTCCAGGCGTTCTCGCGCTCGCGGGCGTCGAGGGCGGTGAACTTGTAAAGGTTGGGCGCGGGATGATGCACGCCCATCGGCAGCGGGCAGAAGTTGTGCAGCGTGGAAATCTTGATGTCCCCCGCTTCCACCGACTCGAAGATGCCCGGCAGCAGGCTGATCCGGATGCCGTGGCTGAGCTCCGCGTACTCGAAGCCGAGGTCGCGGATCTCGCGGAGCATCGCGCGGCCGTCGGTGTGGCGTCCCGAGTTCCAGCAGCTGGAGAGGGAATACATGGGCGCAAAAGCAAAGGGGCCGGCCGCGCCACGGGCGCGCGGCCGGCTCCCCGGAATCGGGCGGGCCTACAGGTCCGCGTCGCGGCGGCGCAGCATGGCCGTGAACTTGGCCACCTTGAGCTTGCGGCGGCGGCGCTCGCTCGGCTTCTCGTAATGCCGGTGATTGCGGGCGGATTTCAAAATGCCCTCGCGGTCCACCTTCTTCTTGAGGCGGCGCAGGGCCTTGTCCACGGATTCACCCTTCTTCAGTTTGATCTCGCTCACGAACAGTCACTTCCTTTCTGGGACCCGGACCGCCGCGGCGCGGCGACCCGCTCGGGTCGGGCCGGGCAAACTAGGAAGCCCTCTCCGCGGTGTCAACGGCCGGTCAGGGAATCCTGCCTTGCCACCGGGAAGGGCCGTCTGGTTTGCTCCGTCCACCGGGTCGAGGCGTCGTGGGCGCCGCGGGAACGACCGCCCCACCCCGATCCGGATCACGATGCCAGGCAACCCCGCCGCCCCGTGGACCGCCCCGGACCGCGAGGCGCTCCGCGCCCCGGCGGACGAGCTCCGGCGTCGGCCGCTGCCGGCCCTGGCCCGCGAGCCGCTTACCCGGCTGATCATCCGTGGCGGTCTGCTGGCCGGCCGCGGGCTAATCCACGAAGTCCACGGGGCCGAGCACGTCACCGCCCCGGCCGGTGCCTTCGTGCTCACGCCGAGCCACGGCACGCGCCACGAGGCGCTGCTGTTCCCCATCCTCGTCGCGGCCCTCCGTGGCGGGCGCATCGTCCCGTTCCTCGCGGACTGGAACTTTGCGATGATCCCGGTCGTGGGCCTTGTGATGCGCCGCGGCCGGTGCATTTTCCTGACCCGCAAGCCCGCCAAACCGGCGTTCCTGAACGTTTTCCGCCCCTTGTTTGCCGGGAAAGTCCCGGCCTTTGAACGCGCCCGCCGGCTGCTGGCCGCGGGCAGCCCCGTCGGCGTGTTCCCCGAGGGTACCGTGAACGCCGACAGCCGCCGGCTGCTGCGCGGGCATTCCGGCGCGGCCCAGCTCTCGCTCCAGACCGGCGCGCCGGTCGTGCCCGCGGGGCTGCGCTACCACCGGCACGCGCTGGATGGCCGGATCCACCCGCGCGCGCCGTTCACGGTTGTCTTCGGCCCGCCGATGGTGCCGCCCGCCACCGCCGGCGAACCGGAGCTCGGCCTCGTCCGCGACTGGCACCAGGCCGTCATGCAGGAAATCGCCCGGCTTGCCGGGCGCGGGTGGGCACCCGACCATCACCGCAAAAAGTCATGACGTTGACCCAACGCCTGCGCGTCATCCGCGTCCGGAACGAAGCCCAGCGGGTGCTTGCCACCGAGGTGGTCCGCGCCACCTACCAGCAGGAAAAGAACTGGATCCTCAACGAGCAAAAGCTGTTTCCCGTTGAGGAGCTGGGCAACGAAGGCGTGTCGTGGTTTCTGGCCTTGGACGGCGACCGGCCGGTGGGGGTGCTGCGCGTGCTCTACGACCTGCCGTTGGACCTCTACCAGGCCTACGGCTTCAAGTTCATCGGCGGCGTGGACCTCGACGCCTTCATCCGCACGCACAAGATCGCCGAGATCGGACGCTTCGCCGTGCTGCCCGAGTACCGCCGGCACATGTCCATCGTGGGCGTGCTCATGCGCGAGGCCAGCCGCGAGACCATCGAGCGCGGCTACACGCACTACGTCACCGACATCTTCGAGGGCGAGGTCCACAGCCCGTATGATTTTCACACCCGCGTGCTCGGCTTCGTGCCCGTGGCCACGCACGACACCGGCGAGCTGAACTGCCCCTGCCGCCGCATCACCATGCTGCTCGACATCCGTCAGGGCTACGATCGTCTCAAGCAGCAGGGCGGCTGGCTCTACCGCTGCTTCACCGACGGCTGGCCGCCGCACGTCCACGCCAAGGTCATGGCCTTCCCGGTGAACGGCCAGCCCGCCACGTTGACCGGCCGGCCCCAGCCTGCCGTGGCGCAGGCCGCCGTCTAGGCCCTCAGCGCGACAGGTATCCCTGCGTCAGCACGCGGAAGCGGTGCCGCTCCAGCGCCTCGGCGGCGAGTTCGTGGTCCTCGACGTTCAGCGCGAGCAGCGGCCGGCCGTTGGGCAGGGCCAGGAACGCATACACGTGGTGGATGTTGATCTCCGCCTCCAGCAGCGCCAGCAGCGCCGCCTCGAGGCGCGTCTCCACGTCCACCTCGATCACCACCACCGCGCTCTCCGTGAACGCGAAGCCGTGCTCGTGGAAGAGGTCGCGCGCCCGCTCCGGGTCGTCCACCACGGCGCGCACGATGGCGCTGTCCGTGGTGTCGAACACGGTCAGCGCGAGGATGTGGACGTCGTGCTGCCGGAGCAGCGCGGTGAGGTCGCGCAGGCGGCCCAGCTTGTTGGCGACGAAGACCGAGAACTGGACGACGCGCCCGCCATCGCCGGGATGCCGCAGGGTTTCGGTACCCATTCCCGTGCAGCATGACGCCCCGGCGGCCGGCGCGCACGCGCGTTTTCCGCGCGGGGCTCCTCCAGCACCGCCCGCGGCGCCGAGGGTGGACGCCCGTGCTAGGCCGTCCGCATTTGCACGGTCTCGACGAGCTGGTCGCCGACGGACACGGGGCAGATGACGACCAGCGTGGCGCCCTTCGTCAGCCAGCCGTGGGCGAGCAGGCCCTCGATGGCCGGCTGGACGGCGTGCTGCGGGTTGATCATCGTGAAGGGCAGCACGAACGGGCGCACGCCCCAGCAGAGCGTGAGCTGGTTGGCGAGGTTCCCGCCTTCGCACGCGGCGAACACGGTGGCGTGGCGCGGCCGCATCCACGCAGCGTAGCGGGGGATGTTGCCCTTCGCGGTGAAGACCAGGATCGCCCTGGCCTTGAGTTCGTCGGCCATGACCACCGCACTCTTCACCAGCACCTGCCGCGGCAGGGTGAGCGTGGCGGCGTGGTGGAAGTTGGCCCCGCCGCTGCGCTCGATGCGCAAGGCCACACGATCCATCACCTCCAGGCACTTCAGCGGATAGCGGCCCACGCTGGTCTCCCCGCTGAGCATGATGGCGTCGGCCTGCTCGAAGACGGCGTTGGCGACATCGGTGATTTCCGCGCGGGTGGGCATCGGGTTTTCGATCATGCTCTCGAGCATGTGCGTGGCGACGATCACGGGACGGCCGGTGGCCAGGCAGGC
>JBJXFY010000074.1:0-3616 GCA_046155815.1 Limisphaerales bacterium | reverse complement strand
GAGGTGCCCGGCACCCTTCCCAACCGCGTCGTTCAGCCGCCGGCGTTCCCGGGAGCGCAGGTCGCGAGTGGGATCGTTGATGGTCCGCTGCATGGACTCCGTGAACATGGCCCGTGTCAAGGGTGCGGCGGCGGCCGCAAGGACGGAGTTGGTGCTGCCGTCGGCCCGGAGGTAGTACACCGTCCGGGTGCCGTCCTGACATTCACCAAAGCTCTTCTCAAAGAACTCCTTCAGCAGCTTCTCCGAGCTCAGCCCATAGGACTCCGCGCGCGGGATGCGCAGGGTGACGGAATCCACCTTCGAGTAGTCGAAGCTCGCGCTCGCCAGCACGGCCTCGATGGGCACCATCGCCGCCGCGCTCGCCTCGCGGATGCTCGTGACCGAGAATTCCGGGAAGGCCACCTGCTTCAGTCGCGTGGGCGCCAGAGCCTCGTAGATATTCGCGCGGCCGTCGTTGGTTCCGGCGGGCAGGCGCGGAACTCCGACCACCCCTTCGCCGGCCGGCGTGTCCGGAAAGGTGGGCCGCTGCGTGTAATACTTCAGCAGCCGCTGTGGCAGCGGCTCGCCGGACCCCTCGAGGTTGAGGTAGCTGATCCGGATGCCGGACAGGCCCAGACCGCCCACCGAGCCGGCGAGCGAGGAGTCCATGGGATGCATGGGCAGCAGGTACACGTCGCCCACCACGATGTCCTCGCGGGGCGGGAAGACGGGCAGCATGCCCAGCTCGGCCAGGCGGCCGGTCCATTCGCGGTACACGGTGCCGGGCTTGAACTTGCCGCCGGCGGCGGCGGGTAGGGGCGCGGCCAGGGCCAGGACGGCCGCCAGCAGCGCGAGACGGGGGATTAAGGTCTTCATGGTCGTTTCGGTTGCGGGTCATGCCGCCTCCCCCGGCGTCGTGCCGGGAACGGGCGGCGGAGGAAGACCCGTCGTGCGCGGGAGAAATCTTTCAGGGCGGTGCAAGAAAAACGCCGGCGGCGCGTGTTCAGGCTTGGCAGTGCCGCCGTGACACCATTTGACTCGCGTCTGGAAAGGAACCGGCCCCGGACGTTTGCGCCGCCCCGTGCCGCCATGCCCAACGCCTACTGCCTGCTCGTCGGCCTCACCGAGGTGGACGCCGAGGCGCCGTTTTATCGCGACCGGATGCCCGGATTTGACGGGCGCTCCGGCTGCGAGGGGTGCCAGCGGGGATCTCGAACGCATGCTGGGGCTCACCCACTATTTGGGCATCCGGCCCATCCCGCCCCCATCCCCTGATCAATGGAAGCGCAACGCGCGGCCGGGTGCTGCTGGGGCTACAACAGAAGTCTGCCGTGGCCGGTGCGGCAACGGCTCGACAAGTGATGCTCGGCTTCCGTCAAAGCGGCATTCAGGGCCGCCTCAAGCCAACACCATGCGGACGTTGGAGTACTTCTGTTGAGGAGGACTATTCAGCATGGCATCCGGCTTGATCAAGGCCCTGTTTCGTATCCAATCGTTAGTGTTCCAATTGATGTTTTGAGGCTCGAAGAAATAGAGATTGAGGCCGTCCTTCTTCGTCAAGATGCACCACACGAGCACATGGGCGGAGCGTGCCACGACGCCGTTGGAAAGCTCCGTGCGGTCGCATTCGACCAATCCGACGGCAAGGGGCACTCCTCCACCTCCCAGGAGGCTCTGACGCGCAAACTGCGACTTCAGGGCTATGGCGAAGTCATCGCAGTCGTAAACTGGAAGATTGCGGCGAGCGGCCTTGGTGGCTTGGTAGCGAAGCCGCTTCCGTGCCTCCCGCACGCAGCCGCAGAAGCCGGGCAGGGTCGGCGCGGCGAACAGGGAGTCCAGGAAGACGAATTTGGTTCTGGGGCGGCGAATTCCCCTGCCTGCGCCGGGCGCGGCGGGTGGGGGGATGACATCGGCGCTGGCGCGGAAAAGCCGGTCCACCTCCGTCGCCTTGACCTCCTGCCAGCGAGGCTTCGTGGTCCGCTTAGCCCCGGACGCTGTCAGGTTTGACGAACTAAGTTTAAGAAAGCTCATATCGGGACTTGTTTTGTTGCACCATCCCACGAAAGTCCATCTGGAAACAGCACAACACGCCCATGAGTGAGATCAACCGCCTGCCCCAAACTGGAAACGCTGCTGTCGTCGAGTATCAGTTCGCCGTCTCGGTCGCCGATGCCGCCAGCGATCCCGTCCCCGACTATACCTCCGCCCATGTCCTCACCCTTGAGGCCAACGCAAGCACACCGTTGCGTGCGCACAGCTACCTGCGGGTAGCCCTGGTGGCCGGCAGCCTTGACGTAACAGTGACGACTCCTCCTCCCCCGGGTGGCTCCACGCGACTGGCTACCGCGGGACAGTTGTTTCCGGTTGATGGCGCGCCTTCCGTCAGCGAAGTGTCAGTTCAGGCCGGCGTGGGCGGGGCGATCATCATTGTTCTGTGCAGTGACGGGCCGGGTGGTGGAACCAAGTCACCGCCCAACAAGAATTAAATGCCGCTGCTCGCCGTCTGAACGGTGAGGTTCGATCGATAGCAACGTTGACGGCTTTCATGGCGTAGAGCCGTCTCATGGGATGAATGAACTTGTCGGCAGCACGCGAATCTGGCCCTCCCCATTGATTGCCGCCACCCAATTGCCTTCTGGGGAGGTTGCGACATCCACCGTTGCTGAGCCGGCCCGGCTGAAGCCATAATCAAATGGTCTCAGGCGTGCCGTCTCTTCGCCCTTGCCATCCAAGATGAGGACGCCGCCAGCAACGGCTGGAATGAGCAGGCGCCGCCCGAAGCTGTCGAAGCGCAGGGCGTGGGAGGTTCCTTCAATCCGCCGGCTATGCAGGACTGCCAAAGCAGGGATCGCCAGCGCGAGCAACTGTCCGTCTTCAAGCAACGCCGTGAGGGACTGACCGTCGGAAGAAATTGCCAGGGCATTCACCGGAGAACCCAAGTCCCGCGACATAAGGCCTATTGGCCCGGACAATCTCAGTTCGCCCAAGCGAAGCCATCCATCATCGCCCCCGAAGGCCCATCTTCGTGCCGGGACATGGATGGCCAACGCATTGATCCGCTTGGACGTGGGGACGCGCTGCACCAGGCGGGCTTCGGGCAGATGGACGAGCGCAGCCCCGGCTTCCCCGTCGGCGAAGGCCAGCCATGCTGCGTCCTTTGACAGCACCGTGGCGCCCACACTCTGCACTCCCTGCGCGGAAGCACTCCAAGCCACTTGGGAAGGGCCTGCGGGCAACTGCCACCGAAGCACTTCGTTCGAGCGGGTCAGGGTGAACAGGTAGCGTGCATCCTCCGTGAATCCCAGGGGCTCGAAGCCGCCCGGGAGGCGTTGCACAACCTCCAGTTCTGGTGTGACCGAGACGAGCGCCGTGTCACCGGCGGCATCGGTGACGGCCAACCGGCCCGCTGGGCCGGCCAGCAAAGCACCGCCAAGGCGGGACCAGAACCGCTCTTCCAGCATCCGCCGTCCGTGGGCCGGCCGCCGCCAGCGCCGGATTTCGCCCGCATCGTCGCCCGAGATGATTTCGCCATCGGGCAGTTCCCGCAGAGCGCGCACGGCCTGGGCGTGCCCATCCAGGCGTCCCATAAAGGCACCATCGGCGACCTGCCAAAGACGCACGCTCAGGTCGTCTCCGG
>JBJXFY010000064.1:0-2644 GCA_046155815.1 Limisphaerales bacterium | reverse complement strand
CTCCGTCCACTTCAATGTCTGATCATGCGTCGGAGGAGCACACTCCGTTACTGTCACAACGGCAGAGAGACAGAGATGTTGCAGAGGAGGAGGAGTGTGAGGTGCAAGTACCAGCACTACTACCAGTAGCCGACAAACGCCTCGCGCTGTTTGACTTTCTCGAAGCCAAGACCGCCGGTGGTCGCCTTTACGAACGGCGGCCACCTGGTCGGGCTTCACGGCCACGATCAGGTCGGGCGCGGCGGCGACGGCGGCGTTGTCGTCCGTGACGGCCGCGCCGGTGGCGGCGGCGAAGGCGTCGCGCGCGGCGGGGTGGGGGTCGCTGGCGATGACCTCGTCCGGGCGCACGAGACCGGCGCGGAGGAAGCCGCCCGCGAGCGCCGTCGCCATTTTGCCTGCGCCGAGAAAGCCAATCTGGAAGGGCACGCCCGCGGATGTAGCAGGCATGGCGGGGCGCGGGAAGGTCCAAGCGCAGAGTTCAAGGCTCAAGGACGCCCAACGTGCTGCCTCGTCGCCTCGACGGCTCCGGCGCGTGGCTCGCGTTCCGCCCGCCCCGCCCCTACCCTGCCGGCCGGATGTCTTCCGGACTCGTCATCGCGGGGCGTGCGTTCCGTTCCCGGCTGTTCGTCGGTACGGGCAAGTTTTCGTCGCCGGCGGCCATGCGCGACGCGCTGGCGGCCAGCGGCGCGGAGATCGTGACCGTGGCGTTGCGCCGCGCGGATTTGTCGGGGAAGAAGGATCCCTTCGCGAACATCCTCGAGTTCATTGACCCGGCGCAGTACCTGATCCTGCCGAACACCAGCGGCGCGATGAACGCCGCCGAGGCGGTGCGCCTCGCGCGTCTCGCCCGCACCGCCGGCCTGCCGAACTGGGTGAAGCTCGAGATCCACCCCGACCCGCGCTACCTCCTGCCCGACCCAATCGAGACGCTGGCCGCCGCGGAGACGCTGGTGAAGGAGGGCTTTGTCGTGCTGCCGTACATCAACGCCGACCCCGTGCTCGCGAAACGCCTGCAGGACGTGGGCACCGCCACGGTGATGCCGCTCGGTTCGCCCATCGGCTCGAACCGCGGCCTGCGCACGCGCGACCAGCTTGAGATCATCATCGAACAGGCCACCGTGCCCGTGGTGGTGGACGCCGGCCTCGGTGCGCCCAGCCATGCGGCGGAGGCGATGGAGCTGGGCGCGGACGCCGTGCTGGTGAACACCGCCATCGCCGTGGCCAGCGACCCGAACCGGATGGCGGTGGCGTTTGCGAAGGCCGTCGAGGCCGGCCGCGAGGCGTACGAGCTGGGCCTGGCCGGCCAGACCGCGACGGCAAGCGCGACGAGCCCGCTGACGGGGTTCTTGAATTGAATCCGGCGCCCGGAATCCTTCTGTCGTGGCACCCGTTGATCTCCGCCCCGCCCGCGTCCGAGCCCTGCTCCGCCGCGCGGGCGACACGCGCATCCTCGTGGTCGGCGACGTGATGCTGGACCAGTTCATCTGGGGCGACGTGCGGCGCATCTCGCCCGAGGCGCCGGTGCCGGTGGTGGATTTCCGCCGCGAGAGCTTCAGGCCCGGCGGCGCGGCCACCGTCGCCCGCAACCTCACCGCGCTCGGCGGCCGGGCCGCGCTCTTCGGCGCCGTGGGCCGCGACGCCGCCGCGCGCCAGCTGGCCGACGTGCTCCGTGCGGACCGCGTGGACGTCGCCGGCCTCCTGCCCGTGGCCGACCGGCCCACCGGCCTCAAGACCCGCGTCATCGCCCAGCACCAGCACGTCGTGCGCGTGGACCGCGAGCGCCGCGGCCCGCTGCCGCCCGCCGCCGCCCGCCGGCTGCTCGACGCCGTGCTCGCCGCGCTGCCGGCGGCGGACGCCGTGATCCTGGGCGATTACGCGAAGGGCGTCGTCACGGCCTCGCTGCTGGAGGAGCTGCAGGCCGCCTGCCATGCGCGGGGCGTCTGGCTGAGCCTTGATCCCAAGCCGGTGAACCCCGTGCCGCTCGCCGGCTTCTCGCTGCTCACGCCGAACCGGAAGGAGGCCTTCGAGCTCGCCGGCCTCGACGATGACACACGCGCCGACGATCCGGCGAAGGACGCCGGGCTCCAGCGCGCAGCCGATGCGCTGTTCGAGAAGCTCTCGCCCGCGCTGCTGCTCATCACGCTGGGCGACCAGGGCATGCTGCTCTGCCGGCGTGGCGAGCGGCCGTTTCACATCCCGACCGTGGCGCGCGAGGTGTTCGACGTGTCGGGCGCGGGCGACACGGTGATCGCGTCGTTCACCCTGGCCATCGCCGCCGGGGCGTCGCCGGTGGAGGCGGCGATCTTCTCGAACCACGCGGCCGGCGTGGTCGTGGCGAAGGTCGGGACCGCGACGGTGACGCCGGAGGAGCTGCTGAACAGTTTTGCGGGCCCGCAGGCTTGAGCCATGAAAGCACGGACCCTCGCGCTGTGGCTGGCCGCCGGCATCCGCTTGTTCGCGGCCGACCCGCCGCCCGTCGCGACCTTTTCCATCGTCGCGTTCGATCCGCGCACGGGCGAGCTGGGCGTGGCGGTGCAGAGCAAGTTCTTCGGCGTGGGCAGCGTGGTGCCGTGGGCGCGGGCCGGCGTGGGCGCGGTGGCCACGCAGTCGTACGCGAACACGCGCTACGGTCCGGACGGCCTCG
>JBJXFY010000454.1:0-2996 GCA_046155815.1 Limisphaerales bacterium | reverse complement strand
GTGCAGATCTCTTTGCTGAGTATGAGATGACTAATACAGCTCCTGGAATCTTAAAGCGTATTTTCCAATTAGTAAAAGCATTCTTACAAGACCTTATTAATTATCATCCAAGCTTACTTGATTTGTTTGAACGAGCCAATGCTGGTTATTACAAGAATAAGACAATAGGGCGTTATGGCACATTCTACAAGATTGATGGACTCACTGAACGTAACAAGCAAGATCTTGTAAATGTATACTTAGCTGAAGTTGGTGAGTTCTATGATCTGAGTAAACGTGAGACAATTGAAACTCTTATTGATTCTAATCCTCAACAGAATGGTCTTACATTCATTGGTGATGAATCTCCTCTTAATAGTTTTATTGCTAAAGTAGCTCAAGTAAAAGGATTAGATGAAGCTAATAAACTACTAACCTACATTCGTCCTGATGTACAAGTTAACGAAGAAGGTGAGTTTATAAGTGATGGTAAGCCAAGAATGGGTACTCTTTATCCTGAACTACTTAAATCGTTAGGTAAGAGAGGTTACAAGATTGTCTTAGGTAAAACTGAACTTGACACTACTCTGACTACAGAAAGAGAACTAGAAGATGGTGAAGCATTTGAAGAACCTGAAACTGACACGTTAGAGGGATGGCAAGAGTCAGCTAGTCTAAGATCACCTATTGAGAAGTTGAGTAAGAGAATGAAACAACTAATCTATTCTGTAAGATCTGATAAGAAAGACAGTTTAGGTTTAGGTATGAATCTTACTTACAATGGATACGAAGCTTACAGTCGTCTAGCTGCTGTGATTGTAGATTCTATTGATGTAGATGATATGTACTACAAGATTGGTAAAAGAAAAGATAAATTCTTTACTGAGCTTACTAACTACATCTACAACAAGTTTGACAATCATCAAGCTGTGTGGACTGAGATTTACAAAGCTCTTGGTGACAAGACTCAACCAGAATTCTGGGTTACTCAAGAATACTACGATGACAACGGAGAGATTAATTTACGTGTATTTGAAGCTAATCGTGCTTCTATTAAAACAAGAGTAAAGAACATTCTTGGCGACTATAAAGGTAAGGATGCTAAAGAGTTCTTAGCTCTACTTGACATGGAAGATGTACGAGTAGATTACAAAGACTTGAGCACTGCACTTAGTACTCCACTTGAGAAAGATAGAATGCTTGCTGTATGGAAACTAGTTGGGGACAAGATCTACTCCAAGTTCATTGCTTCACACTTGAATGTAGAAGGTAAAAAGCAGTACGAGATTATTAATGGTGGTTACTTCTCCAAATTAACTCAAAGATTACAACGTGACTTTGAAGGTATTAAAGCTGAGCTGTTCAATAAAGATCCATTCCTGAAAGAACTACCAATACTTCAGACTAAACCTAAAGCTGGAGATTTCCAGTTTGTAATCTATGCTGGTTACAAGGATGCTGACGGTAATGGACTGATGTACAATAACTACACTGAGAAGGAGTTCATAACTTCTACATTCAAAGCATGGATGGGTAAGGAAAAGATTCACATGATGCCTATCCTATCTGACTCTCCTAACTTGATTGGTGTACGTTACAGAATACCAGAAGGTGATAGAGAAGAAATGATTGCTAAGATCATTCACCTTGAATACAACAGGTCGAAAGAAACTCACGAAATCAAGAATTACAATCCTGACGTGAGAATCTTTGAACAGATACCGTATCGTGAGAATTTTGGTGAGCAAATGTTAGAAGTTCAGAAATACTTTGATGCTGCTGAGTTAGAGTACAAGGAGTATGCAAAATCTGTAGGTGCTCAGATACAATACAAGTCTAATGATAATCCTAATCTAGTACGTTCTTACTTACTTGAACATGCTATTGTACACAGTCAGATGAGTATGCTTTCTGTAGGTCATTTGAGCTTCTACAAGAACCTTGAAGACTACTACAAAAGAGCTAAGGAGATATGGAGTCCTGTCATTAAAGGTAATGTAGATAACTACTTTGTGGATGGTGACACTAAGATTGAAGTGTTCAGTAAGTGGCAAAGACTCAATGTACTTCCTACTTTAGAATCTCCATCCAGTCAATCAGCTGAATTAGAGTCTATTGGATTCAATGACTACAAAAAAGTAGATAAGACTGATGCTCAGACTTACATTGACCTGATCTCTTACCGTGACAGAATGATTACTTTGAATGAATGGACTGACAGACATCAACGTGCATTTGTACAATTAGCTAAGGGAGAATTACCAAGTGAAGATGTGGTTGGGCTGTTTAACGTACTCAAACCATTCTACTTTAATCAACATGTGGTCGATGGTAACTTGGTTAGTCCTGTACAAAAGAAAGATTCTGAGCTACTTATACTTCCTATCTACGGTCTTGAGACTATCAACGGTCAGTCTAATAGATTGTATAATCCACTGTGGAAATCTCACCTTAAGATGATGGGCTACAACTTTGATACCATGTCTTATGATGAGCAAGGTAGAAAAGATGGTAAGTACTATGACATCATTACCTATGACACTACAATGAAAGTAGGTATGAGGTCTGAAATGTCGATTGACTTAGCTAAATGGGGTAAGCAACAAGAAACTCCTGAACACCACTATATGTCTGATGCCATCTTTGGTACTCAGATTATGAAGTTGATTACTGGTAACTTGGAAGGTACATACAATGTAGATGGAATAGAGATAACTGCTAAAGAGTTATGGAAGGAATACAATGACTTAGTTTCTCAGTGGGCTATTGACAACTTTAATAAGGTAGTAGAAGAATATGGTTCTGAAGAGAAGTTGAAAAGAATGATCATTGAAGAGATGATTAATAAAGGTATGCGAGATGACTATATTAGATCAATTCAGCAATTACCTCTTACTCACCCTATTCACTTCAATAAGGTCATTCAAATTATCAACTCGTTTGCTAAGAACAAGATTACTGACATTACTTTCGATAAAGGTTACACGTTTGCTAATGCATCTTCTGAAGGATTTAGT
>JBJXFY010000051.1:0-3176 GCA_046155815.1 Limisphaerales bacterium | reverse complement strand
CCGTAGAGGGCCCCCACGATCGGCTCACGGAAGAAGGCCAGCACGCCGAGGCCGGCGAGGGCCGCGAGGGTGCTGGCCTGGCTGAGCTGCCGGTAGCGCAGGCGGAAGCGCGCCGGGTCGCCCTGGTGCCAGCGGGTCAGCACGGGGAACAGGGAGACGGTGAGGATGGGCACCGCACCGATGACGATGTCGTAGATGCGGGAGGAGGCCGCGTACAGACCGGCCTCGTAGTCGCCGCGCAGCCGGCCGAGGAGCACGAGATCCACCTTGTAGTACACGCTCGCATACAGGGTCGCGAGGAAGAGGGGCCAGCTCTCGCGCACCAGCCGGCGGGCGCGTTCGCCCGAGGCGCGCCAGCGGGTGAAGGGCGTGCCGCCCCACCTCCGCCACGCCAGCAGCAGGCCCACGGCCGCCAGCCCCGCCTCCGCCACGGCCGCCCAACCGAAGGCCACGGGGCCGGCCTGCGCCCGGATCAGCCCGAGCTGCAGGGCTGCGCCCGCGGCCAGCGCGAGCACGCGCGGCAGCACGGCGTACTGCACGCGGCTGACGGCCTGGAACCCGAGGTCCACGGCCTCGGCGCTGCGCAGGAACCAGGCCGCGCCAAAGAGGGCCGCCAGCGCCCAAGCCGAAGCCTCGCCCGGAAACGTGAGCCAGCGGACGACCAGGAAGCCTACGCCCGCGAGCACCGCCGCCGTGGCGGCCCGCAGGGCAAAAGCTGTGCCCAGCAGTTCGCCCGGCGGCGTGGTCCCGGAAACAAGGTCGCGGACCACGACGCGATTCACGCCGAGGTCGCTCGCCATGCCCAGCATGGTGGCCAGCGCCAGAACCGAACTGAAGAGGCCGAACGGAGCCACCCCAAGATGCCGGCCCACGGCCGCAGTGACGAAAAGGGCCACGAGCAGGCGCAGGATCCGCTCGCAAACCAAGAATCCTGCGCTCAACCCGACCGCCCGGAACGAGCGGCTGCGCAGGAGCTTTTGGACTTTCTGCTTCAGCACGCCAAGGCGGGGCGAAACACCGCAACGCCAAGCAGTAGCGGTCTCCGGCGACTCGGAGCCGAACGGACGCCGGCGACGCCGGCTCGTATAGCTCGCCGATGAGAACGAAGGAGCGAATTGGCGCGCCTGCTGAACGCAACACCTTGGTCTTGAGGGGTTGGGCGCGCGGGGCTCAAGTCAGTTTCCTTCGTTCACACCTTCGAGGGCGACCATGTCCACGCCGCCGGAGCGGAGCAGCTGGACGAGATCGACCGGCGGCCGGGAGTGGTCAATGCCATTCTGCTTGTTCTGCCGGGTCATGTTGCGCTTCGAGAACTCGAGGGTGTGCTGATTGGGCACGCCATAGGTGAAGAAGACGGAAACCTTTTCCTGCCGGCCGGTGAGCCGGCGGAAGAGGAAGCCGGCCTTGTACTTCACACCCTCGTTCGGGGCCACCTTGCCGAAGATCTTCTCAAACAGCCGCTTTTCGTCGCCCACATGCCAGACCCGGACATCAAAGACGATGATGTCGCCGGCGCGGGTGTTGAGCGGCTTCACGCGGTCGTCGAGGCGTCGGTTTGGCGCAAGGTGGGACCCCTCGCTGACGGTGAGGCCCTGTCCGTTCTCCACATGGTCCTGCAGGTAGATGCCGACCTTGTACACTTGGAAGTCCTCGGGGGCTACCTCCTCGGTGTTGAAGTAGGCACCGGTGTCGGTGTGCCAGCCGGAGAGCATGTTCATGTGGCAGTCCGAGTGGAACGTGAACTGGATGTCGTCCCGGCCGGCGGCCTGGCGGACGGCGGCAAGTATCTTCGGATGCGTGATAAGCCAGCGGATCTCAGGAACGCGGGCGAAGGCGTCGGGCTGGGTCTTGCCGAAATCGTACAGCCGGCCGGCCTGGTCGAAGAAACGGACCACGGCGGCGCGGACCTTCTGCACCTCCTCGGGCGTGAGGACGCCGGAGAAGGTGGCGTAGCCGTCGCGGAGCACCTGCTCGCGAACGGAGGGGACGGATTCCGAGGACGCTTTCATGGCATCACAGTTTCAGGGTTTAAGGAAAACGGCGGCATCAATGGGACGGATCTCGGAGGGGCGAGTTCTGCGAGCCCTTCGTCAATCCATCATCCTTCGCCGTACCGGGGCTCGTGTAACTCGGCCCTCCTAGGGGCGGCGGGATCTGGGCGAGGAGGAAATCGGCCAGCTCGCGGACGGCACCCTCGCCGCCGCGGCGGGAACAGTGGAGCCGGGCGACGGCGCGGACGGCCGGTTCGGCGTCCGCCGGGCAGGCGGGCCATCCAACCAGGGCCAGCACCTCGAGGTCGTTCACGTCGTCGCCAATATAGGCGACCTCGGCCGGGTGCAGGCCCTCGCGAGCGAGGAGGTCCTTCACGACTGTGAGCTTGTCCTTCACGCCCTGGAACAGGAAGTCGAGCTTCAGCTTGGCGGCGCGCCGGGCGACGATGCGGGTGTCCTCGGAAGTGACGATGCCGCCGCGGATGCCGCGCGCGCGGAGCAGCTCTAAGCCCTTGCCGTCGCGGGTGTTGAACTTCTTCAGCTCGTTGTCCCGGTCGTCGTAGTACATGCCGGCGTCGGTGAGGACGCCATCCACGTCCGTGAGCAGCAGGCGCACGAGGCGGCGGGGCACGGTGCCGGGACCGAGGTCGGCGAGGGCGGACGAGGGAGGGGAAGCAGGGGGCTCGTGGTAATTCGCCCCTCCGAGGTCTGGATTCGGAGAGGCGAGCTCCTGCGAGCCTTGGGCGGAGGCTCGTGGTGACTCGCCGTTCAGGGAAGATCGTGGGGCTGGCTCGTGTAACCGAGATGGTTCAGGCAACGGCTCGTGGAACTCGCCGCTCCGAGCGGCGAGGAGGCCGGCGACGATTGCCCAGTCCGAGGGCTCATCAAGCTCGAAGTAGGTTTCCTCGGGCATCGGGCAGGCGACGATGCGTCCGTGGAGGCGGCAGCCGGTGGCCAGGAGGCCAGTGCGGGAGCTGACGTAGAAGGCACCGTTCTCGACCCAGTATCCGGCGAACTCCTGGCGGCGGGGGCGGCGCAGCGGATCGTAGTTCTGCGGCGCGGCGAGCCCGTCAGCGCCCGGCCGCCAGAGGAAGCGCTTCTGTTCGACCACGGAGACGAGGCTGTCCGCACCAGTTTCCGCCACCAGGCGGAGACCGCGGGCGAGATCGTCGGACGTGAGCAGGG
>JBJXFY010000049.1:0-2776 GCA_046155815.1 Limisphaerales bacterium | reverse complement strand
CCATCGCCGCGGACATCGTTGCGCCCGTCCGCAGCGCCGTGCTCCACGATCCCACACGGGCGAAGTACGCGGACATCACCCTGCAGTTCACCGACCGCCTGCCCGCCAGCGTCCGGGCCCAGCTTTATCAGGGCCGGACCTATTTCCCGGACCTGCCCCCGCACCTGGTCGAGCGGATCTATCTGGATCCCAACCGGGGCACCAAGGGCAGCCTGGTCCTCATCGGCGAGTACAAGAAGGAGCTGCTCGGCGAAAGCTACCTGCACCTGAATGTTCTCCGTGGCTCCGACCTCGCGGCGGCGCATGACCTCTGCCCGACGGCGGACACGGTGAACCGGCCGAAGTGGGTGGCCCTGGTCAACGCACTGGCCACCGCGGTCGAGACATTCCACGAGGACCTGCCGCTCGGCCCGGGAACCTATGTGCCCAACCCCGCCCTCACCGTGTCCGTGGGCGTGGGCGACCTGGCTGGCATAGGGAGCGACAACATCGCGGTGGATTCCTACGCCATCAGTGCCACCGGCCCCGGCGAGGGCTACATTACCGTGGTCGAGGCGGGCGGCTCCGCCTTCACGGAGCCCGGCGACCCCGTGGCCCTCCACATCTTCAAGGTCGGCGGCGAGCTTTATCGCGGCGAGCTGAAGATCATCCCTTCGCCCAATCCGCTCAGCGAGCTGATCACCTTCCAGCACACCGCCGACCTCGCCGGCCGCTTCGCCGAGTACGAATACCAGTGGAAGATCGCCGCGCCGGTGGACGGGTTCCCGCCGCAGCCGGATGCCGGCATGTCGCAGTACTTGTCGCTCACCCCGGTGGGGCCGGACATCCCGCGGTACACCTTGGGCGGAGCAGGCATCCAGGTTCTGGGTGACAACTACCTGGTGATGCGCTACCGGCCGATCAGCACCAACCATCCGCTGTACACGGCCAGCCCGACCGACGCCGACTGGTCCGAGTGGACGCGTCCCGCCCTGGCCGAAGGCTGGATCAAGCGCGTGCTGGCGGGCATCAATCCCTTCAACCAGCGCATCACCGACCTCTTCAACAACCGGGTGAACACGGATGTCAGCATCCTCACCCAGGCCGGCCGGCGCTGGGAGGGCGACGTCGCGCTGAACCTCGACACGATCAACAACTACGGCCTGATCGAGATCTACGAGACCGTGCTGCGGCGCGGCCGTTCGCTCAGCATCGAGTCCGGCTTCAATTACGGGCCCGCCAACGACGCGCTCCTGCTCGCCGCCGGCTACCTGAGCGACCTCTACATGTTCCTCGGCAACGAGGCCTGGGCCGACGCCGCCAACCCGACCATCGGCATCGGCACGGCCGACAACACCTACGGGGACATCGCCACCGCGCTTTTCGCCTTCCGCGGCCAGCTGCCGTCGCTGCTCGGGGAGGAGCTGGCCCTGCTGCGCGGCCGGGACGACTTCTTCCAGCCCGGCGTCGAGATCACGCCCGTGTACAACCGGCTGATCTGGAACTACACCCGGGGCATTGACGCCGGCGAGGTGATCTACGCCCTGAACTACAACATCCAGGAGAAGCCCGACCAGTCCCCCGACGGCGTGATCAACGCCGAGGACGCGGCCCGCATGTTCCCGCAGGGCCACGGCGACGCCTACGGCCACTATCTGACGGCGCTCAAGGGCTACTACTCGCTGCTGCTGAACAGCAAGTTCGACTGGGTGCCGCGCATTGAGGCGGTGAACGTCCTCGGGCAGCCGGTTTCCGTGGACTATCTGGACGAGCGCAAGTTCGCCTCCGCCGCCGCCGCGGTGGCACGGGCGGGCCGGCAGGTGTTCGACCTCACGTGGCGGCAGGACTACGCGCAGGTCCACAAGGACGGCTGGCAGCACTTCTCGCCCACGCGCGTCAACACGCGCCGGAGCTACGTGAACGTCACCGATGGCGGCACGAACCAGCCCGTCCGCCACTGGGGCATGGACCCCTGGGCCAGCCGCGCAGGGCAGGGGGCCTACCTCAACTGGGTGGTCGGCAACGCCATCCTGCCGGACGTGGATCCCATCCCCTCCCACGAGGGCATCCAGAAGGTGGATCGGACGACGGTACCGGAGCTGCGCGAGCTGGCGACGCTGGCGACGGGCATCCAGGACGCGATGGAGAACGCCGAGGGCGGCCTGTCACCCTTGGGCGTGCCCGAGGACGGCCTCGTGCTGGACCTGAACCCGAACCTGGTCGTGGGTGTGCAGGGCGGCACCCACTTCGGGCAGGTCTATGACCGGGCCGTCGCCGCGTTGAACAACGCGGTCGTCGCCTTTGACGACGCAAAGAACGTGACCCAGATCCTCCGGTCCGAGCAGGACTCGCTCGCGGAGTTCCAGGCCGCGCTGGTGCAGCAGGAGCAGGCCTACACCAACGCGCTCATCGAGCTCTACGGCACCCCGTATCCCGATGACATCGGGCCGGGCAAGCTTTACCGGCAGGGCTACGCCGGTCCGGACCTGCTGCACTACAGCTACGTGGACCTGCCGGAGTACCAGTTCCCGGAGGTCTGGAGCTATTCCAACGTCAACCAGTGGACGATCGCGCTCCGCGACCTGCCCACCAACTGGGTGGGCACGCTCCACCAGAGCATCAACTTCGGGACGGTCTCGAACATCACCTTCAACATCGGGCCGCACGGCTTCACGGAGAAGCCTGCGACGTGGAGAAGCCGGCGCGCCTCGCCCGGCGAACTGCAGCAGGCCATCTCGGAGCTGATCATGGCCCACATGCAGCTCCGCCAAGGCATCAACGACCTGGCTGGCGACCT
>JBJXFY010000034.1:0-4608 GCA_046155815.1 Limisphaerales bacterium | reverse complement strand
GGTACGAGACCGGCCCGGAGCAACTGCGCCACTTGCTCGTCAAGATCCGGGAACTGCTCCTCTCGCATCCCAGCATTGAACCGGGTTCGGCGCGCGCGCGGTTCATCGGCTTCGGGGCCAGTTCGCTGGACATCGAGGTGTTCGCCTATGTGAAGACCCAGAACCGGGTGGAATTCCTCGGGGTCCGGGAGGACGTGTGGCTGCGGATCATGGACCTCGTGGCGCAGAGCGGCACCGGCTTCGCGTTCCCTTCCCAGACGGTCTATCTCGCACAGGACGACCGTGCTCGTGCGGCCCAGGGCGGGGCCGTGGCCTTCCCGAAGCCGGCGCCCCCGCCGAACCCATGAACAAGTTCACCCGCGAACCGCTGGTCCACTTCCTCCTGCTCGGCGCGCTGCTGTTTGCGCTGCACGCGTGGCGGGAAGCCCGCCGGCCGGACACCGCATTTCCGGCGCGGATCGAGGTCACGGCGGCCACCATCGGGCGGCTGCGCGCGGGGTATGAGCGGCAGTTCGGCCGGTCGCCGGACGAGGCGGAACTGCGCGGCCTGGTGACGGCGCACATCCGGGAAGAGGTGCTCTACCGGGAGGCGCTCGAACTTGGGCTGGACCGCGACGACACGATCGTGCGCCGGCGGCTCGCACAGAAGATGGAGTTCCTGACCGACGATCTTGCCGGCGGGGCAGAACCGGACGAGGCGGCGCTGCGGCGGTTCTTTACGGAAAACGAGGCGCGCTACGCCCGGCCGGCGCGGGTCAGCTTTCGCCACGTTTATTTCAGCCGGGAAAAGCGCGGTGCAAGCGCGGAGACCGTCGCGCTCGAGGGACTGGCGGCCCTGGAGCGGGGCGCAAGTGAGGAGACGCTGGGCGATCCGTTCCTGCACGGGTTCGAGTTCGCGGAGCGCGGGCCGGATGACGTTGCGGCGCTGTTCGGGCCGGAGTTCGTGGAGCGGCTGTCCGCCTTGCCGGCGGGCGGGTGGCAGGGACCGGTGGCCTCGAGCTACGGGCTGCATCTGGTGCAGGTGGAGGCGCGGTCCGCGGTGCAGCCGGTCACGCTCGCGGCGGTGCGGGCGGCGGTGCTGCGCGACTTCAACGACGAGCGGCGCCGCACCGCGAACCGCGAGGTGCTGGAACGCCTCAAGGAGCGCTACGCCGTCACGGTGGACGAGGCGGCGATCGCCCGGGCTGCGGAGCCGCCGGTGAAAACCGCCCGGGCGGCCCGATGAAGCTCGCGCTTGCCATCATCCTGCTGGCCCTCGCCGCGCCCGGCGCCACCGCGCACGAGGTGCGCCCCGCGTTCCTCGGCGTGACGGAACGCGCCCCGGGCGAGTTCGACGTGGTGTGGAAGGTGCCCGCGCTGGGCGCGCCACCGCTTGCGGGCGAGGACATCCCGCATCCGCAGCCCGCCGCGCCGTCCCCGGATACGAACGCGCCGGCCGCGATGCCCTGCGGCTGCCCGGCCCCGACCGCGGCGCAGCTCCGGGGCACGCTGGCGATCCACCCCTCGCTGCCGCCCAGCTATGAACTGGTCGGCCTGCCCCGCGTCGAGCGTCTGCCGGGCGCCGAACTGAAGCGGTGGCGCCTCCGCACCGGCACGAACGGCCTCGAGGGCTGGGAGGTCGCGGTGCATGGCCTGCAGGCGACGATGGTGGACGTGCTCGTGCGCATCGAGCTCGCGGACGGCCGCGTCGTGTCGCGGCTGCTGCAGCCGGAGGCGCCGTCATTCACCTTCAACGCGGATACGGCGGGGCCGGCGGCGGGCGGGTACCTTCTCCTTGGAGTGGAGCACATCCTTTTCGGCATTGATCACCTGCTCTTCGTGCTCGCGCTGGTGCTCATCGTGCCCGGCGTCGGGATGCTGGTGAAGACCGTCACCGCCTTCACCGTGGCGCACAGCGTCACGCTCGCGCTGGCGGCGCTCGGCGTGGTGAACGTGCCGGCCGCGCCGGTCGAGGCGGTGATCGCGCTGAGCATCGTGTTCGTGACGGCGGAGATCGTGCGCAGCCGGCGCGGCGAATGCGGGCTGACCGGGCGGGCGCCGTGGCTGGTGGCCGGCCTCTTCGGGCTGCTGCACGGCTTCGGGTTCGCGGGCGCCCTGAGCGAGGTCGGCCTGCCGGCGAACGACATCCCGCTGGCGCTGCTGTTCTTCAATCTCGGCGTCGAGGCCGGCCAGCTCGCCTTTGTCGCCGTGGTGCTCGCTTTCATCGCGCTCCTCCGTCATATCACGGCCGCATTTCCTCGCTGGACTTCGCTCGTGCCGCCGTATGCCATCGGCGGCGTTGCGATGTTCTGGGTCATCGAGCGCGTCGCGGCCCTCTGAATTTCCAACCCTCCACCCCTGCATGAAAACACACCGCCGCCTCATTATCGCAGCGCTCGCCGTCCTCGGCCTGTCACTCACCACTCTTTCCGCGCAGGAACCCGGCGGCGACGCCGGCCAGCTCAACAAGGACAAGGCGGGACAGGGATTCAAGAACCGCCCTTACTCGCCCTACGCCGACCGCAACTTCCCGACGAGGCCCTACTTTGGCGACACGCACCTGCACACGGGCTTCTCGTTCGATGCCGGCGCGTTCGGTTGCCGGCTCACCCCGCGGGATGCGTACCGCTTTGCGCGAGGCGAGCAGATCATGGCTTCCACCGGACAGCCGGCGAAGCTCTCGCGTCCGCTCGACTGGCTCGTGGTTGCCGATCACTCGGACAACATGGGCTTTTTCACCGACCTCCTCGCGGGCAAACCGGAACTGCTCGCGGATCCGTCGGGGCGCAGATGGTATGACATGATCCAGTCCGGCAAAGGCGGCGAGGCGGCCATCGAGATCATCACCGCCTTCTCGCAGGGCAAGTTCCCGAAAGCGTTGATCTACGCCCCCGGCACGCGCGCCTATCGCAGCGCGTGGCAGGAGACGATTGCCGCGGCGGAGGCGTTCAACGATCCGGGCCGCTTCACCGCGTTCATCGGCTACGAATGGACCGCTCTCGACAAGGGAAACAACCTGCATCGCAACGTCATCTTCCGCGACAACGGCGACAAGGCCATCCAGGTCGAGCCTTACACCTGCATCCCGCCGCTCGGCAGCACCAATCCCCTCGATCTGTGGAAATGGATGGACGCCTACGAAACGAAAACCGGCGGCAGCGTGCTGGCCATCGCGCACAACGGCAACCTCAGCAACGGCACCATGTTCCCCATCGTCGAGGCTTTCGGAAAAGCCATTGACCGCGAATATTCCGAGCAGCGCGCGAAATGGGAGCGCCTCTATGAAGTCACACAGATGAAGGGCGACGGCGAGGCGCATCCCTTCCTCTCGCCGAACGACGAGTTCGCGGACTACGAGACTTGGGACAAGGGCAACCTCGACGGCACCGTGGCGAAGAAGCAGGAGATGCTCGAATTCGAGTATGCCCGCTCCGCCCTCAAGAACGGGCTCAAGCTTGAGGCGAAGCTCGGCACCAACCCCTACAAGTTCGGCATGATCGGCAGCACCGACGCACACACCGGCCTGGCCGCCGCGGAGGAGGACAATTTTTTCGGCAAGGTCACGCCCGGCGAGCCCGGCCCGCATCGTCTCACCGCCACGTTCCTGGACATTAAGGAGACCGGCGTGAAGATCATGGACTGGGAGGTCGTCTCCTCGGGTTACGCCGCCGTGTGGGCGAACGAAAACACCCGTGAATCGCTCTGGGACGCGATGCAGCGCAAGGAAACCTATGCCACCACGGGTTCACGAATGATCGTGCGTTTCTTCGGCGGCTGGGATTTCGAAAAGGCCGACGCCGAGACCCGCAGCCCTGCCATCGCTGGCTACACCAAGGGCGTCCCCATGGGCGGCGACCTCCATGCCGTCCCGGCCGGCAAGTCACCGAGCTTCCTCATCGCCGCGATGAAGGATCCGCTCGGCGCGAACCTCGACCGCATCCAGGTCATCAAGGGCTGGATGGATGCAAAGGGCGAACTTCAGGAAAAAGTTCATGACGTGGTCTGGAGCGGCGACCGGAAGCCGGACGCCAATGGCAAAGTGCCGGGCGTCGGCAGCACCGTGGACGTCGACAATGCCACCTGGTCGAACACCATCGGCGCACCTGAACTCATCACCGTCTGGAAAGACCCGGACTTCGACGCCAAGCTCCGCGCGTTCTACTACGTCCGCGTCCTCGAAATCCCGACGCCGCGCTGGACCGCCTACGACGCGAAACGCTTCGGTGTGAAGCCGCTCCCCGGCACGCGCATGACCATCACGGAGCGCGCCTACACTTCGCCGATCTGGTACACGCCGTGATGCGACGGCTCACTGACTTCAGCCACAGTCATCCATCAACCCGGCAAGACCCACCATGAAACAAAGCCTGCTCCTTGCTTCAGCGGCCTGCCTCCTGGCACTCACCTCCGCCTCCCGCGCCGAGGAAGGCGGCAGCGCCCATTACATGCCGGGCGGCGTGGCCTCCTTCATTGACGCCTTCCCGGGCAAGCCAGGCGCCATTGCGACGCTCGGCATCTTCACCTACTACGACGGCAGCGCCCCGGCGAACCGGACGCTGCCGCTCGGCGGCCTGCTGGCGGCGGACGTGGACGCCACGGTGTATGCCGGCTCGGCGGGAGTGATCTACC
>JBJXFY010000032.1:0-12685 GCA_046155815.1 Limisphaerales bacterium | reverse complement strand
CCGGCCAGCGGCTGGTCACGAACTTCCCCGTCCTCGACCTCGGCATCCACCCCGACGTGCCTCCGGACCAGTGGCGGCTGAAGCTTCACGGACACGTCGAGAACCCGGTCACGCCCGCCCGGCAGGCGCTGCTTAAGCCGCCGTCCCGCCACCGCACCGGCCGGCTCGGGGAGCCGGCCCTACGCGAGTAGTCAGCGGAAGGATTGCCAACCCGCCCCTCGTCCGCACCACTCTTGTGGCGGCTAAGTGTGGAGCGCAGCGCAGGGCCCTCGCGGCTGAATCCTCGCTCCGCCGTTCCCTCCGTTTGCTCCTGTTCAATCCCACGGCCGCTGCGCCGAGCGTGCTGCCGGCCAGCCAGCCGCCGCGGTGGGGCACCGCGGAAACCTTCGGCGACGGGGCGTCGCCGCCACCCACGCCTTCGCCTCGCCTTGGCCGCCGCCTCGGACGCGGGACACCCTTCGCGCGGACCGCGGGCACTGGCTGCCCTTCCCTCGCCCGTTGTCGAGCCGCCCTCCGCTCTGGTGCTGACACCCCGCCGCTGTCCGGAAGCCCGGCCCCCGGTCGTTGCCGGCCGATCCGTCTCGGCTCACGCCGGAGGCGTCCTTCCTGCGGTCGAAGGACGCCCGATGCTGTGCGCGGCGGCCACCAATGGATTCGAGGCATGGCACCCCGGCAAGGGCCGGCGCGGCATCGCCAGACGTTCTCAACTCGACCCCTTCCGCCGCTTCGCCTACAACCGCCGGGTGACCGCCGACGTTCACGCCGACCTGCTCACGCCGCTGAAGGAGGTCTTTGGCTACGCCGTGTTCCGCCCGTTGCAGGAGCAGATCATGCGGGACTCGCTGGCGGGGCGGGATGTGTTCGCGCTGCTGCCGACGGGCGGCGGGAAGTCGCTCTGCTTCCAGCTCCCCGCGCTGGTGCGGCCGGGGCTGACTGTCGTGATCTCGCCGCTCATCGCGCTGATGAAGGACCAGGTGGACGCGCTGCGGGCGAACGGCGTGGCGGCCACCTTCCTCAACTCCTCGCTGTCCGAGGCCGAGCGCAGCGGCCGCTGGCGCGGCCTGAACCGCGGCGAGTTCAAGCTGCTCTACCTCGCGCCCGAGCGGCTCATGACGGGCACGATGCCCGATGACCTCCGCCGCTGGAACGTGGCCGCCGTGGCGGTGGACGAGGCGCACTGCATCAGCGAGTGGGGCCATGACTTCCGCCCCGAGTATCGCCAGCTCCGCACGCTGCGCGGGCGTCTGCCGGCCGTGCCCTTCATGGCGCTCACGGCCACGGCCACGACGCGCGTGCGGGAGGACATCGTCGGGCAGCTTCAACTGCGGGAGCCCGGAGTCTATGTCGCCAGCTTCAACCGGCCGAGCCTCACCTACCGGGTCGTGCCCAAGTCCGCGGCGTACCGGCAGGTACTGGACTTCCTCCGCGCCCGGCCGCGCGACGCGGGGATCATCTACCTGGCCAGCCGTGCCGGTGCGGACTCGCTGGCGGCGAAGCTCGTCGAGGACGGCGTGAAGGCGGTGCCGTACCACGCGGGCATGGAGAAGGCGGACCGCGACGCGAGCCAGGAGAAGTTCCTGCGCGACGAGTCGCGCGTGGTCTGCGCGACGATCGCGTTTGGCATGGGCATCAACAAGCCGAACGTCCGCTTCGTCATCCACTACGACCTGCCCAAGAACGTCGAGGGCTACTACCAGGAGACCGGCCGCGCGGGCCGCGACGGCCTGCCGAGCGAGTGCCTGCTGCTCTACGGCGCCGGCGACGTGGTGAAGCAGCGGCGCTTCATCGAGGAAAAGCCCGCGGAGGACGAGCGGCGCATCGCGCAGGAGCAGCTCCAGACGATGGTGCATTACGCCGAGTGCGCGGAATGCCGGCGCGTGATGCTGCTGGACTACTTCGGCGAGGAGTTCCCGGACGACAACTGCGGTGCGTGCGACAACTGCCTGCAGCCGCGTGCGACCTTCGACGGCACCGTGGCGGCGCAGAAGCTCATGAGCTGCCTCGTCCGCATCCGGCAGCGGAGCGGCTTCAACGTGGGCCTGAACCACGTCGTCGCCGTGCTCACCGGCGGGGACACGGAGAAGATCCGGCAGTGGGGCCACCACGAGCTGAGCACCTATGGCATCGGAAAGGAGCACACGCGGAACGAGTGGGGCGCCATCGCGCGCGAGCTGATGCGGCTGGGGTTCATCGCGCAGGAGAAGGGTTCCTTCCCCACGGTGGAGCTCACCGCCGAGGGCCGCGCCGCGCTGATGGAACGGCGCAGCATCACGCTGACGAAGCCGATGGAGGCCGCGCGGCCGGCGGCGGAGCGGGCGGGCGAGATCGCGTGCGACGAGCTGCTCTTCGAGAAGCTGCGCCGGCTGCGGAAGGAGCTGGCCGACGCGCAGGGCGTGCCGCCCTACATCGTCTTCGGGGACCAGTCCCTGCGCTGGATGTCGCGCGACTATCCGGCGGACGAGCCCGGCTTCCGCCGCGTCCCCGGCGTGGGCGAGGCCAAGTGGCGCAGCTACGGCGCAGCCTTCCTCACGGAGATCGCGGCACATCTCGCGAGCAACCCGCGGCAGATGTTCGCCGCCGGGACACCGCCCGCCCCGGAACCCACCCGCCTCAAGTCGCGGGGCGAACTGCTGACCGGCACGGTGCGCGACTCGCTCCAGCTCTACCAGGACGGGCTTGCCCCGGCCGACATCGCCCGGCAACGGGGGCTCACGGAGGGCACCGTGGCCACGCATCTGGCCAACGCGGTCGAGGCCGGCGAGGCGCTGGACCTGGGGCGGCTCTTCACGCCGGCCGAGGTGGCGGAACTGCGCGCCGCCTTTGACCGGGCGGGCTGGAACACCCTCAGCGGCGCGCATGGCGTGCTGGGCGGAAGGCATGACTACGCGAAGCTGCGCCTCTTCCGTGCGCTGCGACAGGCCGCGGCGAGATAGTGGCGGCAATGCCTCCGTCGCCGAAGGTGTCCGCGGTGCCTCGCCCGGCTACAGCCCCGCCGTTGTGATTCGCCAGCCCGGCGCCTCCGACGTGGTTTCCATCACAAGGCATCGCACCGGCGGCGAGGCGGCGCGCAGCTTCTCCGCCAGCTCCGCCCCGCGCACGAGCAGCGCGGTGGACAACGCGTCGGAATCGGTGGCCGAGGGCAGCCCGATGGCCGCCAGCAGCGCGACCTCGACCGGCCGGCCGGTGCGGGGATCAAGGACGTGGCCGCGGAAGCGGCCGTCCGCAGTGAACCCCTTGCCCCAGACAGCGGAGACGGAGAGCGATTCGTCGCGCAGGGCGAAGACGCTGGGCGAGGCCGTGAGTGGTAAATCGTGAATGGTGGAGGGTGGCTCGTCGGGCGGCGGAGGTAATTTTGGATTTGAAATTTGAAATTTGAAATTGGCTTCCACGTCCACCGCGACCCTCCAAGCCTCCTCGCCGGGCGGCGCGCCGAGGGCCACGACCGAGCTGGTGCCGCCGTGGAGCAGCGCGGACATGACGCCCGCCTCGCGCAGCCGAACGGCAGCGCGGTCGAGCGCGTAGCCCTTGCCGATGGAGCCGAGGTCCAGCCGCACGCCGGGCCGCAGGAACCGCACCGCGCCCGCCGGATCGGCCTCGACCAGATGTGCGCCGACGGCGGCGCGGGCGGCGGCCAGCTCCTCGTCCGACGGCACGCGGCCCGTGCCGGAGCGCAGCCCCCACGCCTCGATGAGCGGGGCGACGGTCGGGTCAAACGCGCCGCCGGTGGCTTGCGCCAGAGTGAGGGCACGGGCGACCAGCGCGGCCACTTCCGGCGACACGCGTACCCAGCCTGCGGCGGCGGCGCGGTTGAGCGCGCTGATCTCGCTGTCGGACCGGTAAAGGCTGAGCGCGGCCTCAAGGCGGGTGACCTCGTCCAGCGCCTCCTCGCCGGCCCCGCGCAGCCGCGTCGCCGATTCGCCGTGCAGGACGAGCTCGAAGCGCGTCGCCATCGCGTGACGGGCGAGACGGAGTTCCATGCGGGAAAGCAAAAGGCCCGCCGACGCGTGTCCGGCGGGCCCATGAAGTTCAGGCGGGATCAGGACAGCTCGTGCCAGCCGTAGGTGATCATCTTCACCTCGCGGCCGTCCTCGGTCGTGATCTTGCGGGACTTCTCGTCGAAGAGGCAGGCCGCGTTGAGGCGGTCGGAGATCTCGGCGAGCGAGATGCAGGCCTGGACGCGGATGGCGAGGTCAATGCCGGCGTTGGGCTGGCGCTTCTCACGGATGGCGGCGAAGAAGTCCTTCTCGTGCCACTTGATGTCCTCGCCGGGCTGGAGGTTGTCGAAGACGGCCTGGTCCACGTCCTCGGAGAAAGGCCGCTCGGGCTTCAGCTCGATGCGGTTGCCGCCCATGAAGAGGTTGGCGTGATGGCCTTGGATCATGTCGCGCAGGCCCTGCTCGTTGACCGTGGAACTGGCGACGATGAGCTGGTAGCCGCTCGGGAACTCGAAGAGCGAGGTCACCGTCTCCGGCACGTCGCGCATGGGGGTGCCCGGCGTGTTCTTGTCCGTCTTGATATGCTTGGACGAGGTGGTGACGACCCGGCGGGGGAACTCGGGGTTGCCCGTGGCGAGGATCAGCGGGTGCAGGCGGTGCGGGAAGAGGTCGCCGAGCAGGCCGGCGCAGTAGGGGTAGTACTTCCGCCAGCGGAAGTAGTCGTCGGCGCTGAACTCGACGCGGCGGTGAACGGGCCCAAGCCACTGCTTCCAATCAATGTCCTGCGGCGTGGCCCAGCTCTGGATGGGGTAGTTCCACTCGCCCTTGGGGCTGTTGCGCATGTACGATCCCTGACCAAGTACAAGCGGCCCGACCTTGCCGGACTTGCACAGCTCGGCAGCCTTGTGCCACTTCGCGTCTGAGCAGCCCTGCGAGCCGACCTGCACCAGCTTTCCGGTCTTCTTGGCGGCGTCGTAGATTTCAAAGGCCTCGCCGAGGTAGCGGGTCAGCGGCTTCTCCACATACGCATGCCGGCCGGTGTTGAGCGCGTCCACCGTGATCTTGGTGTGCCAATGGTCCACCGTGGAGCAGAAGACGGCGTCAATGTCCTTCCGCTCGAACATCTTCCGGTAATCGTCGTACATCTCGGCCTTGAAGCCCGAGCTGTCCTTCTCGACCCAGGCCTTGGCCTCCTCGCAGCGGTGCTTCGAGACATCGTTGACGGCGACGATGTTGACGTTGTTGTCGCCGGCGTTGGCCTTGACACTGCGAACATGGGCCATGCCCTGTCCGCCGACGCCCGCGAAGGCGACGTTGATGCGGTCGTTCGCGCCGATGACGCGGCCGGTCGAGGGGGCCTGGTTCTGGCCGTAAACCGGCGTCTTCAGGGAGCTGGCGGCCGCGACGGTGGCCGCCGCGGCGGCCGACTTCTTGATGAACTCGCGGCGGCTGGCGGGGCCGGCGATGCTGGTGGGCTGTGACATGGTCGTGATTCAGTTGTTGGGTTGGGCTAGGTTAGCCACTGAACCCGAACGGTCAAACAGGAAGCGGCCGGGACTTCGTTTCGGGGTCCGGCGTCACGGCCGGCGCTGCCGGAACACCCGGGCCGCTTCATTGACCGGGACGACCACGCGCCGCAGGCCGCCCGCGTCCTGCCGATGCGCCTCGTCGAACCCGCGAATCGACGGCGCGGCGGTGGCCACCGGCGAGTCACCCCGCAGCGAACCTGCCCGTCGGCGGAAGGCCCGCCCGCGGTGGCCTCGGGGCGGTCCGCTGGGAGCGGGCGTCGTGGTCGCAGGCCGGGCGTCCGCGCGGTGCGGGGTGCGGGCCGCCGGCGTGCATCGTGCCGTTTTTCCGGTTGCCACGCCGGGTGCACGCTCCCCTTATTCGCCCCGTATCCATGAAACTTCACCTCCTCCTCGCCGCCGTCGTTGCCTCCGCTTCGCTCTCCGCCTCCGCCGGCTCGTTCACCGCGCCGGCCGGCCTGCAGCTGTATTCCCTGCGCGGACAGTTCACGCAGAACGTCCCCAAGGCTCTCGAACTGACGAAGAGCCTTGGTGTCAGCGACGTCGAGTTGGCCGGCACGTACAACCTGCCGCCGGAAAAATTCCGTGAGATGCTGCTGGCCGCGGGACTGAACCCGGTCAGCGGGCACTTCAGCTACGACCGCTGGAAGAACGAGCCGGAGGCGGTGGTGAAGGAGGCCCAGGCGCTCGGCCTCAAGTACGCCGGCACCGCGTGGATCAACCACCAGGCACCCTTCAGCGAGGCCGCCGCGCGCGACGCCGTCGCCGTCTTCACCAGGGCCGGCGAGGCGTGCGAGAAGGCCGGCATCCAGTTCTTCTACCATTGCCACGGGTATGAATTCCACCGGCACGGTGACGGCTACCTGATGGACCTGCTGATCAAGGAAACCGACCCGAAGAAGGTGGCCTTCCAGATGGACACGACCTGGGTGTTCTTCCCCGGCCACGATCCGGCCGCGTGGCTGCGGAAGTACCCCGGCCGCTGGGTCTCGATGCACCTCAAGGACCTGAAGAAGGGCGTCGAACGGGGATCGCTCTCGGGCGGCACGGACCCGAACAATGACGTGCCGCTCGGCCAGGGCCAGCTTGACTGGCCGGCCATCCTCAAGGCCGCCGCCGAGACGGGCGTGAAGCACTACTTCATCGAGGACGAGGCCGCCATCGCCCCAGAGCAGATTCCGCAGAGCTTGAAGTATCTCAGGGAAGTCACCTGGTAACTCCAACCTGCAACCCAAGTGAGTCAGTCATGGGCCTGGACGGCGTGGAAATGGTGATGGAGACGGAGCAGGCGTTCGGCATCAAGATCACCGATGCCGAGGCGGAGCGCGTGTTCACGCCGCGCGACCTGATCGAGCTGGTCGGACGCAAGCTGGCCATCACGTTCGAGCCCACCTGCCTCAGCCGCCGGGCATTCCTGCTGGTGCGGCGGGCGATGGTGGAGGGGCATCTGGCCACGCGCGACCAAGTCAGACCCGGGACGGCGCTGGCGACATGGTTGGAGCCGGGGCCGATGCCGGCGAGGTGGTCTGAATTCCGGCAAAAAGTCGGTGCCACGGCCTGGCCGGAACTGACAGTGCCCGGCTGGGTACATTCCTGCATCACCGGCTTGAGCCTGGCCGCCTGGATGACGGTGACGATGGTCGCTTCAGCAGGCTTCGGACAGGGAATCTCCACGGGCTTGTGGCTGGGTGTTTTCGCCGCCGTGGCCACCGCCGTCGTTGCCTACCGCTGCCTTCCCCTGCCCCGCACCGCGCTGCCGCCGGCCGTGCGGAGCGTCGGCGACCTGGCCCGTTGGCTGGTGGCGCACGATCCGGCCGCGCTGGCCGCGCCCGCGCCGTGGACCCGCGAGCGAACCGCGCTCCGCGTACGCGAGATCGTCTGCAACGCGCTCGGCTGCGAGACGAAGTACCGCGAGGACGCGCGCCTCGTGCAGGACTTGGGCCTGGACTGACGGCCGCCGGCGCGCGCGGAGCGCGGTGCCCGGCCTTGGCTTCAGTTCAAGGGCCGCACGTCCACCTGCCGGAACTCCACCGGGTCGTTGTGCCCGGCGAAACCGAAGTAGCCCTTGGTCCGGTCCTTCCCCGGATGCGGCGTGCCGGCCATGAACTCCGTCACCTTCGACAGGTCGGTGTCCAGGATGCGCGCACCGTTCAGCTCCACCTCGATGCGCGGCCCGCGGACGGTCACGCGCTGGTAGTTCCACTCGCCCACCGGCCGCTGGAAGCCGACGTGCGACGCCGCCATGCCGTAGGCCGAGCCGTGGAACTGCCGTGGATCGAGCTTCCCGTACTTCGTGGTCGTGTCGTCCATCACCTGCAGCTCGCACATCCCGACGTAGGCGGTGTCGCCCTCGCCGGGGTAGCGGATGGCGAGGCCGTTGTTGCCGCCGGGGGGCACCTTGAACTCGAGCAGCACCGTGAAGTCGCCCAGCTCCTGCTCGTGGTAGATCGTGCCGCCCTTGCCGGGCTTGCACCGCAGCGCGCCGTCCACGAGGTCGTAGTCGGCCACGGGGCCCTTCCAGCCCTTGAGGTCCGTGCCGCTGAAGATCGGCTGGAAGCCCTCGCGGCGGTCCATCGCACGCAGGGTGGCGTTGGCCTCGGCGGCGGGAATCTCGCGGAGGAAGACGTTGCGCCAGCGGATCTCGCCGCCGTGGGTCTGGAGCTGGATCGGGCCGGTGCGCGGCACGGGCGACTTCCGGTCGAAGTAGTTCTCCAGCCGCGCGTGGTCCACGACGAGGCGGTCGTTCAGATGGATCGTGACGCGCTCGCCGATCATGCGGATGCGGAAGCTGTTCCACTCGCCGAGCGCCTTGTCGGCGTGGGTGATCGGGTTGCGGCCGGGATTGAACTTGCCGTTGTTCCAAAGGCCGCCGGAGCCCAGCTCCGCGCCGAGGTCGCCGCCCCACTTGCCGCCGGCCTTCGTGGTGTCCCAGATCTGCACCTGCGGGATGCCGCGAAGGTAGATGCCGGAATCGGCCTGCGGAACGGTGCGGTAGTCGAGGGTCAGCTCGAAGTCGCCGTAGTCCTTCTCCGTGGTGAGGTAGAGGCCCTCGCCGTCGTTGATCAGCTCGCCGCCCTCCACGCGCCAGTGCTTGCGGATGTCCACGAGGCTGGCGGCCTGCTTCTTCGCCAGTTCGTCTGGCGGCAGCGCCTTCCACTTGGCGGGGTCCTCGGTGCCGAGGCCCCACCAGCCCGCGAGGTCGCGGCCGTTGAAGATCGGCGTGAAGCCCGGCGGCGGCGTGGCCGCGGCGGCGGACAGCGAGACGGAGGCCGCAACCGCGGCGGCGAGGAGGCGGATCGGAAGGCTCATGGAACGTGCCCCAAGTCAACGCACCCGCCGCGCGCGTGGCGAGGTTTTTTGCGTCAGGCGGCCAGGGGATTGTGGCGGCGGCGCCGGTCGCCGCCACGGGGCCTCAGCGCGCCGGCCATTGCTCGAGCTCCGCCAGCACGCGCTCGACGGGCAGTCCGACGACGTTGCTGAACGAGCCTTCCACGGCCTCCACGATCAGCTCCCCGTGCTCCTGGACGGCGTAGGCGCCGGCCTTGTCGCACGGCTCGATGCGCGCGAGGTAGTCCGCGATCTGCGCCGCGCCGAGCGGCAGGAACTTCACCCGTGTGACCACCGTGAACGCGCGCAGCACCGCCGGCCGCCGCTGCACCAGCGCCACGCCCGTGATGACCTCGTGCGCCCGGCCTGCCAGCGCCGCGAGGAAATCCGCCGCCTCCGCACGGTCCCGCGGCTTGCCGAAGACCCGCCGGCCGAGCGCCACCTCCGTGTCCGCGCCCAGCACCACGTGCGCCGGAAAGCGCTCGGCCACGGCGTTGGCCTTGCGGCTGGCGTTGGCCATGCACAGCTCGCGCGGCGTGAAGCACCCCGCCGCCGGCTCGGGCACGCCGGACACCTCGACGCGGAACGTCACGCCCGCCTGCCGCAGCAGTTCCGCACGCCGGGGCGAGGCCGAGGCGAGCACCAGCGGCGGCAGGCGTTCAAGGCGCGTCTTCATGCGGACGGTTCCGCCGGCAGCAGCGCCTCGAGCTCGCGGAGCCGGTCGGCAAACACCGTGTGCGCCAGCACCGGCCGCGCGCCGGCCGTGGGCACGTCGTCGGCCAGCGTGAGCCAGGAGCGGCAGCCGCCGTATTCCGGCCGCAGCGGCAGCTCGACGGCCGCGGGCAGGCGGAACACGCGCACCCCCAGCGCCCAGAGCGATTCCTCGCGGCCCCACGCGAACCGCTCCGCGATCACCTCGTCCCGCCAGACGTGCCGCCCCCGCAGCGCGAGCGCGGCGGCCAGCGACGTGACACGCCGCACCGCCGCGACCTCGGCGAAGAACCCGATCCGCACCCGGTCCTCCGGCGGGAAGTCCCCCGCCAATTCGTCATACCGCGCCTGGGCGGCGGGCACGACGGCGTCACGCTGCTGGTGGAAGCGCGTGGGAAACAGCAGGAACTCCCGATGCTCCGGCCGGAACCCGCCGCCCCCTTCGTGGAGGCCGCCCTTGCGCAGGATCACGGCCTGTTCGCCGCGGCCCAGCGCGTCCACCACCACGACCCATTCCTTGAAAGCGGCCTGCACGGCGGCAGGCTGGACGAGGCCGCGGAAAACCGCACGCCGGATGTGGCGCCCCGGCGCCGTGAAAATGCCCGTGACATCGCCGGGCGCGTTTTGCAGCTTCCGCCCGCCATGCACCGCCTTCTCGCCCTGCTGCTGCCGTTCGCGCTGGCCGCATCACTTGCGACCCGTGCACAGGAAGCCCAACCCAAACCCGTCCCCGCCCCCCCACCCGTGAGCTCCACCAACGAAGTCGCCGTCATCAAGACCTCCTACGGCGAGATGGTCCTGAAATTCTGGCCCGACCTCGCGCCGGGCACCGTCGAGAACTTCAAGAAGCTCGCCCGGACGAACTTTTACGACGGCACCGCCTTCCACCGCATCATCAAGGGCTTCATGATCCAGGGTGGCGACCCGCTCACCAAGGATCCCGCGAATGCCGCGCGCTTCGGAACCGGCGGCCCCGGCTACCAGATCAAGGCCGAGTTCAACGCCAAGCCCCACCAGAAGGGCGTCATCTCGATGGCCCGCTCGAGCGACCCGAACTCCGCCGGCAGCCAGTTCTTTCTCGTCCACGGCGACGCCTCGTTCCTCGACCGGCAGTACACCGCCTTCGGCGAACTCATCAAGGGCCTCGACGTGCTCGACAAGATCGCCGGCTCGCCCGTCACCCGCGGCGCGGGCGGCGAGAACAGCAAGCCCTCCGAGCGCATCGTCATCGAGAGCATCCAGCTCGTGCCGGCGGACTCGGTGAAGTAGCTCCCGCGTGCGGCAGGGCGTCGCGGTCACGACGCCCTACCGTTCCGTGCCGGCGTTGCGCCGGAGGCCGGTCACGCGCGCGAGCGGCACTTGCAGTTCGCCCACCCCCGCCCCCTCCACGCGCAGCCGGTCACCGCGCACCTCGAGCGCGTCCGCGTGCAGCTCCGAGCCGTCGCCGGTGGTGACGGTGAAGGCGCCGGGCGCAGGTTCCGGCGCAGCCACCTGCACCAAGATCAGTTCCGCGCCCGACTTCAGCCGTCGCGGGCCAAACACCAGCGAGTCCACCGTGGCCGTGCTGGAGTCCGCGCGGCGCAGGCGGCCCTCGAGGAAATCGCCGCTGCCCAGCAGCGCGCCGGGCCGCGCGGGGTCCAGATCCGCCTGCCGGTCGGGCGGCAGAGGCTGGTACTCGATCCGCGCGATGCGGCCGAGGGACACCGCGGTGCCGGCCCACGCGCCGCCCAGCCGCACCGCCGAGGCGTCCGCGCCCTCGACCGGCGCGACGAGCACCGAGCCGTCGCGCAGAACCAACCGCGGGTGGACGCCGCCGAGGCCCGCCAGGCCGCCGCCCAGCGCCAGCGCCTCAAACGCCGCCTCCGCGGGCGTCGCGGCGTCGCCGCCCGCCACGACGAAGCCCACGCGGCTGCGCGCGCCGAGGTTCACGGGCACCTCGCCCAGCGCGGTCCAGTTCGTGCCCGTGGCGGACCACGCGGCGCGCACCGTGGCGCCCTGCCGCGCGAGGCGCAGCAGCACCGGCGCGGCGGCCGGCGCGTTGGTGAGCGTGGTGGCGGTGGCGGCGGGCATGTTGCGGACCTGCCACGCGATCCGGCCGTCGCCCCGCAGCCCAAGTGCCGCAAAGGCCGTGGCCGCGCCCGGATTGTCCCGGATCATCAGGCCGGCAAACGCGTTCGTCGTGCCGCCGCTGAACGACTCCAGCCGCGCGAACAGTTCCGTGTCGCCCTCGAGCACGCGGTGGACGAACCACGCCGCGTCGTCCGTGCCGCGCAGCCCCGCGCCCGTCGCGTGCAGCCGCAGGCGGGCGCCTTCCACCTCGTGGCGGCCGGTGGCGCCCTCGCCCACGCCGCGCGCCTCCCAGCCGGCAAACGACTCCTCGGAGGCCGCCGGCCGCTCCGGTGCGGGCGGCATCTCCGCGAGCTGCAGCCGGCCGAGGTTCGTCCACGCCAGCGTGACGGGTTCGCCGCCGGCGGACCGGAGGACGAGGTGCGGCGCGGCGGTTTCCAGCGCGCCGCGCAGGCGGCGGCCGTCGAGCAGCCAGGCCGCCGCGTCCCGCGCCCCGGCGGACGCGGCGGCGAACAAAGCGGCAAGCAGGAAGGTGAGGCGGATCATGTGGAGCAGGCCGGCGCGGCGTTGCGGTTGGCTGAGACGCACGGACATGAGCTAGAAATGCCCTTCGAGGAAGGCGGCGGCCGCCCCGGAGACGCCCGCGATCTTGTTGGTGGCCTGCCGGTAGAACTTGAAGTTCAGCTCCGTCTCCGGCCAGCCGTCGCCCCAGTTCGCAAACGGCCTGAGCTGGGCGCGGCCCAGCGGACGATTCGCCTTGGCCGTGCGCCTGACGGCGATGCTGACCGTCGGGGTCTGCCGGTCCGGGGACGGCTTCTTCGGCCCGGCCTGGGCCGAAGTCACAATGCCCCGGGCGATCAGGCCGGCGCCGCCCTCGTTCTCGCTGGCGAACACGAAGACGGTGTCGCTGGCCGCGATCCGCTTTCCACCATACATGGTCTTCTGGGCCGTGAAGACAAAGGTCCGGGCCGTCGGGGTCGGGATTTCGGCTTTGATGACGTAAACCATGTCAGTTCTTGGGAGCCTCTGATTCGGGCGGAAAGAAATGTGCGCCGCCTAGCGACCCAAGCTCACCGACCCGGCCCGCGGGACGAGTGGATTGCAATCAGAGCGCGATGG
>JBJXFY010000019.1:0-14642 GCA_046155815.1 Limisphaerales bacterium | reverse complement strand
CGTAGCCTCACCACCGCGCGGAGGCGAGCGCAAACAGCCCGTCCGCACCGCGGCGTCCTTGGAGCTTGGAACTCGTATCTTGGAGCTTTCTCAAAACTCCACCTCTGCCACGACCGCACGGTGGTCCGACGGGTACGGCGTCACGATGAGGTCCGCCTTCGCCGCGGATTCGCTGACGACCTCGCAGGACTTCACCGTCACGCCCGGCCCGCCCGCGAACACGAAGTCAATCCGGTCGTGCCGGTCCTTCGGGTCGTCCGGCCGCGTCGTGGGCGTCCACGTCCAGCCGGGGCGCGCCACCTCGTCGGGGTGGGCGAGGCGGAAGGCGTCGCGCAGCCCGGCCGTGGTCACGGCGAGCGTGGAGGGCCATGGGACGGCGATCGGCGCCCTGCCGGCCGCGGCGGCGCGTGGCGTCCAGTCCTGATGGGACGGCTCGTTGAAGTCGCCGGTGAGGAAGACCATTCCGCCGGCCGCAAGCGCGGGCCGGATCTCCGCCAGCAGCGCGTCCACCTGCCGGCCCCGCGCAGCGCGCGCCTCGGCCACGGCCTCGTCGGCCGTCTTGATGAAGCGGCCGTCGCCGTACGGGATGCCGAGGAGCTGGTAGGGCTGATACGGGGCCGGCGCGAAATGAATGTTGAACAGGTGGAGGGTGCGGCCGGAGGGCAGGCGGATGACCACGCCGTGCCGGCCGGGCGTGTTGGTCACGACGGGCCAGCGGCTGAGCACGCCGGGACTGCCGCCCTGCGGCGCGTAGTGCCAGCCAAGCAGCGTCGCCAGCTCCGCGCCGCGGTCGGGCCGGCGGCCGTCGCGCTCTGCGCCGTGCGTCTCCTGCAGGCCCACGAGGTCCGCCCGCGCCGCGCGGATGACGGCCGCGCTCTGCGCCAGCGGCTGCCCGCCGGATTCCCCGCCGACCCAGAGGTTGAAGGACATGACGCGGAGCGTCTCCGCGGCGGACGCGGCCAGCGTGGAGCCAAGCAGGGCGAGCAGGATGAGCTTCATGCGACGGCGGCATTCAGCGCCGTCCCGGTCGCCGCGGCAAGCCGACGGCCACGTCGCCCGCAGGCCATCCCTCCGGCCTGGAGGGCGGCGCTCCACCCTCGGGACGCCCAGGCCAACGGAGCCGCTGCCGTCACCGCGCCAGATGTCCGCGCACCAGTTCCACGATCTGCCCCGCGACCTCCTCGGCCGTGAGGAATTCGCCCGCCGGGTCCAGCGCCCGCCAGGCGGCGTCCTCGCCTCCGCGGGCGAGTCCCGCCCAGCCCGGCATGGTCCGCCAGAGCGGCGTCTTCACGCCGCCCGGCGCCAGGTGGAGCACGCGCAGGCGGCCGCCGGCGGCGGCGCATTCCGCATCCGCCACGCGCGAGAATTGGATCACCGCCGCCTTGCTCGCGGAGTAGGCCGCCGCGCCGGGGAACACGTCCACGCCCGAGCGCGAGGCGACGTTCACGATGACGCCACCGGTGCCGCGCATCGCGCGCAGGCCGGCCCGCGTGCCGAGGAAGGCGCCGTCGAGGTTCACCGCGTGCAGCCGCCGCCAGTCGGCGAAGGCGGTCTCCGCCACCGGCGCGGCGGAGGACACGCCGGCGCAGTTCACCAGCACGCGCAGCGGCGGCCAGCCCTCCGGCCAGGTGCGGAAGGCGGCGTCCCACGCCGCCTCGTCGGCCACGTCCATCGTCCGTGTCTGCACGGCGTGCCCGGCCGCGCGGAGCTCCGCGGCGACGTCCGCCGCCGCCGGCCCGCTGATGTCGGCAACGATGACGCCCGCGCCTTCGTGCGCCAGCGCGCGGGCCGTCGCGCGTCCGATGCCCGAACCGCCGCCGGTGATGAACGCGGCGGCGGACGCAAGGGCGGGGTGGCGTAATGCGGCGGCCGGCATGGCTGGGGGGATCATGAACTGAAGCGGGTCCGTGAGCACAGGAACAAACAAGGGCAACGAAGGAGGCCGGCCTTCGTTGGGCGTAGCCCGTGTGGGCATCCGCTCCTGGGCCGCGTGGTCAGGGTGCACCGGCCGTGACCAGGATCCGGGGCACCAGCAGGTGGCAGAGCGTGCCCACGAGCAGCGCGCCGGCCACGTCCACCACCAGCCCGCAGCGGGCCATGCGCGTCACCGGGATGTAGCCGCTGGCATAGACGACCGCGTTGGGTGGCGTGCCCGCCGGCAGCATGAAGCCAAAGCTCGCCGCCATCGTCGCCGCCAGCATCAGGGTCGGGGCTGGCACGCCCAGGGCCGGGGCGGCGGGCGCGAGCAGCGGCAGCAGGATGGAGGCCGTGGCCGTGTTCGACGCGAACTCCGTGAGCGCCACCGCCACCAGCGCCACGCCGAGGGTCACGAGCAGCGGCGGCAGCCGCGGCACGCCCGCCAGCGCGTCGCCGATCACCGCCGAGAGACCGCTGGCCTCGACGCCGCGCGCCATGGCGAAGCCGCCGCCGAGCAGGATCAGCATCCCCCATTGCACGCCCGCCGCCTGCCGCAGCGAGAGCGCCATCCGCAGCGGCCGGCGCGCGACGGGGATCAGCAGCAGCGCCGCGCCGAGGACGATGGCGACGAGCGACTCGCCGGCCCGCGGCTCGAGCAGTCCCGCGAGCGGCGGCGGGAAATTCATTGCGAAGTCGCCGCTGCGCCACGCCTCCGGCATCAGCCGCGCCCAGCCCGGCACCGTCACCGCGCCGAGTTCGATGTCCTGCCGGAAAATCCACAGCCCCGCCGCCAGCAGGAACATCACGAGCGCGACGAGCTCCCCCGTCTTCATCACGCCCAGCCGGCCGCGCGCCGCGGTGATGGTCTCGCGCGCGCCGGGAAAATCCTCCGCGGACAGCCCCGTCGCGACGCGCACCAAGTACAGCCACACCAGGGGCAGCGCGACGAGCACCACGGGCAGCCCGAGCGCGATCCACTGCACGAAGCTCACCTCCAGCCCCAGTGAGCGCTCCGCCTGCCGCACGAAGACCATGTTCGTGCCCGTCCCGATCTTCGTGCCGATGCCGCCGATGCTGGCGGCGTAGGCCAGCCCGAGCATCAGCGCGAGGCCGAACCGCCGAAGCTGCGGGTCGTCGCGCCCGCGCTGAGCCTCGAAGCGCCGCAGCACCGCCATCGCGATGGGGAACATCATCAGCGCGGCGGCGGTGTTCGAGATCCACAGCGTCACGAACCCCGTCGCCACCATGAACCCCAGCACGATCCGGCGCGGGCTGTAGCCGATGCGTGCCACCATCCCGAGCGCGAGGCGTTCGTGCAGGCCCGACTGCTCCATCGCCGCCGCCAGCCACATGCCGCCGAGGAAGAGGAAGTTCACCGGGTCGAAGTACTGGAGCAGCAGCTGGTGGAGCAGCTCGTCGGGCTTCCCGCCTCCCAGCAGAGGGAAGAGCGGCAGCGGCAGCAGCGCCGTGGCCCACAGTGGCAGCGGCTCCGTGATCCACCACGTCGCCATCAGCGCGACCACGCCGGCCGCCCACGCCGCGGCGCGCGGGAGCCCGAGCGCCGCCAGGCCCAGGCCGCAGGCGGTGAGCAACGCCGGCCCGAGCACGAGGCCGACGCGCCCGCGAGGGGTGAGCGCAGGAAAATGCCGTGAGATCGCGGACAGGCGGAGACTTCAAGCTGCTTCGCCCGGCCGCGTCAACGGCAGCCCGGCCCCTTCAGTGGAATGCTGCGGAACCCGGACCTTGGCGTTTGGATTTTCCCGCCGCCTCCCTATCTTGGCCGGTCACCATGACTGACGCCGCCAGCACTGAACTCACCCGCGACTGTGAGGCCGTCCAGATCCCGGTCGGCAACACGGTCGTCCTGCCGGCCGGCACGCCGGTCGAGATTTCGCAGACGCTCGGCGGTCCCCTCACCGTGTTCGCGATGGGCGGCCTCTTCCGCATCGCCGCCAAGGACCGCGACGCCCTTAGCCTGGTCCCGGCGGACGCCGTGGCGCCCGTCGCCGCCGGACCCGTCTCCGAGCAGGCCGTCTGGGATGTGCTGAAGACCTGCTACGATCCCGAAATCCCGGTGAACATCGTGGACCTCGGGCTCGTGTACGACCTCGTGCTCGAGCCGGCGGAGGTCGGCGGCCACCGGGTGCAGGTCAAGATGACCCTCACCGCGCCGGGCTGCGGCATGGGCACCGTCATTGCCGGGGACGCGCAGGACAAGCTGCTCACGCTCGACGGCGTGGCCGAGGCGGACGTGCAGATCGTGTGGGATCCGCCATGGCACCAGTCCATGATTACCGCCGAGGGCCGGCGCGTGCTGGGGCTGGAGTAGGTTTCGGCCGTTCACCTTCATTCCCCTCGGAAATGCGGCGGCCGGTTCCGTTTTCCAGACATGAAACGCCTCCTTCGCCCCAACGCCTTCCTTGCTCTGGGCGCCGCCCTGCTCGCCGGCCTGCTCGGCTGGTGCTTCCTCGCCGGCGCCGCGCAGGCGCCCACGAACGCCCCGCCCCCCACGAACACCCCCGTCCTTGATCTGGCCCTGCCGGACCGCGAGGCGATCCGCGAAAACGCCGCCGCGCTCACCTTCGGGCTGAACGCCCTCCCGGCGCTCCAGCACACCGTGCTGGGCCGGCCGCTCTGGCAGTTCATCGCCTTCGCGCTGTACCTGCTGCTGGCCTTCTACGCGGCAAAGTTCGCGGACTGGCTGATCCACTCCCGCTTCCGCGCCTGGGCCGACCGCACCAGCAACCAGTGGGACGACGTGCTCGTGGGCCTGCTCGACGGGCCGGTGAAGATGATCGTGTTCGTGCTTTTGGTGAACGTCGGCCTCCAGCTCTTTGACTGGCCGGACTGGGCGGAGACGTGGGTGCAGAAGCTCACCATCCTCGCCGTCGGCCTGTCGCTCATGCTCGTCGTGCTGAAGGCCGTGGATGCCGCCGTAAAAATCTGGCAGCAGAAGCTGCCCGCCGACGGCGACCGGCAGTTCAACGAGCAGTTCGTCCTCCTCGTCGGCAAGGCGCTGAAGGGCGTCCTGGTCGTCGTTGCCGTCTTCACCGTGCTGGGCAACCTCGGCTTCGACATCCGCGCCGCGCTGGCGTCCGTGTCCGTCGCCGGCCTCGCCCTCGGCCTGGCCGCGCAGGACACCGTGGCCAACCTCTTCGGCGCCGTGGCCGTCTTCGTGGACAAGCCCTTCAAGCTCGGCGACCGCGTGAAGATCGGCGACGTGGACGGCACGATCGAGGAGATGGGCCTGCGCTCGACCCGCGTGCGTGCGCTCGACGGCGCCTTCATCACCGTGCCGAACAAGAGCATGGGCAACGCGACCATCATCAACATCACCCGCCGGCCGGCCATCCGCGCCACGTTCGGCCTCGGCCTCGTCTATGAGACGCCCGCCGTGCGCGTCCGCGAGGCGGCGGCGCTGCTGGAGGAAATCCTGCGCACCCACCCTGCCACCCATGACTTCGTCGTCCACTTCAACCGCTTCGGCGACTTCGCCCTGAACCTCGACGTCGTGTGGTGGTGCCGGACCACGGACTGGAAGGAGTACACGCGGCACTTCCAGGAACTGAACCTGGCGATCAAGGAACGCTTCGACGTCGCCGGCTTCGACTTCGCCTTCCCGACGCAGACCGTCCACGTCCCGCGCGGCGACCACGATCCCCGGCTGGCGCAGCCGAAGGACTGACCGCGGGCGGTCACTTGAAAAACAGCAGCCGCACGCCGACCAGCAGCAGGAAGCCGCCGAAGTACTTCTTCAGCTCCGGGCTGCCGATTTTCGTGGTCAGCCACGCGCCGAGGTAGCCGGCGGCGATGGCCGTGGGCGCAAGCGCGAGCGCCATCTTCCAGTCCACGTTGCCGAGGCTGTGGTGCTTGCCCACGCCCATGATCGCGGTGGGGATGATGACGGCGAGGGACGTGCCCACGGCGACCTTGATGTCCATGCCCAGCAGCAGCGTCATGGCCGGCACCATGACGATGCCGCCGCCCACGCCGAAGAGCCCGCTGGCCACGCCTCCCACCAGCCCGATCAAAGCCGCATAGACGTAATGCATCGGCGCGTTATCCACGCCGCCCACTGTGCGGGCAAGCGCGATGGTGGCCGGGACGCCCTGCCGCTGCCGGCCGGTACGATGCCGGCTGCATCGTGGAAACCGTTTTGAACTTGGCGCTTGGGACTTGGAGCTTTGCCTTCCCGCCCTATCCTACTGCGGTGCCCGCCGCCCTGAATCCCGCCTTCGCCGCGTGGCTGGCCGCTCATCCCGCGGGCGAGGTGACCTGGATCCAGGTCCTTGTCCACCGTGACGGCACCGGGTTCGGGCTGCGCCACATTGCGGACCGGGAAGCGGAGTCCGCCGCGCTGCGGCTGGCCGCGCCGGGTGAGCTCCGCACCCTCGCCCTGCACACGGCGGCCGGCCTGTTCCGGCCGTTGCGCGCGGCGCCGGACCTGCGCGCCGGCTGGCGTTGCGCGGTGCCCGACGCGGCGGCGCTGGGCCGCGCGTTGGACACGCTCTATCCCGGCACGATCGCGGACTGGCACGCCTGCCGCACGGCCCCGTCCGCCGTCACGTCGTTCGAGGTCTTCACCGCACGCCAGACCGGGATGTACCGGGTGACGCAGGCGCTCGCCCCGGCGGACGCGTCGGCGGTGGCCCGCGCCACCTGCGCGCCAAGCTTCTGCCTGAAGCACCGCCGCTGGACCGCGGCCGGCGAGGCCGACCCGGAAGGCGCGCGGAAATCCGCGGCGCCCTGCCTGGAGCCGTGTGCGGTGGCGCTCGAAATGGCCCGCCACGCAGCCCGGCGGACGAAGCAGCCGCGTCATGCGCTGGACCTCGCTGCGGACGAGCTGGCCACGCTCCGCGCGGCGCTCGCCGCTGCGGCGGAACATCCGTCCGCCGACGGACGCGCAGCGGATTTCTCGGAACCGCTGAATCCGCGCCGCGTGCGGCTGCTGCGCGAGAGATTTCCGGAATTATTCGATTTGCCGTCGCCCCGGGAAGGTTAGACTGCCCCCGACACATGAAACCGAACGCACTCCGCTGCGCGGCCTGCGCCGCAACCCTCGCCGCCCTGCTCACTGGGTGCGGGGACCAGCCCTCCCCCGGCGCAGCGGCCCCGGCGGCCTCGCCGGCTCAGGCCATCGCCACCGCGCCGGTCGTTGCGCCCGCACCCGTTTCGGAGGCGGAAAAGGCCTGGGCTGAGTTGCGGGAGAGCTTCCAGCCGCCGACGCCGCCCGCCGAGTGGAACACCAACCAGCCGGCTCAGGAGGAGATCGAGGCCTTCCAGAAGAAGGTCGGCGTGCGCGCCGCCGAGGTGGCCGCCGCCGCCGGGGCCTTTGCGGAGAAGTTCCCGGCCTCGCCGCGGGCCGCGGAGGCCCGGGCGCAGCAGCTTCAGCTCCTCCAGACCTCCGTGCAGCTCGGCAACACCAATGCCGCCGCCGTCCTCGCCTCGCTGGAAATGGCCCGCCTGGCGGACCCGGCGCTGGGCGAGGAGGAACGCTTCAACCTGCGAGCCTCCGTGATCCAGCGGGAGGCGATGTCGGTCGCGCAGACAAACCGCGGGGCCGGGGCGACGACCTTCGCGGCCGGGGCGCGTGCCCTGCTGAGGGAATTTCCCAAGCGCGAGGAGCCCTGGCAGATGCTGCTGTCCGTCTCTGAAGCGCTGCCCGACGCCGATGGCCAGGCGCTGCTGAAGGAGCTGTCCGGCGATGCGGCGCCCGAGGAGGTACGCACGGCCGCCCAGGCCCAGTTGTCCAAGCTGGAGGCGGTGGGGAAGCCGCTCGACCTGAAGTTCACGGCCGTGGACGGCCGGGAGGTGGATGTCTCGGCCATGACCGGCAAGGTGGTGCTGGTGGACTTCTGGGCGACCTGGTGCGGCCCCTGCGTCGCGGAGCTGCCCAATCTGCTGAAGGCCTATGAGCGGCTGCACCCGAAGGGCTTCGAGATCGTCGGCATCAGCTTCGACCAGGACAAGGAGGCGCTGCTGGAGTTCCTCAAGAAGGAGAACATGTCCTGGCCGCAGTTTTTCGACGGCAAGGGCTGGGGGAACCAGTTCGGCCGCCGTTTCGGCATCAATGGCATCCCGGCGATGTGGCTCGTGGACAAGAAGGGAATCCTCCGCGACCTCAACGCGCGCGACGACCTCGAGGCCAGGGTCGAGAAGCTGCTGGCGGAGAACTAGGCCGGTGCCGCCGGCAGCCAGGCTTCGAGCGCCGCCACCAGTGCCGGCGGCAGCCGGCGGGGCTTCTCGTCAAGCCCCGTGCAGACGTGCAGCGTCTCCGCCTCAAGGAGCACCGCGCCGTCGTCACGGAGGATGCGATGGGAGACCTCGAGCCGCACGCCGGCCACGCGCCGGGGTTGGACCTCGATCACCAGCCGGTCATCGTACCGCGCCGGGCGCAGGTAGCGCAGGCGTGCCTCGATCACGGGGAAGATGAAGCCGGCTTCCTGCAGGCCGCGCACCGGCTGGCCCGCGGCGCGGAGGAACTCGCCGCGCGCCGCCTCCAGCAGGTCCAGATAACGGCTGTGGTACACGTGGTCGCCCACCGTGCATTCGGCGTAGGTGACCCGGTGGGAATGTCGGAAGGGCGCCGCGGGGGAGGCCATCTGGTAATCAACCGGCCCGCGCCGGGCCAAGTCCAGCCTGCGGGCCGATGCGACCTGAGCGAAAAAGCAAGACGCCGCGGTGCGCAGGCCACCGCGGCGAGGCCAGGAAACGGATGCCGGCGTCAGCGTTAGCGTGTGGCAGCCCGGCGGCGCCAAAGGCCGAAGCCGAGCAGCCCAGCCGCCGCGGCCAGGCCGTACTGTTCCGCCTCGGGCACGACCGTCAGCGAGTAGCTGTTGCTGCCTTCGAAGCCAACGTCCCCAAGGACAAACCCCAAGGTTCTCGCGGTCACCGTGGAATTTGCGGTGAACACATAGTCGCCCGGCTGGAGCAGGGCCTGCGCGGAACCATCCGCGAACAGGGGCAGGCTCAGCACCACTCCACCCGCGGCGAAGGAAAGCTCGGCCGCGCCGGAGACGACTGGCTGGCCGAATCCGCCGACCACGGCGACTAGCGTGGTGTCGTTGCTCAGGACCATCGGAGTCGGTTCGGTCAGAGAGAAAGCGACCGAAAATGCTTCGGTGGCGCTGGCGCGGGCGTAGCCCGGAAAGCCATCAACGGAGGCCGCCAATTTGATGCTGGTGTCTCCACGGATCTGCAGCCCGGAAACGTCTGACGAGTGGGTGATAAAGACCTCAGATGAGGCAAGGATTCTGCCATTGAAGATGTAGGTCGAGTCGGCATGCACCCCCGGCGGGGTCCACTCGCCGGTCCCCGTCTTGGTGAGGGAGCCTGAACCAGGGTCGATTATTATATTGGGGTCCAACACCGCCGCGGTGGCAGCCTCGAGGGTGCGGGTGGCATCGCCAAGGACGAAGACGCTGGCCGAGGCACAAGTGCCAGCAAGCGCGAGAGAGACGGGTAAGACGAACTTCATGTTGGGCGGGGAATGTCGCATTCGCGACCGCAGCAGATGACAATCTCTCCGGTGGCACAAGCTAAAACTGGCGCCCGCCCGCGGACCAAGCCACCGGAACGATCATCGTCCATCTTGTAAGGGTCTTGCCACCACCAGCGCAAAAACTTCCGGATTTAGCCAGCGTCGCACGGTTGCGACCACCTCCGCTTCGGTCACCGCCTCGAATCGCCGGTCGCTCGCTTCCGCGTGGTCATGGCCGAGCCCGTACAGTTCGTCGAGCGCCGCCGCAATCGCGCACTGGCCCAGCTCTTGCCGGGCGATCTTGCGCTGGCCCAGCAACTTGGCCTTGGCCCGGCGTAGTTCGGCGGCGGCCAGGCCGTCCCGCCGCAACCGCTCCACCTCGCGCAGGAACTCGTCCTTCACGCGCCCCGTCTGCGCGGGCTCCGTGCCGGCGTACAGGCTGAACCAGCCGCCGCCGAGGCCGTTGAAATGCTGTGCGCCGACGTAGTACGCCAGCCCCAGCTCGTCGCGGATGCGCAGGAACAGCCTCGAACCCAGGTCGCTGCACGCCTCCTGGACCAGCTCGAGGGCGTAGCGGTCGGGATCGTCAATTGCCGGCGCCGGGAAGCCCATCACGAGAACGGCCTGCTTCTTGTCGCAGTCCACGCTGCGCTCAGCCGGCGCGGAGAGCCTGGCCGGGGCAGCCGGCGGAGGGTGGGCGTCAGGCCGCCCCGCCCAGTCGCCAAACTGTCGTTCCACCGCCGCCCGGACCGCCGCGGCGTCCACGGCCCCGAACACGGCCAGCACGGTGTTGGCCGGGACGACGAGCCGCGCGTGATGGGCACGCAGGGCGTCGCCGGAGAGCGTCCGGACGCTGGCCTCGTCGCCGTTCACGTCGAGGCCGTAGCCCGTCGGGCCGAAGAGCGCCTGGCGCATCGTGCGTCCGGCGAGCTGCAGGAGCTGATCCTTCTGCGCGCGCACCGCCGCGAGCTGCGCGGTGCGTTCGCGCTCAACCTCCGCCGCCGGAAACGCCGGCCGCCGCAACACGTCCGCCAGCAAGCCGAGGCCGAGGTCGAAGTCGCCCCCGAGGACTTCGCCCGCCACGCCGAAGCTGTTGTTGCCGGCATAGGTGTCGAGGCTGCCGCCCACGGACTCGATCGCCTCGGCGAGCTGCTCGGCGCTGCGGCTGCCGGCGCCCTTGACCAGCGTGCGGGCCATCAGCGCGCCGAGGCCTGCGTTGCCCGGCGTCTCCGCCAGCACCCCGCCGCGGCACACCGCGCGCAGCTCAACGAACGGCAGCCGCCGGTCCTCGAGCACGAGCAGGCGCAGCCCGTTCGGCAAGATGAGCTTTTCCACCGTACCCCGGCGGCCCGCGGACACCGCCGCCGCCGCGGCCGGGCGATGGCCGGCGGGGAGCAGCGCGTAGAGCGTGCGGTTCTCGTCGGTGAGGTAGGCCCGCGCCACGCGCTGGAGGTCGCCCGCCGTGGTGTGCGTCGCGGCCGCGAGGTAACGGTCCGAAAAACCGAGGTCGCCCGCCGCGAACCAGTTGCCGCCCAGGTCCTGCGCCTGCCCCTGCATCGTCTTGCGCGCGGAAAGTGTGCTCACGGTGATCTGGCGGACGGCCTTGGCCAGCTCCTCCGCGGCGACGGGTTCGGCCTTCAGCCGCCCCACCTCGGCCAGCAGCGCGTTGCGTGCCGCGGCGAAGCGCTCCCCGTCCATCACCGCGCTGAGGCCGAAGAGGCCCGGATGCCCCGGGCTGTAGGTCCAGGCGTCCACGGAATGCACCAGCCCGGCACGCTCGCGCACGGCCTGGTTCAGCCGCGAGCTGCGCCCGCCGCCCAGCAGCACGGCCAGGACGTCGAGCGCGGGCAGGTCGGGATGCCGCAGGTCCGGGATGTGCCAGGTGGCGTGCAGATGCCCGAGCTGCACCGCGCCCTCCTCGACCACCTCGCGCGGCGCGGTCTGGCGCGGCTCCTCCGGCAGCGGGACGGCGGGCAGCGCGCGCGCGGGCGAACCGGCGAAGGCCGCCTTGATCTGCGCGACCACCTCGGGGGCGGACACCCGGCCCGCCACGACGAAGGACAGGTTGTTGGGCGCGTACTTTTCGCGGTAGTACGCCGCGATGTCGGCGCGCGTGAGCGTGTTGAAGATGTCCGGCAGGCCGATGATCGGGTAGCGGGCCGGGCTGACGCGGTAGGCGGTTTCAAACAGGCGGCGGCCCGAGCGGCGGCCCGGATCGTCATGGCCCATGTCCATCTCGCGCCGGATCACGTCGAGCTCCTTCGCCAGGTCCGCCTCGGGAAGCGTGGCGTGCTGGACGATGTCGCACAGGATGTCCACCGCCACGCGCGCGCCGGTGTCGGGCGCGTTGATCCAGTACACCGTGCGGTCAAAGGAGGTGTAGGCGTTCATGTAGCCGCCGGCCTCCTGCACCTCCTGGTCAATGCGGCCCGCGCCGCGCGTCGTCGTGCCCTTGAAGAGCATGTGCTCGAGGACGTGGGACAGGCCCCCACCCAGCCAGCGGCCCTCGTCCATGCTGCCCGCCCGGCACCAGGCCTGGGCCGAAACCACCGGTGCGCTGTCGTCCTCCCGCACGATGACCACCAGGCCGTTCTCCAGCGTCTCCACGGTGGTCGGCGGCGCGGCGGCGGGCACAAAACCGTTCGTAAGCATCACGTTCACCCTAGGCCCTCGGCCCGCAGCGTCCAAAGAAGGAAACGGGATGGCAGGTCCCGCGGGCCATGCTCCCAAGCGCCAGGCAACCTGGAGGAAAAATGCAGGCATGGAGCAGCGGGCCTCGCTCGGTCCTGCGGCCCGTGGGCGGATGTCCGGGCACAGCAACGGCCCGGCGTCCCAGCCCGGTTCGCCACCAGGCTGCCTGCCCTTGTCCCCGCCTGCCGCCCCGCCCAACCTTCCGCCGTGCCCCAGCTCCTTCAGCGCCTCCTCGCCCCGGTCGCCGGCGCGCTGGTCGGCGGTTCTACGAACGGCCCGTGGCGCTCGCGCTCAGTGCTGGCGGCCACGGCGGCGGTGTTCCTGGGCCTCGGCCTGTGGTTTTCCGAGGGCTGGAAAGCCCGGGAAACGGCCCCCGAAGGCGTGCCGGTGCGGGCGAGCTTCGCGGGGCCCGTGCCCGGCTACGTGCGGGTGTGCGCCAGCTACGTGGGCGGATTCGTCGCCGGGTGGCTGTTCCGGCGATTCCTCCGCGTCGCCGCCGTCCTGTCGGCCCTTGCTCTGGGCGGCGTGGCGCTGGCGGCACGGGCCGGCTGCGACACGCGCCGAGCGGAGCGCGAAATCCATCAGGCCGAGGCATGGGTGGAACGCGAGGCCGGCGACGCGCACCGCCGTTTCACCGGACTGCTGCCTTCAGCCGCGGCCACCGGGTTTGGGGCGTGGCGCGGCTTCCGGCGGCGCGAGCCGGTCGTCCCGCCGCCTGCCGTCTAGACGCCCTCAACGTCCCGTCGTCACCGTCGCCGCGCCCTCCTCCCGGCCACCGCCCCGCGGCCGGTACGGCTGCACGAACGCTTCCTCGAAGCCGTATCCTCCGCGAAAATCCTCCAGCCGGTCGCCGTCCGTCACGGAGAAGCACCCCTGCTCGACCAGCCGGTGAACCAGGTGGCCGATGTCCTCGCAGGTGAACACGCCCCATTCGTTCAGCACCGCGAGCGCCATCGGGCCGTACGCCTGCAGCGCGTGGCGCCGCGTGCCTTCGAGCAGCTCGGCGGCGGTGACGTGGCTGTTGCCCGGGCGGCCGGGCTGCACGACCTCCCGCTGGGTGAAGTCCAGCGACTCGCGGAGGAAGTGGTACGCATCACGGTGATACCGCGGATCGCGCGCGACCAGCGCCTCGACGCCCTCTTCAAAGGTGGTGGCCTGCATGCAAGGAGAACCGCGGGGAGGCTAACCGCATCCTCCGCCTCCCCGCAACCGCGCTGCGCGCTCAGGGCGCGGCCGTGGGCGGTGGCGACTGCGGGACCCGGCCCTCCCGCCACGCCTTCGCCGCCCAGCCGGCGATCAGCAGCAGGAGCAGCACGGTGATCGCCACCTGCTGTTGACGAGTCAGACCAAGCATCGTCGCCCCCGGGTCACGCCACCACGAAGTTCACCAGCTTGCGCGGCACGACGATGACCTTGCGCACCGTCCTGCCGGCGAGGAAGGCGGCCACCTTCTCGTTAGCCCGCGCGGCCGCCTCCAGCGCCGCTTGGTCCGCGGCGGCCGGCACATGGATCACGTCGCGCAGCTTGCCGTTCACCTGCACCGGGATTTCCAGCGTGTCCTCGACCAGCAGCGCGGGGTCGTGGAGCGGCCACGGCGTGTAGCTGAGCGACGGCGGCGTCTGGCCGAACGTCGCGTGCAGCCGCGCCCACAGCTCCTCCGCGAGATGCGGCGCAAAGGGCGCGAGGAGCTGGAGGAACGTCCGCATCACCGCGAACGGCCGGGCCTGCCAGCCGTTGGCCTCGTTCACGAAGATCATCATCGCCGAGATGGCCGTGTTGAAGCGCAGCCCCTCGAGGTCATCCGTCACCTTCTTGATGCACGCGTGCAGCGCCTTGAGCTGCGCCGGCGTCGCGACGGCGTCCGTGATCGCCCCGTCCAGCAGGATCAGGTCCAGCAGCTCTCCGTGCCCCTGCGCCTCCGTGGCCACCGTCTCCGCCTGCTCGAAGGCCGTCTCGGACCTCTCGTCCACGAACAGCCTCCACACGCGGCCGAGGAAGCGATACACGCCCTCGACGCCCTGGGTGTTCCACGGCTTCGTGTCCTGCAGCGGGCCCATGAACATCTCGTAGAGCCGGAGCGCATCGGCACCGTACTCGTTCACTACTTCGTCGGGATTCACCACGTTGCCGCGCGCCTTGGACATCTTCTGGCCGTCCTCGCCGAGGATGAGGCCCTGGTTCACCAGCTTGAAGAACGGCTCGGGCGTCGAGACGTGGCCGAGGTCGTACAGCACCTTGTGCCAGAAGCGCGCGTAGAGCAGGTGCAGCACGGCGTGCTCCGTGCCGCCGACGTAGAGATCAATGCCGTGGGTAGGGATGGCCGTCCCGGCCGGCCGCGGCGCGCCCGGAGAAACGCGCCCTACCGCACCCATCCAATACCGCTCCGCCTCTTTGCTGACAAAGGCCCCGCCGTTCTTCGCGTCCAGGTAGCGGAGGTAGTACCAGCAGCTCCCGGCCCACTGGGGCATGGTGTTGGTCTCTCGGACCGAGCCGTCCGGCAGATTCACCCAGTCCTGCGCGCGGGCAAGCGGAGGCTGGCCGTCGGCGGTGGGTT
>JBJXFY010000033.1:0-7032 GCA_046155815.1 Limisphaerales bacterium | reverse complement strand
AGTCGCTCTACGGCCGCACCGGCGGCGCGGCGACGCTCGCCGTCGGCATGGCGAACCTCTTCCACAAGGCCCTGCCCGGCCTCGGCGAAGGCTGGCTCGGCATCTGGTACCACTTCGCGCTGATGTTTGAGGCGCTGTTCATCCTGACGACGCTGGACGCCGGCACGCGCGTGGGCCGCTACCTGCTCCAGGACGCGCTGGGCCACGCCTGGCGGCCGCTCGGCGACACCCGGCGGCTCGGGCCGAACCTCTTCGCCAGCGCGCTGGTCGTGGCGTTGTGGGGCTACTTCCTCCTCGCCGCGGTGTACGACCCCGACGGCGGGATCAAGGCGCTGTGGCCGATCTTCGGCATCGCCAACCAGCTCCTCGCCGCCACGGCGCTGTGCCTCGCGACGACCATCGTGCTGAAGATGACGCTGGTCAGAAGGCAAAAGGCAGAAGGCCAACGGCAAAAGGGGACGAGCCCATGGCTGGCGCTGGTCACGCTGGGGCCGCTGCTCTGGCTGCTCACCGTGACGGGGACGGCGGCGGTGCAGAAGGTCTGGCATCCGGACCCGCGCATCGGCTTCCACGCGGGCGCGGAGGCGGCGCTGAAGAAGCGCGAGGAGGCGCGCGCCGCGCTGACGTCGCTGCCGGCGGACCGCGTCGCCGCCCAGAACAAGGCCATCGGCCAGCTCACGCGGCAGGCCTGGAACTTCCGCCTCAACGCCGCCATCACGAAGTTCTTCCTCGTCCTCGTGACCGCCATCTTCCTGATCAGCCTGCGCGAATGGGTTCTTCTGCTGGCGCGGAAGAAGCTGGCCGAGCTGCGCGAAACGCCGCCCGTCTGGCTGCCTGACTACGCCGTGGCCGAGGGCCGGCCGCTGAACGTGCTTGGCCTGATCGCGCTCAGCCTCGCGCTGCTCCGCGAACTGACCGGCGAGGCGGACTTCCGCCGCGCGAAGGAACTCGCCGCGGCCTGCCCGTGTCCGGACCCGGCGCACGTCCGCGCCGCCGCCGGCGACCCCGCCGCCGAACGCGCGTTGTGGGTCCAGACCGAGGAGGAACGCTACCGCCAGATCCGGCGGTGCTGCTGAATCGGAGGGAATTTGAAGAGAAGGAAACAGAGCGAACCAAGGCTGACGCGGATTCCTCCGCGCCGGCCGCAAATGCGATGAAACTTCCTTCTCCCCATTGCCTTCTGTCCAGATTCGTTAAGGCGCCATGAAACTCGGCCTCTACGGCGGTTCGTTTGACCCGGTGCATCTCGTGCACCTGCTCGTGGCGCACGCGGCGCGCGAGGAGCTGGGGCTGGACCGGATCGTCTTCATCCCGGCCGCGCAGTCGCCCTTCAAGCCGGAGCAGCAGCCCGCGCCCGGCCCGCTGCGGCTGCGGATGCTGCGCCTCGCGCTGGCCGGCTTCCCCGCCGCGGCCGTGGACGACCAGGAGCTGCGCCGCGGCGGCACGTCCTTCACCGTGGACACGCTGCGCGACCACGCCGCGCGCCACCCCGGCGCGGCGCTGTTCTGGCTGATCGGCGCTGACCATGTGCCGACGCTGCCCAAGTGGCGCGAGCCGGACGCGCTGGCGGCGCTGGCCACCTTCGTCGTCATCCCGCGGCCGGGGGCGGCGGCGGCGGCGCTGCCCGCGCCGTGGCGGCTGGCGGCGCTGCGCGGGTTTCCCTTTGCCGTGTCGTCGTCGCAGATCCGCGGGCGCGTGCGCGCCGGGCTGCCGGTGGCGCACCTGCTTCCGCCCGGCGTCGCGGACGTGATCGTCGCGGAGGGCCTGTACCGGGGCGCGGACGCAGCGCAGCGTTGAAAGGCGGCGCACCTCTGCTACAAACCACCTCGTTCCCGCGGCATTTCTCCGGCACATCCGGCGCAGCTGCGGTGCATTCAACCCAAACCACATCCATCATGGCAGGCAAAGCACGCCGCACCGTCCTCCGCAGTTCTACCGGCAAGAAGCTCTACGCCGTCCGCGACAAAACCGGAAAGTTCAAGGACATCCAATCCTACGCCCTCGCCCACGCGGCGGACATCCGGGCGAGCGCGAAGAAGGAGACTTCGGCGAAGTCCAAGACCGCCGTGCGCGTCCGCACCGCGGCAAAAAAGACGGCGAAGAAGAAGGCCTGAGCGGCGGCTTTTTCGCCGAACGCAACGGCTGGGGCATCGCGCTCCTGGTCTTCCCGCGCCCGCGATCTGCCGGAGGAGGAAGATGGCCGTGACGGGCAGGTTCAGGACGCGTCGGGAGAGCCGCGCGTTGCCAGGCCGGCGGCCGGGGGCGCAGCATTGCCGCGATGAAGATTCTTGTCGGCATCGTGACCATTTCGGACCGCGCCTCCCGCGGCGAGTATGACGACTTGGGCGGGCCCGCCTTGAAGCAGGCCGCCGCCGGGTACGGCTGGGAAGTCGGCGGCGAGGCGCTGGTGCCGGACGAGAAGCGCGACATCCAGCGCGCCATTCGCGGGCTGGTGAACCGCGGCTGTTCGCTGGTGCTGACCACCGGCGGCACGGGCGTGGCCCTTCGCGACGTGACGCCCGAGGCCGTGCGCGAGATCGCAATCCGCGAGCTGCCCGGCTTCGGCGAGGTCATGCGCGCGGAGTCCATGAAGATCACGAAGAACGCGATCCTGTCGCGCAACCTCGCCGCCGTGGTGGACCGGGCGCTGGTGCTCTGCCTGCCAGGCAAGCCCGCCGGGGCGGTCGAGTGCCTGTCGTTCGTGATTGGCGCGATCCCGCACTGCGTCGAGGTGCTGCAGGAGGCGCCGACGAGCTGCTGACCGCGGCGCGATCCGCAAGACGTCCTCCTTTTGTGCGGCTCACGCGCCATGACCGTCGCCGCCGCTGGTGGGGCCTTTGGTTCCTGCTGAGCGCGGCGTGGTTCACGGTCTGGGGCCTGACGCTGCTGGAGCCGCACCTTCGAGGGTGGGGGTTCGTCCTCTACTGGCTGGGCACGGCCGCGCTGACGGGGCTGGCCTTCGTGAGCGGGCTGCTGGACTGGTGGATCATGCGGCTGCGGCGGCGTCCGACGCGGAATGACGATCCGACGGGGGGCAGGACCTGAAGCACGCAGGCTTGCCCCCGCCTGCTCCGTCCTTTAGCACGCACCCATGTTCCGACTGGTCCCTTGCGGTCACCGGACGCCGATGGCCGGCCGGCCCCGCTGAATCCGAACAACTCCGTCCGGCCCCGCGTCCCAGACCCAGACCATGCGTGCGCTGCTCCTGCTGCTGGCCTTGGTCTTGGGCGGCCTGCCCGGCGGGCCGGCCTTTGGCGCGCGGGGGCAGGAGGCCGCCGAGGTCTTCTCCCCCGACGAGTTGCGCGCGGCCCTTCTCTCCAAGCTCCCGCCCTACATCAACTGGCCCGACGCCCCGGCCGGGACGCCCCTGGTGATCGGCGTGCTGGGCGGACCGAACCCGTCCGCCCGCTTGCTCGAGCAGCTCCTCCGGGACGTCCAGGTGCGCCAGCGGCCGGTTGAGGTGCGTTACTTCGCCGAAGGCGCGGGCATCGAGGAGGCCCACCTGCTCTACGTGCCTGCGGGGCGCGAGGCGGAGTTTGCGGCCCTGCCCCCGGAACGCCTGCGCGGCATGGTCACGGTGGGCGAGGATCCGGGCTTTCTCCGTCAGGGCGGCCTCATCAACCTGCGGCCCGACACGGCCGGTGCGAAGATCAGCCTGCAGATAAGCCTGAAGAACGCCCGCAGCCAGGGGGTCCGGATCAGCACCCCGCTGCTGCGCATCGCGGAGGTGGTGGACCGATGAAGCCGCCCGTCACCCCTGGTGCCGACACCGCGGCCATCCGCGCCCGGCACGGCTCCCTGCGCCGGCGTCTGCAGCTCATGATGCTGCTGACAGCCGGGACCGCGCTCGCGCTGGCCCTCGGCCTCTTCTACGCCGTGGCCGCCTGGCTCTATGTGCGCGAGGTGGGCCACCAGCTCGAGTCGCTCGGCAACCTCGTTGCCCACACGGCCGAGGCCCCGCTCGACTTCGGCGACCCTGTGGAGGCGGAGAAGGCCATCGCGTACCTCGCCGGCAGCGACGACATCCTGGCCGGCGCGATCTACACCACGAACCGCCTGAAGGTGTTCGCCGGCTACGTGCGGACCAACGCCACGTTCCGCCCGCCGCGGCCGGTGCCGGAGCCGGGCTTCCGGCGCGGCGAGCTCACGCGCGTGCTGCCCGTCCACCGGGCGGCCGACGACGAACTGCTGGGCTGGGTGTACCTGAAGGCGGACCGCAAGGTGCTGAACCGCTTCTACAGCCGTTTCCTCGCCCTCTCCGGGGTCACCTTCGTGCTCGCCGCGGCCCTCGCCTGGCTGCTCTCGCGCCGCCTCGAGCGCGTCATCACCGAGCCCATCTTCCAGCTCTGGCGCACGGCCCGCCGCGTCACCCAGGAGCGCGACTACGCCGCCCGTGCCGTCCGTTCCACGGACGACGAGCTGGGCCAGCTCACCGACGCCTTCAACGAGATGCTCGGCCAGATCCAGAAGCGCGACACGGAGCTGCTCGCCGCGCGCGAGCACCTCGCGGAACAGGTCGCCGCCCGCACCGCCGAGCTGACCCACGCGAACGGCGAGCTGCGCCTCGCGCTCGACCACGTCGAGGAGGCCCGCGTCCAGGCCAACGCCGCGCGCGAGGCCGCCGACGCCGCCAACCGCGCCAAGTCGCAGTTCCTCGCCAACATGAGCCACGAGCTGCGCACGCCGCTAAACGCGATCATCGGGGTGAGCGAGATGCTGGCCGAGGATGCGCGCGAGGCGGGCGACGCACAACTCGCGGAGCCGCCGGAGCGCATCCTGCGCGCCGGGCGGCACCTGCTCGCCCTCATCAACGACATCCTCGATCTCTCCAAGATCGAGGCCGGCAAGATGGATCTCAACCTCGATGTTTTCGCCGTGGAGCCGCTGGTCGAGGACGTCGCCGCGACCGTGCGCCCGCTCGCGGAGAAGAACGGCAACCGCCTCGACGTGCAGTTCGCGGGCGACGTGGGGACGATGCGTGCCGACTCGACGCGCGTGCGCCAGGCGCTGCTGAATCTCGCCGCCAACGCCGCCAAGTTCACCGCGAACGGCCGCGTCACCCTCTCGGTCGCCCGCGAGCCCGAGGGCGGCAGAGACTGGATTGCGCTGCGGGTTGCGGACACGGGAATCGGGATGACGGCCGAACAGACTGCGCGGCTCTTCCAGGAGTTCATGCAGGCCGATGCGTCGACCACCCGCAAGTACGGCGGCACCGGCCTCGGACTGGCCATCAGCCGCCAGTTCTGCCGGATGATGGGGGGCGACATCAGCGTGGAGAGCGTGCCGGGGAGCGGTTCGACCTTCACGATCCGGCTGCCGGCGCTCGTTGAGGAGACCCCCGAACAGAATCGGCGACCGGCACCGCCGACGCCTGCGGCCACCAAGCCGGCCGTTCCCCGTCCCGGCGGATCCATGGATGTCCTGGTCGTCGATGACGATCCGACGGTGCGCGAGCTCATGCAGCGCTTCCTCGAGCGGGAGGGATTCAGCGTAATCACGGCGGCGAGCGGTCTCGAAGGTCTCGCCCGCGCGCGCGACGCCCATCCGGCGGCAATCACGCTCGACGTGGTGATGCCGGACGTCGACGGCTGGACGGTGCTCGCCGCGCTGAAGGGCGATCCGACCCTCGCCGACATCCCGGTGATCCTGGCGACGATCGTCGACGAGAAGCAGCGCGGATACTCGCTCGGCGCGACCGATTACCTCGTGAAGCCGGTGGATCGCGAGCGGCTGCTGGCGATCCTGCGGGAACGATGCGGCCGCGCGGGCGGCAGTGCGCTGCTGGTCGAGGACGACGACGCCACGCGCGCCATGGTCCGCCAGGCGCTGGAGCGCGAGGGATGGCACGTGACGGAGGCCGCCAACGGCCGCATTGCGCTCGCCGCGCTCGCCGCGGCGCGTCCCGATGTGATAGTGCTCGACCTGATCATGCCGGAAATGGATGGCTTCGAGCTGCTCGCGGAGATGCGCGGCCGCGCGGAGTACCGCAACATCCCGGTGCTCGTGCTGACGGCGATGACCCTCAGCGCGGAAGACCACCGGCGGCTGAACGGCGCGGTCGAGCGCGTGGTCCAGAAGCGCGGGCAGACCCGCGACGAGCTGCTGCAGGAGATCGGCGCGGCACTGGCGGTGTGCGTGCGCCGCAAGGACGCTGCCGAAACCGCGTAAGAGGAATCGCCCGGTGAAGATCCTTTACGTCGAGGACAACGATGACAATGTGTACGTGCTCAAGGGCCGGCTGGAGCGCGCCGGGCACGCGGTGCTGATCGCCGGCGACGGCGAGCGGGGGGATCGCGGTCGCGCGCGCCGAGCAGCCCGACCTCGTCATCATGGACCTCAGCCTGCCGGTCCTCGACGGCTGGGAGGCGACGCGCCGGCTGAAAGCGAGCCCGGAGACCTGCCGAATCCCGGTGCTCGCGCTGTCGGCACACGCGATGGCAGGAGACCGCGAGCGCGCGCTCGCCACCGGCTGCGACGATTTCGATACCAAGCCGGTCGACTTCGCGCGCCTGCGGGGGAAGATCGACGCGCTGATCGGCGCCAAGTGAGCGCGATGGATCCGGCGGCCGCCGCGCTCCTCGTCGTCGACGACAACGAGGACAATCGCTACACGCTCGGCCCGCGCCTGAAACGGCTCGGCTACGCGAACGTCGCGTTCGCGACCAACGGGCGCGAGGCGCTCGAGGCGCTGCGCACGCGGCCGTTCGACCTCGTGCTCCTAGACGTGATGATGCCGGAGATGAACGGCTACGAGGTGCTCGAGCAACTCAAGGCCGACGAGCGGCTGCGCCATCTGCCGGTGATCATGATCTCGGCGCTGGACCAGGTCGAGAGCGTGATCCGCTGCGTCGAGCTCGGCGCCGAGGATTACCTGCAGAAGCCGTTCAACCCCACCCTGCTGCGGGCCCGCGTCGGCGCGTGCCTCGAGAAGAAGCGGCTGCGGGACGAGCTCGTCGCTCACCTTGCGCGCGTCGAGCTGGAGCTCCAGGCGGCGCGCGAGATCCAGCTTGGAATGGTGCCGGTAGATTTCCC
>JBJXFY010000010.1:0-5830 GCA_046155815.1 Limisphaerales bacterium | reverse complement strand
AAATCGCCTCCGCCCGCTCGAAGACCTCCTCGATCGTCGCCGTCACGGCCGTGCTCTGGATTTTTGCGAGGCGCGCGTAGAGGCCGCCAAGGGCGACCAGCTCGTCGTGCGTTCCGCGCTCGACGATGCGGCCGGTGCGCAGCACGAGGATCTGGTCGGCGTTGCGGATGGTGCTCAGACGGTGCGCGATGACGAAGCTCGTGCGGCCGGCCATGAGCCGCTCGAGCGCCTCCTGGATCAGCCGCTCGGTCTGCGTGTCCACGCTGGCCGTGGCCTCGTCCAGCACGAGGATGGGCGCGTCCTTCAGCAGCGCGCGGGCGATGCTGACGCGCTGCTTCTCGCCGACGCTGAGCTTCACGCCGCGCTCGCCCACGCGGCTGTCGTAGCCCTCCGGCAGGCGGCTGATGAACTCGTGCGCGTTCGCCGCCGTCGCCGCGGCGATCATCTCGCCCCCGGCCGCGTCGAGGCGGCCGTAGAGGATGTTTTCGCGCAGCGTGCCGTTGAACAGGAACGGCTCCTGGCTCACGACGCTCACATGCCGCCGCAGGTCGGCGAGCGCCACGTCGCGGATGTCCTGCCCGTCAATCTGGATGCGGCCGGCCGTGGCTTCGTAGAAGGCCGGCAGCAGGTGGACGAGCGTGCTCTTGCCCGCGCCGGTGGGGCCGACGAGCGCGATCATCTCGCCGGGCCGGGCGTGGAGGGAGACGTCATGCAGGACCGTGCGGCCCGCGCCGTAGGTGAAGCCCACATTCTCGTACGTGACCTCTCCGCGCACCGGTTCGCGCAGGCGGCCGGTGCGGCCGGCACGTTCCTCCGCGGCATCCAGGATGTCGAACACACGCGCGGCGGCGGCGCGGGCGGCCTGGAGCATCTGGTTCAGCCCGTGCAGCCGGCCGATGGGTTCGTAGAAGAACATCCCGGCGTAGAGCATGAAGGCGACGAGGCCGCCGACGTCCATGCGGCCGGCGATGACCTCGCGCCCGCCGAACCAGAGCACGAGGCCGATGCCGAGCGAGCCGGTGAACTGCATGGCCGGGCCGTACCACGCCCACGCGCGCATCACCGTGAGCGAGCCCTCGCGCAGGCCGTCGGCGCGGGCGGTGAAGCGCGCGTCCTCGTGCTCCTGGCGGCCGAAGGCCTTGATCTGGCGGATGCCCTGGAGGTTGTCCATGAGCAGCGCGTTCATCGCGGAGGCAGCCTCGCGCTGCACGCGGTAGCGGCGGTGGGCGGTGAGCGTATACCAGAGCGCGCCGCCCACGAGCAGCGGCACCGGGATGAGCGCCACCAGTGCCAGCGTGGGGCTGTAGAAGATCATGATCGCCAGCGCGCCGAGGATGCTGAGCAGGGCCACCGTGCCCTGCTCCATGCCGTCAATGAGCAGGCGCTCGACGCTGTTCACGTCCTCGATGACGCGCGTCATGAGGTCGCCCGAGGCGCGCTGGTCGAACCACGGCACGCCGAGGCGCTGGAGGCGGGCGTAAACCTCGCGGCGCATGTCGAAGATGACGTTCTGCTCGAGCCGGTTGTTGACGCGGATGCGGATCGAGTTGAAGGCCTCGCGGAAGAAGAACGCGCCGAGGAGCGCGAGCGCGGCGGGCGTGAGGATCTCCGCGCGGCGCTGCTTGATGACCTCGTTGATGAGGAACTCGGTCAGCTTCGGGTACATCATGCCGAAGGCGAGCGAGAGGAGCGCGCAGAGGATCGTGGCGGCGGCGAGCTTCCTGTACGGGCGCAGGTAGCGGCCCACGCGGCGGATGACCTCGCCGGCCGGGCGGGGTTCGGAGCGGAAGCTGGGATCGGTGTGCGCGCCGAAGCCGGGGTGGGTGGACATGCTGCTGGATGAATAGGGAGGGCAGGAAATCAGGAAGAAGGTGTTTGACGCGAATCACGGATGACCCGCTTCACCGTCAGCGGCAGCGTGGCGAAATTGAGGAACAGGCCGTGTTCCCGGCCCACCGCCTTCAGAGAAAAGCGCGCAACGGCGAAGTGGATGTCTTCCAGACCGGCGGTGGCTTTCCGTTCCGCGACAATCAGGTCGTCGATGAAATAGTCCAACCTGTGCTCGTCCACGGCGACACCCGGGTAGCTGATGTAAGCCAGCTTCTGTCTTTCAAAAGAGAGGCCCCGCCGGCCGAACTCAACGGCCAGCGCCGCTTCATAGACCGACTCCAGGAATCCCGGGCCGAGCTCCCGATGCACCGCAATGGCGCAGCCGATGATCCTTCCGGTCGGCTCCGCCTGCTCCAGTTCCCTCATGCCTTCCCGCCTTCCTTGTTCAACTCCAGAAACTCCACCATCGCCCTCGCGAACGGCGCGAGGTCGCGCGGCGTGCGGCTGCTGACGAGGTTGCCGTCCACCACCACCGGCTCGTCCACCCAGACGGCCCCGGCGTTCTCGAGGTCGTCCTGGATGCCGAGCGAGCCGGTGGCGCGCCGGCCGCGGAGGATTCTCGCCGAGATGGGAATCCACCCGCCGTGGCAGATGAAGGCGACGAGCTTGCCGGCCGCGAAGAACTCGCGCGTCAGCGCCAGCACCTGCGGGTCGCGGCGCAGCTTGTCCGGCATGAAGCCACCGGGGATCAGCAGGCCGGCGAAGTCGGTGCTGCGGGCGTCCTTGAGCAGCAGGTCGGCGCTGGCCGGGTAGCCATGCTTGCCGGCGAAGGTGCGCAGCTCCGGCCCGGCGAGGCGCATCGCCCAGCCGGCCTCCTCGAGACGGAGCTTCGGATACCAGAGTTCGAGGTCCTCATAGATGTCGTCCACGAAGGCGAGGAGCGGCGCGCGCATGGGGCTGCATAGCGGCGGCGGCGGCGCGGGGCAACCGGCGGGAAAAGTCGTGCAGCGCGGGCGGCTGCTTGCAAGGTTTCGCGCCGTGTTCGCGCCGGTCGACACCAGAGACTTGCAGGCGGTCGAGGCGGACGTCGCCGCGCGCTGGCGCGAGATGTTCGGCCCGGACGGCGGGTTTGTCGCGGCGGGCTTCCGGATGTTCGCGGACAGCTTTGACGGCCGGCGCTGGCGCCGCGCCCCGCTGGACGTGCCGTACCACGACCGGGAGCACACGCTCCAAGGCACGCTGGGCTTCGGGCGGCTCCTGCACGCCTGGCAGCGCCACGCCGTGGCCCCCGTGCCGGACGAGGCCACCGCCCGCCTGGCGCTCCTGGCCATCCTGCTGCACGACACCGGCTACCTGAAGCCCGAGGGCGACGAGGACGGCACGGGCGCCAAGTACATGCCCCAGCACGAATCGCGCAGCGTGGAGTTTGTCCATGAAGTGCTGCCGGAAACCGGCCTGACCACCGCGGAGATCGAGGCCGTGGGCCGGATGATCTGGTGCACGTCCCTGACAGCACGCGTGGACAACCTAGGCTTCCGCGACGAGCGCGAGCTGCTGGCCGGCTGCGTCGTGGGCACGGCCGACCTGCTCGGCCAAATGGCGGCGGCGGACTACCCCGAGAAGCTCGCCGCGCTCTTCGTCGAGTTTGAGGAATCCGCCCGCCGCAACGGCTGGTCCGGCGGCGGCGCGGCCCTCCAGACGCTGGCGGAACTGCGCCGCGGCACGCCGGTCTTCTGGGAAAAACTCATCTGGCCGCGTCTTAACGGCCCGCTCCGCGGCGTGTACCGCCTGCTCAACGATCCCTGGCCTGACGGCCCGAACGAGTACCTCGCGCGCATCAACGCGAACCTGGTTCGCCTGGGTGAGGGGTCCGCCTAGCCGTGGCCTCCTTCGTCCATCCGCTCGGCCTGCTGTGGCTGCTGCTGGTGGCCACGTCGGCCATGCTGGCGCTGCGCCGGCGCGGGCTGGCGGCCGCGCTCGGGCTGGCGTTCGCGGGCCTCGTCTGGCTGGGCGGCCAGCCCCCCGTGGCCGCGTGGGTGATCGCGCCGCTCGAACGCCCCTACGCCGCCGCCACGATCGCCGCCGCCCCACCGGCCGACGCGGTCGTCGTCCTCGGCGGAAGCCATCGCGTCTCACCTGCGGATTTCCAGGGCCTGGACCTCACCTGCTGCGCAGATCGGCTCGTGACCGGCGTGGAACTCGCCCGCCGCGGTCGGGCCCGCCTGCTGGTGCTGGGCGGCGACGGCGCGCCCAGGCCCGGCCAGCCTCCGGAATCTGCGCGCCTTCGCGACTGGTGGCGCGACTGGGGCCTGACGAACTTCACCGTGGAAACCCTCGGCCCCGTGGGCAACACGCGCGACGAGGCCGTGGCCACCGCCACGCTCGCACGCGAGCGTGGCTGGACGAACGTGCTGATGGTGACCTCCGCGCTGCATCTCCGGCGGGCGGAGGCGGCGTTCCGTGCCGCGCAGGTGCCGGTCACGCCCGTCGCCTGTGACTTTCAGGTCTGGCGCGGCCCCGGCGGCACGCCGCTGCCGCAGCGCTGGACCCTCGTGCCGCAGGGCGAGGCCTGGGCCACGCTGGCCGCCGGCCTGCACGAGCGTGTGGGCTGGTGGGTTTACCGCGGGCGCGGGTGGCTCTGAACGCGGAAGAAGCCGGCGGAGCCGGAGGAAACCAAGGGAGCAGAGGGCTTGAAGGACAGGCCCAAGCCAAGCCCGACCGGTTCGTGGCCAAGGGCCGCGGAAAGGTCCGGAGGGTCGGCCGGCTCAGCGGCAACGAACCGGACAGGCAGGATTCAACCCAGCACGCCCGGCACGGAAATCCTCCGCACCTGCTCCGTTGGCTCCTGTACAGTCGCGAGCGCCCGGGCTCAGTCGGCCATGTCCGCCTGCGCGCGGCGGATTTCCGCGAGGAGGAAGAAGATCAGGTGCCGCAGCCGGGCCTCGATCTCGACCGTCTCCAGCATGATCTGCCGCTGGCCCGCGTCGGGCAGGAGCGTGCATGAAACAAGGTCTGCGAGCGTGCCGGCATCCTCGATCTCCTCCAGCGACTCGAGGATCTGCCCCACGGAGACGCCGCTGCCGGACATCCCGGACTTCTGCAGGAACTGGAGCGGCACCGGCAGGCCCTGCTGGAAGCGCCGGCCCACCAGCTCGCGCACCTTGGCGGCCAGCGCGTCAATCTCCGTGCCGTCCTGCCGCGAGGGCGCGAGCTGGCGGATGCTGTGGACGCGGTACGGCCGGTAGCGCGCCACGCGGCCGAGCTGCACCCGCGACAGGCCCTGGAGGATCAGGTGGGAGGTGCCGTCCGGATTTTCCACCGCGGCGCGGATCACCCCGAGACCGGCCACCGGCGCGGGCGTCTCGCGGCTGGCACCCGGTTTGAGCATCGCCACGCAGAACAGCCGGTGGCTGGCGAGGCTGTCGGCGAGCATCCGGCGATAGCGCGGCTCGAAGATGAAGAGCGGGAGGACGGCCTGCGGGAACAAGTTCACGCTGGGCAGGATCATCAGGCCGACCTGGCGTGGCAGTTCCATGCCCGCCCAACGTGTCGCACCCACCGGTGCTGGCAAGCGGGCGCGCCCGCACGGCCGGCAGACCTCGGGGTCGCCGGGACCCGGGCCTCAGAACCACGCCGGGTCCAGCGCCGTGTCGGCGCGCCGCCACGCTTCCTGGAACTCCCGGTCCACGAGCACGGCCGAGTCATCCCGGCCCTGCGCGCGCAGGCTCCGCTCGAGGCCCAGGAGGCCCCAGCCGTTGCGCGGCCATTGCGCGAGGTCCGCGCGGAACACCTGCTCCGCGCGCGCCGCGTCGCCGGACGCCAGCAGCACGGCGCCGAGCGCGGGCCGCGCAGGAAACGGCCAGTAGGCCGGCTCCATGTACGGCAACGCCGCCTCGGCCTCGACGGCCTGCTCAAGCCGCCGGATCGCCACCGGCCAGTCGCCGCGCGCCGCGGCCACGCGCCCGGCCAGCCAGTGGTCCGCCACGGCCAGCGTGCCGCT
>JBJXFY010000428.1:0-15224 GCA_046155815.1 Limisphaerales bacterium | reverse complement strand
CCCTGGGGCGAGCACGGCCTCGCGGCGGCCACCGTGGCCGCGATGGTGCTGCTGGGGACGGTGCTCGACCCGCTGCTCGGGCCGCGCGCGCTGGCGTTTTTGTTCCTGCTGCCAGTGGTGGGGCTGGCGCTGCGGCTGGGCCGCGCCGCCGTGTTCACCGCCGCCACGCTGAGCGCGCTGGCGTGGAACTTCTGCTTCCTTCCCCCGCGCTTCACCCTCCGCATCAGCCAGACCGACGACCTTGTGCTGTTCGCCGGCTATTTCGTCGTCGCCGCCTTCGTCGGGCAGCTGGTCCACCGGCTGCGGCGGGAGGAACAGGCCGGCCGGCAGCGCGAGGCCCGCACGCGGGCGCTGTACGAACTGACGCGCGAGCTCGCCGGGGCGCGCACGCGCGACGAGGTGGTGTGGCGGCTCGTCGCGGCGGTGGACCGCGTGCTGCACGCCACGGCCACCGTGCTGCTGCCCGCCGGCCCGGACCGGCTGGCACCGCATCCGGACGGGACTTTCACCCTCGACGCGAAGGAGCTCGGCGTGGCCGCCTGGGCGGGGCGTCACGGCCACGCCGCCGGCCGCTTCACGGACAACCTGCCCGGCGCGGCGGGCCTGCACCTGCCGATGGCCACGGACCGGGGCGTCGCCGGCGTGCTCAGCGTGGCGCTGCCGGGGCCGCATCCGCCCACGCCGCCGCAGCGCGAGCTGCTGGACGCCTTCGCCCGGCAGGCCGCCCTCGTGCTCGACCGTCAGCTGCTGCAGGGCGAGGCCGAGCAGGGCCGGCTGGCGGCGGAATCCGAGCGCCTCGGCCGCGCGCTGCTGGACTGTGTGTCGCACGAGCTGCGCACGCCGCTCACGGCGCTGAACGCCGCGGCCACCGCGCTGCCGGCGGCCCCGGCAACGACCCAGGCGACGCTGGCCGCCGAGATCGTCGAGGCCTCCGCCCGCCTGAACCGCGTCGTCGGCCACCTGCTGGACATGAGCCGCGTCGAGGCCGGCGCCGTCCGGCAGCAGCCGGAGTGGACGGACCCGCGGGACCTCGTGGCCGGCGTGACGCGCGACCTCGCGGCGGAACTGGCGGACCGGCCACTGGCCGTTGAACTGGACGCCGCGCTGCCGCTCGTGTGGCTGGATCCGCGCCTGACCCGGCAGGCGCTGCTGAACCTCCTGCACAACGCCGCCCGCCACACGTCGCCCGGCACACCGGTGACGCTCGCGCTGCGCCGCGACGGCGAGGCGGTCGCGTTCACCGTCGCCGACCGCGGCCCCGGCTTCCCGCCGGACGAACTTCCACGGCTGTTCACGAAGTTCCACCGGGTGCCCGCCGCCGCCGCGGGCGGCACCGGACTGGGGCTGGCCATTGCGCGGGGCTTCGCGGTGGCGCAGGGCGGCACGCTGACGGCCGCGAACCGGCCGGAGGGCGGCGCGGTGTTGACCCTCCGGCTGCCCCGTCGCGAGCCTCCCGCCGCGCATGAGTGACGCCCCCGCCGCCCCGCGCCGCGGTTTCAGCACCTGCCAGCCGTCGCCACCCCGCCTCACGTGTCAGCATCACGATCCCCTTTCAGAAATTCGGCATTTCTTTTGTCCGGTGAAACAGGCGAAATGAAACTGTTATCATGAAAGCGACCATCGCCCCGGGTGCCAGCCTTCGCCGGATTGCGGAAATCGTCCGCAACGCGATGCTCCTTGGCCCGGAGGCCTGGGCAGGCGGCTCACGGCCGGAACGCAATGTGAATCCGAATCCATCGGCCAATCTGCTGCCGACCGACCGCGATGTAGTCGAACTGTTCACGCTGCTCCGGGAACGTGAGACTCCCTATCTGTTGGTGGGCGGCATTGCCATGCTCCGCTATGTCGAGGGGCGGAACACCGAAGACATTGACCTGCTCATGTCGCTGTCTTCATTGAAACAACTCCCTGAAATTACCGTTGAGGAGCAGAACGAGCATTTTATCCGCGGCCGCTTTCGCAGCGTGCGGGTGGATGTGCTGCTGACGGCCAATGCCCTCTTTGCCGAGGTGCAGCAGGGTTTCGGGACCATCCACCGTTTCGCGGAACTGGACGTTTCGACCGCGACGCCGGAAGGGCTGGTTCTGCTCAAGCTCTACGCGCTGCCTTCCCTCTACCGGCAGGGCTTGTTTGACCGCGTGTCAGTTTACGAATCGGACATCGCCAGTCTCCTCCAGCGGCACCGGCCGGCGGTTGAACCCCTGGTTCAGCGCCTGCAGGCTCACTTGGAAGCCGGCGACCTGCATGAACTTCGGGGCATCGTCCGGGACATCAAGGCGCGCATTGCCCGGTTCGAGCAGCTCAAGAAGCCTTGAGGTGCGGAGATTGTGGGAAAGTGCCTGCGGAGGACCGTAATCGCCCAAGTTTGTGAGATAACCGCGGTCCGGGCTTTCTGATCTGTTAAAGCAAGGCTTGCCTTGCCGCATTACGCCATTGCACCAACAACTTTATGGTCAGGGCTTCCGGTGCTTTCCGCTGAAGGACCGCGATGGCTTTGTTCCGAAGTTGAGCCATGTCGGCAATGGTGCCGATGCCGAGTTCGCCCATGAGTCCGATGTGTTGAATCGTCATGGCGGGCAATGCGAGCAGCCGCACCCGATTTGCCCAGCGCCCTATCTCAGCGCGCTCAACCTTGAGCAGCGAGGCGATCTGTGTCGTGAACCTGGCGTCGGCGACCAGTCCCAAAAACTCGGATGCCGTTTTGATCTCGTACTGCGCCAGTTGTGCGACCAGTTGCGGCGGCAGCCAGCTCAAATCTGCGAGCGCAGTAGCATCCGCGCGGCCCATGTTCTGCGGAACGGATTCATCCGGTGTTTTGGCCACAGCGGCCAGCGTCAGCGATATGCGGGATACCGATGCCGGCGTCATGGTGTCATCAGCGGGCACCAACTGCAATACGCCCATCTCGTTGAAATGGATTTGGACCGCCGCCTCGGCCTTGAATTCCTTCACCACGAAGTCAGCAAAGGCATTGTTTGCGCTGGAAAGCTGCCTTTGCAGTGCATCCAGACTGCGCTGGAAAGCGCCATAGAAATCCGTAGCCGCCAGCTTTCTTCGATCAGGCAGGGCTACTTCCGGTGCGACGGGAGGATCCTGCCCCGCCCCCTCGGTTAACGGTTTGGGAATGGCTTGACCCTTAGCTGCCATGCGGAGGTTGGACGGCCTGAATCGCCACTGAAATCCGGCTGCCCAGCATGGCGCCGTGGCTGCCGCGAAGAACGGCCTGCACCCGGTCCACCTGCGCAAAAGTGAGCTCCCGCCCCTTCGCTGAAGGCGAACTGCTTCGCGGCACGGACAGGGTCCCCAAAAGGGTCACCTCCGTCTGTCTGACGACAAACGCCAGCGGCGCGAGAGGGAGATCGCCCGGCGATTCGTTGGCCAGCCTGTCCATTTCCTTTTGAGTGGCGATCACGGCACCCGCAATATCGGCCAGCACACGGGACAGCGGCGGATCTGAACGGCCCATTTGGAAGCCTGCCGGCGGAACCTATAGCGATACGCTCAAGGTTGCATTGACAAGATTGAGCGAGCCGCGAACAACGTAATCCTTTTTGGGCTCGGTGGGTGAGGTTGCCGTTCGGCTAACCGTGATATAAAAGGTTCCGGCACCGTCTGTTATCGGTCCCGTCCCTACGCTGGTGCCCGCGTTATTCGTCACGACCCAATCCAAGGCCCCGCAATCAATGGCAATGGTTCGGCTGGGATTGGGAATACTACTGCCTACCTTCGTGAGCTCCACCTGAAGGACGGCTGAACGTCTCTCCAGATATGGCGGGTCGCTTGGGTTGACTGGAAGTGGATTGATAATCCCGATAGGAAGAGGGTTGAAAACCGACAGCTTCAGGCTTGGTCCTACGAAGATCAACGGAGGCTTTTTCAACGCCGTTACCGGTTTAGGACGGATCTCGGCGGTCATTGACATGGTCGCCACGGATAGATCCTGGGTTTGTTCGGTCTGTACGTTGGTGTTCGCATTGACAACGGAGGCACTGCCGCTCGGGCGGCGTGACCTTCCACTCCCGCTGCTCACCGCAACCCCCGCCAGGTTCACGTTCACGTTCGACGTGCTGGTGGCGGCAAATTCCATCGCCACGAAGCTCCCCTCAAGGTGAACGCGCTTGAATGACAGCGCGGGGGGGACGGCGATGGACAAGGCCGACGTTTTCCCCGTGATGACCTTGATGCCAGTCAAATTTCCATTCACGTCATCGTAGCGGGAAATGGTCGCCTGCACGGTGTCCACTTCGGTTTTGGCCATGGCTGTGGCAATGTGCCCGGTCGTTTCGTCGAGCTCCCGCTGCGTTGCAGCCACGGCTTTCCCCACTCCTTCGATCAAGGTTGCAAACGCGGTGCCCGCACCGCGCAACTCGTCGGAAACTCCCGTTGCCTGCACATCGGACGCCCCAAAGAGCCGCGCTCTCACCTTTTCCAGCAATTTTCCCATGGTTCGTTGTTGAGGTTAAATGTGGACACTCACTTCTTTGACCAGCTGGCCAAAGGAGACAAAGATTTTTCGCTCGAGATAAGCCTCTGTTGCCGCCTCACAGAAGCGCTTTACCTTCAGTGATCCGGCAGTCAAGGCGTCAAATTCAAGCCCTGGCGGCACGGCTACTGTGTACATCGCAGATGTCATGTTGACGACGCTCCCATTGTCTTTCACCAGCTTTATTGCAAAGTCAGCGGTGCGCTCAAAGACAACAGCATTGTTCACTGTCACTGACGCTTGTCCAAGGGATGTAAGTCGAACCAACACGTTTGCACCGATGCCGTATTCCAAGGGCGTCGGTATTTGAAAACCGGTGCGGTCCACAATGTCCAAGGACATCATGACCGAGCCCGAGGAAAAATCGCTCATGTTGGAGAACTGGGCATTGACATTGGCATTGCTCATTCCCAGCGCAAAGCCGAATCCCTGGCTGCCCGCGCTCACTCCTGCGCTGGCCATGTTCTGATTGAACCTGATGCCGCTGGTCGCATTGAAGCTTTCGACGCGCATGTCCATGCGCAGCGTCATCTGGTCCACCTGCTGCATGCTCGGCGTGATGATGGAGGTCAGGGGCACGCTGGCAGTCTTGATGAGTACTGTGGTGGGTATACCATCGTCACCAAGCGTTTGCTCGACCAATATCGGCACATCAACCTGCTGACCTGCCAAGGTCTTCAGGCTTTCCAGCGCCGCCTCGTCGAGCGCGGTTTGCGTCACCGCAACGGCGTGCCCGATGGAACGCAACACGTCCCCGAAGGCCGGTGCCGCCTGGGTTAGCCTGGGGGTTACGTCCGCCTTGAGACCGATCGGCGCCGCCGATCTCGGCCGCCTGGGAGCGGCAGCGCCGGGCTTCGCGGACGGCTTTGCCTGACCAGGCGCTTCCTCGACATCACCCTGTCCGGCGGGAAGCAGGGATTCACCGCCCTGCAATATGTCGAGTGAGAGGCGTTGGGCGGTATCGATGGCATCCTGCGTCAGTGATTGGGCTTCCTTCGCCAAGGCGGGCTTGCGTGATTTCTGTTTCGACGCTGTGGGTGGCATGATGGCTTTTTGTATGGGTATTCAAAACTGCGCTGGGATCTCCTGTGGAGAATGCCAAAGCTCAGATGGGAAGCGGCAGGCTTGTCATGGCGGTGGCGATGCTAGTAATAGTGGCGGAGAAAGGGGTGACTTTCTCATTCAGGGCGAATCAAGGGCAAGGGGGATATGTCGCAGCTTGTGTCTGTGACCAGCGTCAAAAGTCACGCGAACGTTGCAAACACCCAACCGGGCGGTAGCCCATCGCTGGATGCTGAGGCGCGGAAGCAGGACCAAACTGTGAATCGTGCAATTTCATACGCTATAGCTCAGTCTGAGAAATTCGTACGTCATCCTTTGAGCCTCGCCGCTTCCCGTCCGGTACACTCAAACCAAGATGGAAGCCTTCAAGGCTTTTTTTGCTAGATGTTAGGCTTGCAGGTGGCCGGCCATTTGGGAAGCAGAAATTAGTAAATTCGTAGGCGGGTGTACTTTTCCCCAGGAAATGAGTCACAGATGGATGGCTCGCCCTCAATCCATGAGGCCGGTTTCGTAATCAGGGATATGGTTCACAGCCCGGTGTCCGCTTCGGGCGGGGCACAGGCATGGGCTGGCGATCCGATCGTGCAGGGCTTAATCGCCGCTCAGGTCGCACCATCACCGCGGCCAACAGGCCGGAGGCCGGCGCGGTGTTGACCCTCCGGCTGCCGCGTCGCAAGCCTCCCGCCGCGCATGAGTGACGCCCCCGCGAAGCCGCTCGCACTCGTCATTGACGACGAGGTGCAGATCCGCCGGCTGCTGCGGCTGGTGCTGGAGGCGGAGGGCTACCGCGTGGCGGACGCCGCCACGGGCCAGGCCGGGCTGGTCGAGGCGGCGCAGCATCCGCCGGACGTGGTGCTGCTCGACCTCGGCCTGCCGGACCTCGGGGGCGTGGCGGTGCTGCGGCGGCTGCGCGAGTGGTCGCCCGCACCGGTGCTGGTGCTAAGCGTGCGCGACCAGGACGACGTGAAGGTCGCCGCGCTCGACGCCGGCGCGGACGACTATGTGACGAAGCCGTTCTCCACGCCGGAGCTGCTGGCGCGGCTGCGCGCGGTGCGGCGGCGCAACGAGCCGCCCGCGGCGGAGGCCGTCTTCACGGCCGGACCGCTTGAGGTGGACCGCGCCGCGCGGCGCGTGCGGGTGGCGGGGCGCGAGGTGCATCTAACCCCCACCGAGTACGCCCTGCTGCGCGCGCTGTGCCGGCATCCGGGCCGCGTGCTCGCGCACCGGCCGCTGCTCACGGAGGTCTCTGGGCCGAACGCCGCGGAGCAGACGCACTACCTGCGCGTCCACCTCGCCAACCTGCGCGAGAAGCTCGGGCCCGCCGGCACACTGGTTCGGACCGAGCCGGGCATCGGCTACCGGCTGCTGGAAGAGTCGCCGCGTGCAACGCCGGCCGCCGCGTAGGCGCCCCCTGCCAGCCTCGCCCGCGGCGACCAATGACCGGCCAAACGGCCCAGCGCCAGATGGGCCGGCGAGCCGGGGAACTCGGAAAGGCTCCATAGGTGAGGCCGCGTAGGAGATTCCGGCTCCCGGCAAATCGGACGGGATTTCGTCGCGGGCCCCGGCCGATTCGTCCGCGCCAAGGCGTGGTCTGTCACTTGAACCGCCGAACGCGTAACCAGCCACCGCGCGCCTGCGTCTCCCCGCGAGTACTGATTGCGGCGGACGACGGAAGGCAACGTGCCGGACGCGGACGCCGCGAGATGAAGCGAACCATGACGAATCTGTTGACCTGGGCCGCGCTCGCGGGCGCGACGATGCTGACCACCGCCGCCGCCTTCGCCGACGACGGCCCGCGACCGAAAGGGCCGCGCGACGAGCAGGCGCGCGCCGCGATGCTGGAGCGGTTTGACGCGAACAAGGACGGCCGGCTTGATGAGACCGAGCGCGCCGCGGCGCGGGAGGCCATGAAGGAGCAGGCCGCCGAACGCCGCCAGGAGGCCCTCGCGAAGTTCGACAAGGATGGCGACGGCAAGCTCAGCGACGACGAGAAGGCCGCCGCCAAGGAGGCCATGAAGGAGCGCGCCGGCGAGCGCCGGCAGGAGCTTTTGGCCAAGTTCGACAAGGACGGCGACGGCAAGATGAGCGACGACGAGAAGGCCGCCGCACGCGAGGCCATGAAGGAGCGCGGCCAGCGGAAGCCTCAGCCCGGCAACTGAGCAGGGCTTGCGCCACGTTCTCCGCGGAACACCCGGTGGGCTCCGGCCCACCGGGCTTTTTGTTCGGCCACGACAAGGGCAGGCAGCGCTTTTCCAGTTGAACCCGCCACGCCACGCCCGTCTCTTCGACCCACATGAGCCCCGTGCCGGATGCGGCCAGCCTTTGCCCGGAGCCGGCCGCCTGCACGCTCGCGCAGGCGGCGACGGGGGTGGCGCTGCGCGTGCGGCAGCTCACGGCGCCGCCGGAGGTTGCCATCCGCCTGCGCGAACTCGGCTTCTGCGAGCAGCAGCGCATCCGCCTGCTCAGCCGGCACACCAGCGTGATCTGCCAGGTCTGCAACGTCCGCCTCGGCATCTCGCAGGATCTGGCGCGCATGATTGTTGTCGAGCCGGCCGAACCTGCCCGCCCGCGATGAGTTTGGAACCGCAGATGAACGCAGATATTGAACAACGACGGGCCTGTACCATCACGGGGCGTCCGTTCTCCAAGACGAAGGCCGCCCTGGTCCGGGCTCAGCGGAATCTGCGTTTATCTGCATCCATCTGCGGTTGAACTCCTGAAGCCATGACGAACCCCGCCGCCGTTCCCCTCAGCACGCTTGCCCTCGGCGAGCGCGGCACCGTCGCCGAAATCCGCGTCCCCGCCGCCGACCGCCCGCGCCTCATGGAGATGGGGCTGCTGGTCGGAACGGGCGTCGAGCTGGTCCGCTTCGCCCCGCTGGGCGACCCCGTCGAGCTCAAGATCCGCGGCTATCATCTTACCCTCCGCCGCCACGAGGCGGAGCAGATCCTCGTGCGGCGCGGTTGATGGTCCGGAAAGCAATGGGACGGGCGGACTCGAATCTCTGGTGGGTGATTCCCGGCGTGCTGGCGGGCATGCCCATGCCGTTCGTTCATCCGTTGCGGCGGCTGAATCAAGGCGGCTCCATGGCGGCTTACGAAGATGACCTCATCAAACTCCGTAAAGCCGGTGTTCAGGCCATCGTGGCGTTGCTCAATCTGCCCAGTGACCGGCGGGTCTATGCAGCGGCCGGGTTCCAGTTTCTCTGCCTGCCCATCGCCGACGGTCAGGCACCAACTCCAGAGCAGCTTCATGAGTTTGTTCGGTTCGTGGACGGGAGACGCAGCGAAGGCGTCGTGACAGCCGTTCACTGCGAGGCCGGGATCGGCCGCACGGGCACGATGCTGGCGGCCTATCTGATTGCGCAGGGCCATGGATTCTCTTCCGCTCTTGAATTGGTGCGCCTGGCTGAACCCACAGCCGTTGAGACCGCGGTGCAGATTGAGTTTCTGAGACGGCTGGCCAACGCATTGGGTCGCAATTCCACCGGCAACCCGCCGACAACTTAGCGCAAGGCCGGAACAGCACCGGCCGCCGCCTTGCCAAGACTGGTCAGGATGTCCGTCCCTGTGAGCCGCCCGCCCGCCGCCCCCGCCGCGCGGGAGTTCTGGGTCGCGCTCACGGGCAACCCGAACTGCGGCAAGACCACCGTCTTCAACGTCCTCACCGGCCTCCGCGCCAAGGTCGGCAACTACGCCGGCGTGACCGTCGAACGCAAGGAGGGCCGGCTCAAGGGCGCGCCCGCGGGCCACGCCATCACGGTGCTGGATCTGCCGGGCACCTACAGCCTCAGCCCGCAGTCACCCGACGAGCAGGTGGCGCGGGACATCCTCTTCGCGCGCCTGCCCGACGTGCCCGCGCCGGACCTCGTGGTGGTCGTGGTGGACGCCTCGAACCTCGAGCGCAACCTCTACTACGCCACCCAGGTCATCGAGCTCGGCTACCCCGTCGTCGTCGCGCTGAACATGGTGGATGTGGCGCGCGACAACGGCCACGAGATTGACCTGCCGGCGCTGCGCGCGGCGCTGGGCGTGCCCGTGCTGCCGCTCGTGGCCAGCCGCGGCGAAGGGCTGGGGGCGGTCACGGCGGAGATCGTCACGCGGGCGCTGGACCGGGAAGGGAACCGCCCGCCCGCCCCGCGGGTGTTCGCCACGCTGCCCGTCGCGCTGGCCATCGAGGCCAACCAGCTTTGCGCCGCGCTGCGGCCCGCGTTTCCGCACCGGCGGGCGCGCGTCGAGCCGGAGGCTTTGCTGCTCCTCGGCGATGACAAGGTCTTCGCCCAGGCCGGCGGCCTCTATCCGGCGGGGCTGCACGGGCAGGTCACGGCGGCGCGGGCGCGGCTCGCGGAACAGGGCCTGGACTGGTCCGGTGCCGGCATCGAGGCGCGCTACGCCCGCGTCGCGGAGATCACGGCAGGCGCCCTCCGCGAGACCGCGCCGCCCGGCGACACCTTCAGCGACCGGCTCGACCGCGTGCTCACGCACAAGGTGTGGGGGCTGCTGATCTTCGTCGGGATCATGGCGCTGATGTTCCAGAGCATCTTCAGCTTCGCGGAAGTCCCGATGGGCTGGATCGAGGGCGCGGTGGGCGCGCTGGCCGGCTGGGTGCGGGCCACGTTGCCGCCGGGTGACCTGTCCGATCTGCTCACGGACGGTGTGATCGCCGGCGTCGGGGCGGTGATCATCTTTCTGCCGCAGATCCTGCTGCTCTTCCTCTTCATCAGCCTGCTCGAGGACACCGGCTACATGGCGCGGGCGGCGTTCCTGATGGACCGGCTGATGAGCAAGGTGGGCCTGCACGGGAAGAGCTTCATCCCGCTGCTCAGCTCCTTCGCCTGCGCCATTCCGGGCATCATGGCCACCCGCACCATCGAGGCGCCGCGGGACCGGCTGGTGACCATCCTTGTGGCGCCGCTCATGAGCTGCTCCGCGCGGCTGCCGGTGTACACGGTGCTGATCGCGGCCACGGTGCCGGACCGGCGGATGCTGGGCCTCCTCGGCCTGCCGGGGCTGACGATGCTGGCGATGTACCTGCTGGGCATCGTGGTCGCGCTGGGGATGGCGTGGCTCTTCAAACGCACGCTGCTCAAGGGCCGTTCACCGCTGCTCATCATGGAGCTGCCGCCTTACAAGCGGCCGGGCGCGGCGGCCGTGCTGCGGCACATGTGGGAGAGGTCGAAGCTGTTCCTGCGCCGCGCGGGCAGCGTGATCCTGGTGATCAGCATGGTGCTGTGGGTGCTGGCGACCTACCCGCGGAGCGAGGCAATGGAGGCTGACCACGCGCAGCGACGCGGGGAGATCGAGGCGTGGCACGAAGTCACCCGCCGGAACTTCACCGGCGAGGACCAGGCGCGCTTCGACACGGAAGCGGCGGGACGTTTCGACGCGCTGGCGGCCGAGGCCGCCGGCGAGCGCCTGCGCCACAGCTTCGCCGGCCGGCTCGGGCACGCCATCGAGCCGCTAATCGCCCCCCTCGGCTTCGACTGGAAGATGGGCATCGGCATCGTGGCGTCGTTCGCCGCGCGCGAGGTGTTCGTGAGCACGATGTCCACCGTGTACAACGTAGGCGACTTCGACGATTCGGAGGAGGGCGTCCGGGGGCTGGCGGAGACGCTGCGTGCGCAGCGCCATGCGGACGGGCGGCCGGTGTACACGCCGCTGGTGGCGGTGACGCTGATGGTTTTCTACGTCTTCGCGCTCCAGTGCGTGAGCACGATCGCCGTGGTGCGGCGCGAGACGGCCTCGTGGCGGTGGCCGCTGTTCCAGCTGGCGTACATGACGGCGCTGGCGTGGGTGCTGGCGTTCCTGACCTACCAGGGCGGGCGGGCGCTGGGGTGGGGATAAGTCGGCGCGGCTCGAGCGCGGCAGCGCGGCTTGGACAAGCCGCCGGCCCGCGGCCATGCTGGCGGCATGGATGATGCCCGGTACCAGCGCCTCGCCGCGTCGCTGCGCGGGTGCGGCTCGTGCCTCGTGGCCTACTCCGGCGGCGTGGATTCCGCGCTGCTGGCGGTGGCCGCGCGGCGCGAGCTGGGGGACCGCGCGCTGGCGGCCATCGCGGACTCGCCGAGCCTGCCACGGCGCGAGCTGGCGGACGCGCTGGCTCTGGCGGAGTGCTTCGGCGTGCCGGTGCGTGTGGTGCGGACGCGGGAGTTCGACAACCCGGCCTACCTCGCGAACCCGTCCAACCGCTGCTACTTCTGCAAGCACGAACTATTCACGGAACTCGTGCCGCTGGCGCGCGCGGAGGGCTTTGCGGTGATCGCCTACGGGGAAAACGCCAGCGACGCGGGCGACCACCGGCCCGGCGCGCGCGCGGCGGCGGAGTTTCAGGTCCGCGCGCCGCTCAAGGAGGCCGGCCTGACGAAGGCGGACATCCGGGAGCTTTCCGCCGCGCTCGGCCTGCCCACGGCGGACAAGCCGCAGCTCGCCTGCCTCAGCTCGCGGATCCCCTACGGCGAGGCCGTGATGCCGGAAAAGCTGCGCATGATCGAGGCGGCGGAGGACGCGCTGCGCGGCCTCGGTTTCCGCGAAGTGCGGGTCAGACATCACGAGCTGAAGCAGGGCGCGCTCGCGCGGATCGAGCTCGGCCCCGGCGAGCTTCCGAGGCTGACCGAGGCGGGCTTTGCCGCACGCGCCGCCGCCGTGGTAAAGGCGGCCGGTTATCTGCACGCCACGCTGGACCTGCTGGGCTACCGGCGCGGCAGCCTGAACGAGCACCCGCCCGTCCCGGCGGCGGCGGCCTGAAAACTTCCCCCCGCCACCGGTGTTTCCCCCGCAGGTTCCCACGACATGCCGCAGTTTTCCTACCGTGCCCGCCGCCGCAACGGCGACGTCGTCCAAGGCGTCCTGGACGTGAACGACCGTGCCGCCGCGCTGACGCAGCTCGAGAAGCTCGGGCTGTTCCCGGTGGCGGTGCAGACCGCCGGCGCCGCGGAGGTGAAGAAGGCCGCCCGCGCCGCCGCCCCGGCCGCCTCGCCCGCGCAGGGCAAGGGACTGCCGGCAGAGTTCCGCGGGTTTCTCCGCCGGCAGCGGAAGCCGAAGCTCCAGGAGCTGGCCACTTTCACGCAGCAGCTCGCGAACCTGCTGCATTCGGGCATGCCCCTCACCGTCGCGCTGAACAGCATGACCCACCTTGAGACGCGCGGCATCCCGGCCGAGGTGAGCCGCTCGCTCCGGCAGGACGTGATGGAAGGCAAGTCGCTCTCCGACTCGCTCGCCCGCCAGAACGGCATCTTCTCCGACCTCTACATCAACATGGTGCGGGCGGGAGAGCAGTCCGGCGCGCTGCAGGACGTGCTGCGGCGGCTGGCGGCGCATTTCGAGCGCTTCGCCGAGGTGCGGTCCAAGTTCCTTTCCGCGCTCATCTACCCGTGCATTGTCGCCGTGGTGGGCATCGGGATCATGTTCTTCTTCATGACGGTGATGCTGCCGAAGTTCATGACGATCTTCGACGGCGTGAAGGTGGAGCTGCCCACCTCGACCAGACTGCTGATGGGGATGAGCAACTTTTTCAGCAGCTACTGGTGGCTGCCGCTGATCCTCGCCGTGGCCTTCGGCGTGCTTTTCCAGCGCTACCGGCAGAGCCCCGCCGGGCGTCGCACGCTGGACCAGCTCCAGCTCCGCCTCCCGGTGGTGGGCAAGGTGATTCGCCTGAACCTCTTCGGGCAGTTCTGCCGCACACTGGGCACGCTCCTCTCGAACGGCGTGCCCGTGCTCACCGCGCTCAAGATCACCGAGGCGGTGATCCCCAACGTCATCCTCAAGGAAGCCATCGCGCAGACGCGCGAGGCGGTCACGGACGGCAAGACCATCGCCCAGCCGCTGGCGCGCTCGAAGGTGTTCCCGCAGCTCATGATTGACCTGCTGAAGATCGGCGAGGACACGGGCGACGTGCCAGGCGCGCTCGAGAACCTGGGCGAGACCTACGAGAACGAGCTTTCGATCCAGCTCCGGGTCCTGACGAACCTCATCGAACCGGCGATGATCATCCTCATGGCCGTGGGCGTGGGCGGGCTGCTCTTCAGCGTCCTCTCGGCGATGTTCGCCATCACCTCGACCCTGAACCGCTGATGCACCCGGCCCGGCACACGCGCGCCTTCACCCTCCTCGAGCTGATGATCGTGGTGGGCATGGCGGCGCTGGTGCTGACGCTCTCCGTGCCCTTCGTGCAGCGCACGCTGCACCAGGACGCCACGCAGGCCGCGGTGCAGACCTTCATGGACGGACTGCAGAACGCCCGCTCCATCGCCATCCTCGGCAATCAGGACACCTATTTCGTCCTCCAGCCGGCGGAAGGCGCGGTCAGCGTCGTGGTGGCCCCCGCGGACGGCTCCCAAGCCGCGCCATCCCGGCTGGTGGAGGCGGCCGCCGGCCCGGACGGCGAGCCGCGGCCCAAGGCCAAGCTGCCCCCGCCCTTCACCGGCCGGCTGGGCGACACCGTGCGCCTCGAGCTGCTGGACGTGAACTTCGAGGAGAAGCGCGATGCCGAGGAGGCGCGCGTGCGCTTCTTCCCGAACGGCACGAGCGACGAGTTCACCGTCGTCTTCCGCGTCGGCGCGAGCCAATGGCGGAAAATCTCGCTGGACCTCATCACGGGCACGCCGGTGCTGGAGGTGCTGCGATGAGGCTGCCGCGCCAGACGGCCGGCAGGCCGGGCCGCCGCGGCGGCTTCACGCTGCTCGAGGTGGCCATGGCCATGCTCATTTTCTTCGCGGCCGTGTTCGTCATCCTTGAGCTCGTCTCCGGCTCGCTGCGCATCGCCCGGGGGCTGCAGCGGCCGCGCTTCGACATCTCCGCCATGGCCGCCCGGCTCGCGCTCACCAACCAGCTCGTCGAGGGCCCGGTGGACATCGACCTGTTTGCCGACCTGCTCGAACTCTACCCCGGCTACAGCGTCGAGGGCGAGGTCGCGCTCGTGCTGAGCAACGGCCTCTATGAGGTGAGCCTGCGCGCCTTCCCGCCCGATCGCGGCGCCGCGCCCGCCGGCGAGATTACCATGCTCCTGTTCCGTCCCGAGTCCGCGACCACCGCGGGCGGCCGGGCCGTACGCCGAAACTGATGCGTCCTCCCCTGCCCTCCCGCCCGCCGGCCGGCGCCGCCTTCACGCTGCTCGAGCTGATGGTTGCGCTCGGCATCCTGATGATGGTGATGGCCACGGTGTATTCGACGTGGGCGGCCATCCTGCGCGCCAAGCGCTCCGGCGACGAGGCCGCGCTCCGCGCCCAGCGGGCGCGACTGGCCGTCCGCTCCGTCGAGGACGCCCTGCGCGGCGCGCAGTTCTTCCAGGCCAACGCGGCCTGGTACTACTTCTACGCGGACACCGGCGGGGACTTCGCGTACCTCAGCCTCGTCTCGCGCCTGCCGAAGTCGTTTCCCGGCTCGGGCCTGTTCGACCAGCCGGTGCGGCGCGTCACCTTCTCCGTCGAGCCGGGCACGAACTCGCCCGCGGAACTGGTCATGCGCCAGCAGCCGCTGCTGCTCGCGACCAACGCCTTCGAGGAGCCGTATCCCATCGTGCTCGCGCGTGACGTGACGGATTTCGCGTTCGAGTTCTGGGACGCGACGGCCGGCGAATGGACCACCGAGTGGCTCCAGACGAACCAGATTCCCAAGATGGTCCGGTTCCTCCTCGGCACCGGCCAGCGCATGGACGCCTCCGGCCAGCCGATGAACTTCCAGGT
>JBJXFY010000412.1:0-9658 GCA_046155815.1 Limisphaerales bacterium | reverse complement strand
GCTACGGCCCCGGCCGCTACGATCCGGCCTACGAGTGGGGCGGGGCGGACTACCCCATCGGCCACGTCCGCTGGACGGAGCAGCGGAACTTCGACGCCTGCCTGCACCTGATGCGCGCCGGCCAGCTCCCGGTGGACGCGCTCACGACGCGCCGCGTGGCCTTCGCCGACTGCCTCGGCGTGTATCGCGATCTGCTGGGCGAAGGCGGCGTCCGTGAGGTGGGGGTGGTGATCGAGTACCAGAAGTCAGAAGTCGGAAGTCAGAAGTCAGAAGTCGTCGAGGTGCGGCCGGTGCGGGAGTTCCCCATCTCCCATCTCCCTTCTCCCATCTCCCTTCTCGACGTGATCGGCGCGGGCAACTTCGCGCGGACGATGCTGCTGCCGCATCTCCAGGGAAAGATCCCCTTCGGCACCATAGTCAACGCGACGGCGCTGAGCGCGAACCATGTGAAGGCGAAGTTCGGCTTCGCCGCCGCGGCGACGGACGCGTCGGCCGTGCTCGGCGCCGTGGGACCGTCGGGCCGCCCGTCCCACGGCGCCGTGCTCATCGGCACGCGGCACCACCTGCACGCGCCGCTGCTTCTGCAAGCGCTGGCGGCGGGCCGGCGGGTCTTCGTCGAGAAGCCACTGTGCCTCACGGAAGAGGAACTGGCGGCAATTGACGCGGCGGTGGCTTCTTCGGCCGGGTCGGTGCAGGTGGGCTTCAACCGCCGGTTCGCGCCGGCCACCGTGGAGCTGAAGCGGCTCCTCGCCGCCGCGCCGGGGCCGAAGACGATCAGCTTCCGCGTCATGGCCGGGCGGCTCGACACCGCGCACTGGTACGCGAACCACGCCGAGAGCGGGGGGCGCGTGCTGGGCGAGGCGTGCCATTTTTTTGATTGGTTCTGCGCGCTGCTCGGCCGGCCCGTGCGCGTGGCAGCACAGACGGCGTGGCCGGCGGCCGGCCGCCTTCCGTTCCCGGACACAATCGCGGCGCAGGTCGAGTTTGCGGACGGCTCGGCGGCGCAGCTCATTTATTCCGCGGAGGGTGACAGCACCTGGCCAAAAGAGGTGGCGACGGTGTTCGGCGCGGGCTTCGTGGCGGAAATCGAGAACTTCCAGAAACTCACGTTCCACCGCGGCCGGAAGCCGGTGCGGCACACGTTCGACGGCAAGGGCCACGCCGAGCAGATGGCGGCGTGGGCGACCTTCCTGCGCGGCGGGGCGGCGCATCCGTTCCCCTACGCCGAGGCGCGGCGCAGCATGGCGCTGACGTTCGCGGCGCTGCGGGCCATCCGGGAGAACCGCGCGGTGGAGGTGGAAGGATGACAGATTCAGAGGCCCAGGCTCCAAGCTCCGAGAAAACTCCAAACTCCAAACCCCAGCGGTGCAGGCCGCGCGCAGGGGCGCTGAAGTTTGGCCCTTGGAGCTTCTTTGGAGCCGGGAGCTTGGAGCTTCCCTTTAGGCTTCCATGCCCTCCGTCCTGATCATCGTCGAGAACCTCCCCGTGCCGCTGGACCGACGGGTGTGGCAGGAGGCCTGCGCGCTGCGTGACGCGGGCCACGAGGTGATCGTGATCTGTCCGCAGATGCGCGGCTGGACCGAGCCTTACGAGCAGCGCGAAGGCATCCACATCTACCGGCACTGGATCGCGGAGGAGGCGTCCGGCCTGGCGGGCTTCGTGCGCGAATACGTCTCGGCGCTCTGGGGCGAGGCGCGGCTGGCTTGGAAGGTCTGGCGGCGGCACCGGCCGCGCGTGATCCACCTGTGCAACCCGCCGGACCTGCTGTTCCTCGTGGCGCTGCCGTTCAAGCTGATCTTTGGCACGCGCGTCATCTACGACGTGCATGACCTGTGGCCCGAGATGTTCGAGGCCAAGTTCGGCCGCCGCGGCGCGCTGTACTGGGCCGTGCGTGTGGCGGAGCGGCTGACCTTCGCCACGGCCGACGTCGTGCTCGCGACCAACCGCTCCGTGCAGCAGGTCGCGCTGGACCGCGGCGGGAAGCGGCCCTGGGAAGTCTTCGTCGTCCGCACCGCGCCGAAGATTCCCGCCGCCACCGCGCCGCCCGACCCCGCGCTGCGCCGCGGCCGGCGGTTCCTCGTCGGCTACATCGGCGTGATGGGCAACGCCGACGGCGTGCAGTACCTCATCGAGGCGGCGGACCACGTCGTGCGCACGCGCGGCCGCACGGACGTGCAGTTCCTGCCCATGGGCACCGGGCCGGAATGGGAGGCCTTGGTGGCGCTGCGCGACCGCCTCGGCCTCCAGGCGTTCGTCGAGATGCCCGGCCGCGTGACGAACGAGTTCCTCTTCTCCGCGCTGCAGACGATTGACGTGGGCGCGGGCTGCGACCCGATCAACGCGTACAACGACCACTGCACGATGAACAAGACGCTCGAGTACATGGCGTTTGGGAAGCCGCAGGTGGTCTTCGACCTGAAGGAGGCCCGCGCCTCCGCCGGCAGCGCGGCGATGTACGTGGGCGGGAACTCCGCCGCGAAGCTGGGCGATGCGATTCTCGAGCTGCTGGACGACCCGGCCCGCCGCGCGGCGATGGGTGAAGCAGGCCGGGAACGCCTGCACCGCGAGCTGAACTGGGAGCGTTCCGTGGCCGAACTGCTGGCGGCGTACCGCGAGGCGCTGGGGTGAGGCCGGTCTGAAAAGTGGGACAGGCTTCCAGCCCGGGTGTTGGTTCTCTGGGGCTGGAGGCCCCGGCGACAGTCTGGAAGCCTGTCTCGCTATCCGCTCCCGAGTTTTCCGACCGGCTCCGTGGTGCCGGGAAGTGCGCCTGTGCGCCCCGCCGCCAGGAACTCCCGGATGACCGCCAGTTCCTCCTCGCCGGCGATGGTGTGCTCCTTGCGGAACTCCCGCCATTCCAGCCGCAGGCCGGCGCCGCGCAGCAGCCCCATCTGCGCGCGGACGGACGCGATCGGGATGAGCGGGTCGAGCGAGCCGTGCGTGACCAGCAGGCGCTGTTCGCGGGCGGCGGGGCCGAGTTCGCGCAGGAGCGCCTCGGGTTCGTGGACGTAGCCGCTGATGCCCACCGCGCCGGCGAGCCGCTGCGGGTGGCGCAGCGCCACGTCCAGCGTCATCAGGCAGCCCTGCGAGAAGCCGAGCAGGAACGTCCGCTCCGCCGGCACGCCCTCCGCCTCCAGCCCGGCGAGGAACTCGCGCAGCAACGCCCGGCTGCGGATGACGCCCGGCGCGGGATTGCCGGCGAAGTCGTACCACGAGTACCCGCCAAAGTAGTGGTCCGGCGCGTTGACGAGCCGGTAGCCGAGCCACGGCAGGTCCAGCGCGTCGGGCAGCCAGCGGTAGCCGGCCAGGCTGTCGCCGAGCCCGTGCAGGACGACCATCGTCCACGCCGGGCCGGGCTCGCGGGGCGGGATGACGAGCGAGTCGAGCATCGGCACGAGCATGCCGCGGGCGGCGCGGCGGTTCAACGAGGCGGCGGGGGGCGCAGTTCCATCCGCGGCCGGACGTCGCCACGCGGGGAGCGCGGGCCGTCGGCGCCGGACGCGGCGCGCATGAGCTCCGTCTGGCTGCGGTGCGCGGGCCCGTCCTTGGGCGGCCTGAGCAGGCGGTAGCTGCCGTCCGGCTGGAGCACGCGGGCGCGGGTGTTGTCGCGCAGGTTGGCGGCAAGCACCTCGCCCAGGAGGCGCTCGCGCAGGTTGCCGTCCTCGATGGGAAAGACCGTCTCGATGCGGCGGTGGAAGTTGCGGGGCATCCAGTCGGCGCTGCCGACGAAGACCTGCGGCTGGCAGGCGTTCTCGAAATGAAAGATGCGGCTGTGCTCGAGGAAGCGGTCCACGATGCTGCGCACGCGGATGCGCTCGCTCACGCCCTTGAGCCCGGGCCGCAGGCAGCAGGTGCCGCGCACGATGAGGTCAACCTCCACGCCTGCCTGCGACGCCGCGTAGAGCGCCGTGATGATCTCCGGGTCCACGAGCGAGTTCATCTTGGCGGTGATGCGCGCGGGCAGGCCGCGGCGGGCATTCTCCGTCTCGCGGCGGATGAAGAAGAGCATCTGCGAATGCAGCTCGAACGGGGCGACGATGAACTTGCGAAGGCCTTGGAACTGGCACGCCCCGGTGAGCAGGTTGAAGAGCGTGGTGGCGTCCTCACCGAAGTCCGGCCGGCAGGTGAGCAGGCTGACGTCGGTGTAGAGCCGCGCGGTCGTGGCGTTGTAGTTGCCCGTGCCAAGGTGCAGGTAGCGGCGGATGCCGTCCGGCTCGGCCCGCACCACGAGGGTCATCTTCGCGTGGATCTTGTAGCCGCGCAGGCCGTACACGACGTGGACGCCGGCCTCCTCGAGCCGGCGCGCCCACTGGATGTTGTTGTGCTCGTCGAAGCGCGCCATCAGCTCGACCACCGCCGTCACCTGCTTGCCCTGCCGGGCGGCCTCCATCAGCGCGCCCACGATCCGGGGGTCGCCGCCGGTGCGGTAGAGGGTCTGCTTGATGGCCAGCACGGTCGGGTCGGTCGCCGCCTGCTGGAGGAAGGCGATCACCGGCTCGAAGCTTTCGAAGGGATGGTGCAGCAGGTGGTCGCGCTCACGGACCGCCGCGAACAGGTCGTCGCGTCCGGCCAGCGAGGCCGTGACGGGCGCCGTGTACGGCGGGTCCTTCAGGGCGGCGGGATGCTCGCCGTCCGCGATCATCATGATGCGGGCGGGATGCAGCGGGCCGTCCACCACGTACAGGTCGGCGGGCGTGAGGCTGAGCCATTCGAGGAGGCGGGCGCGGACCGGCTCCGGGCAGCCGGCCTCGACCTCGAGACGCACGGCCGCGCCGCGGCGGCGGTTCTGGAGCTCGTTTTCGACGGCCTTGAGGAGGTTCGCGACCTCCTCCTCGTCAATGTACAGCTCGCCGTTGCGCGTCACCCGGACCGCCCACCAGCCGCGGATGAGCGCGCCCGGGAAGAGCCGCCCAAGGTGCGCGCCGATCACCTGGCCAAGGAAGACGTAGTCGCGCCCCGCGCCGCCGGGCAGGCGCACGAGCCGCGGCAGGTTTGGCGGCACGTGCACGAAGGCGAGGCGCTCCTCGCGCACGCCGAAGCGCGTGACCTCGAGGTCGACCGCCAGGTGCAGCGCCTTGTTCTGCAGGTCAGGAAACGGATGCGACTCGTCAATGCTCAGCGGCGTGAGCACCGGGTGGATGGTCGCCTCGTAGTGCGTGGCCAGCCAGCGGCGGGCGGCCTCGTCCAGCTCGGCGTGCCGGCGGAAGCGGATGCCCTGCCGGGCCAGCTCGGGCACGAGCTGCCCGCGCCAGCAGCCGTAAAGGTCGTCCGCCATCCGGCGCACCCGCGCCTCGACCGCACGCAGCGTCTCTGCGGGGCCCAGCCCGTCGCCGCCCGTCTCGCCCGTGCCGCCCTCGACCTGCTGCTTCAGCCCGGCCACGCGCACCTCGAAGAACTCGTCGAGGTTCGTGCTGGTGATGCCGAAGAACTTCACCCGCTCGAGCAGCGGGTTGGCGCGGTTGAGCGCCTCGTCGAGCACGCGCTGGTTGAACTCCAGCCAGCTCAGCTCGCGGTTCAGGAAAAGCGTGGGGTTGTGCCTGGGGGCAGAGGCCGCCATACGACGAAAGACTGGCATTAAGACCGTGCCGGCCGCAGCCGGGCCAGCGGTTTTCTGTTACAATGTTCTCGCCGCCTCAGGGACGGTCGCCGCCGGTCGCGAGGGCTTCCGGCCTCGGGAGACCCTCCACGCGGCGGGATGGCCGCCCCCGCACTTCAGATGGGACCTCAGCGCTCGACGAGATAGGACCCGACCTCCGGCGCGAGCGCGAGCGGCGCGGCAGGGAGCGGGTTTCCCGGGCGACGGTACCCGTTGTGGTCGAGCGGCGTTGCGGTGAGGCCGGCGGCGTCGGGGCGCTTCCAGGCCACCTGGCCGGCGTAGTGCCGCACCATCAGCGGCAAGGTGCCGCGGTTCGTGATGCTCCGCTTCCCGGCGGGCCGGTCCGTGGCCCACTGGTGCGGGCGCTCCTCGCCGGCCACCTGCACCAGCAGCTTCGCGGACTCGCTGATGGGCTTCCCGTCCAGCGCCACGACGACGATGGCGCCGTACTCGAGCGGTGACTCGATCACCACGTCGGCCAGCTCGATGCGGCCGGCGGCGCCGAGGAAACCGGCCACGCCCTGTGCGGCGGGCGCGTTGATCTCCAGCCGGCCCGCACCCCAGTGCCACGCCAGCTCGCCGGTGTGGCTGCGCGCGACCCGGTTCGTGCGGTCGAGCCACGGTGAAAGGTCGGTGACGCGGGAAGCGGGCGCGTTCGTCACGAAGTCCGCGCCGACGCGGCCGACGAGGAAGGCAAGCGAATCCACCGCGCCGACGTTCGTGATCACCCCGCCCGGCGGCACATCGCCGCCGCGGAGCTGGTCGAAGTTCTGCGGCGCGGGCAGCGGCGTGCCCTTCAGCGCCTGGAGGTCGGCGATGTTGAGGTCGAGGTCCACGACGCGCGGCGCGGTGCGCACGAGACCCTGCCGGTAGATCAGCGCGGCGGCGGGGAACTGCCCGAGCACGCCGGGCGTCTGGATCGAGAACTTGCCCGGCAGGCCGTCCCACGTGCCCGCGCCGGCGGCAAACCACATCACGGCGTCCGTGCCCTGGAGCGCGGCGTAGGCGGCGCCCACCAGGGCCATGTCGGCGCGGAAGCGGTTCGGCTCGGGCCAGTTGATCTCGGAGATGACGGAGGGCTTGCCCGAGTAGATGAGGTCGAAGATGGGGTTGGCGAAGTCGTCGCCGGAGCCGGCGGGCCCGCGGAACTTCAGCGCGCTGAGGTCGTCGAAGGACTGGCCGGCCTCGATGTTCCAGGCGCTGTTCGGCCCCTCGTGCAGGCCGCCGAAGTAGCCGTGCCGGTCGAAGAAGTCGCCGACGTCATTGGCCAGCTTGTCGAGCGGGTCGAGGTACTGGGGCGAGGCCGTCTTCCAGTTCGAGCAGGTCACCAGCCCGCGGAATCCCAGCTCGTCCTTGAAGTAGGAGAAGGTGCGCCGGTGAAAGCGCGTCATGAGTTCGGTCAGGAACTCCGCCGTATCGCGGTCGCGCGGGCGGCGCTCGTTGAACAGGTTCCACAGCGGCCGGAAGCCGGCGCGGCCGGCGGCGAAGTTGTCGTGACCCACTCCGAGGTTGGCCCACTTCTGTGATTTGATCTGGGCGAGGGTGAGTCCGGGATACCTCATGAGCAGCCAGTCACCGAATTGTCCTTCCAGCAACGCGCGCTGGGCGTCGGGAATGTTCCCGCCCTGGCCGGCGTCGGGGTTGAAGGTCCAGAACAGCGTCGAGTCCTCGTTGACCATCTCCGCGAAGGCGACGGCCGGCTCGTCCTTGAGCGGCGGGCCGTGGGGGTTCGGCGCGGTGAGCAGGCCGCGCCACCATGTCCGATAAAGTGACTCGAACGCCGGGTTGAAGTAGAGCAGGGCGAAGGGATGCTTGCCGCCGGAGTAGCCCGGGAAGTCCGTGTTCTCCGGGCCGAGCTGCACCCAAAGCGGGAAGTAGAGGCTCAGCGCGGTGTAGATGCCCTCGCGCTTCAGGGCGTGGACAAGGTGCTGGACCTGCGCCACGCGGTTGGTGTCCAGCCGGCCCATCGTGGGGCCGCTGCCATCGTAGACGGGGCCGTGGATGCGGACGAGGTTCACGCCGCGCTTGGCCATCGCGCGGGCGAAGGTCTGCACTTCCTGCGGCGACGCTGCGGCGACGCCCAGGCCGACGTTCACCGCCCAGAAGCGCGCCGGAAGGCCGGTCTTCTCGTGGAGGAAATCCTCGCCGGCCGCGCGGATGAAGCCCTGTTCGCCGGCCTCCGCCTCGTTCAGCCGCCGCAGGTCCACCGGGCTGAAGGAAAACTCGTCAGACTGCGGCTGGAAGGCGAACCAGCCGGGCTCGTTGATGCTGACGGCCTCGCCGGGCTTCAGCCGGCCGCGTGGCGTGAAGGGGTCGCGCGTCAGCACGAAGCAGTCGTAGGCCGTGGTGTTCGCGTCGCCGGCGATCGGCTCGAGCCGGAAGGCGTGCGCCCCGGCGCGGAGCGTGACCGAGCCCACGTTGGCCCAGCCCACCCGGCGCCCCGCGTTGCCGCCCAGCATCACGAGGTCGCCCAGCGACTGCTCCCGCGACTCGTTCCACGCAGCGCCTGCGCCCGCGCGCCAGCGGAAGCCCTGCGGGTTCCAGAATTTCCGCACCCAGAGCGAGTAGGTGCCGTCAGCCGGGACGGTGACGGTCTTCTGCACCGAACCGCCCGGCCCAACCCAGGTCATCTGGCCGCCCGAGAGGTCGGCGCCGGCCTCGCCGTTGGGCGGCTCGGCCTCGAACCACACCCAGCCCGTCGTTGCCGGGGGCGGCGGGACGGCCTCGGCATCGAGCTGCGCGAAGCGCGCCGGCCGCGCCGGCTCCACGGGCAGCGCCGCGGCCAGCGTGGTCCAGGCGACGGAGGCGTCGTTCGTCGCCAGCGCGGCGGCGGTGCCGGGCACGCCGAGGCCGTCCGTGACACGGAAGCGTAGCGCGGCGTCGCGGGCGGCGCTGGCCTGGGACACGGCGAACGTCAGCTCGCGCCGCGCAGTGTCCGCCTTCCAGACCGGGCGGGTGTCGGCCACCAACGGATCCGTGCCCAGCGCGTGCTCGGCGAAATTGACGCGGCCGTCACGGTCCGGGTCGGCGGCCGGGCCGGCCACGGAGTCGTCGGCGCGGAGCGCCGGCGGGAAGGCCTGCAGGCGGAAGTCGGCATACGTCGCGCTTGGCGCGGCCAGGGCGGCCAGGCAGGCGGCGACGCCCAGCCACGGGCCGGCGCGGTGGAGGGGGGAGGTCATGCGGCGGCGGCAACGGGCCCGACGGCACGGGCGGCGTCAAGCGCGTGACAGGATTGTCATCCGGGCCGGCGCCGCCGCGGGGTGAGCCGGCCGCGTTTGCACGTCCCGCCTCCGTGGCGGATGATCCCGCGTGCTGTCGTCCGTGTCGTGCCTTCGCCTCACGCTGCTTCTTCTCGGGGGACTGGCCGCGCCCGCCCTCCGGGCGCAGGCCGCGCCGCCCGAGTTCCGCGCGCTGTGGGTGGACGCCTTCAACCCCGGATTCAAGACCGCCGCGGAGGTACGGCAGCTCGTGGCCGACGCCCGCCGCGGCAACTTCAACGCGTTGATCGTCCAGATGCGCCGCCGCGGGGACACGTTTTACAACAGCACCCTCGAGCCGCGCGCCGCCGAGCTGGCCGCCGGCTTCGATCCGCTCGCCGAGCTGCTGCGCGAAGCCCGCGACACCAGATTCGGCCCGCGCCTCGAGGTCCACGCCTGGATCGTCACCTACAACATCTGGAACCAGCAGAACACCCTCCCGCCGCAGGCCAATCATCCCTACCGCCTCCACCCGGACTGGCTCACGGAGAACCACGCCGGCCAGCGCTGGGGCGGCGGCAACTACGCCTTCGACCCCGCGCACCCCGCCGTGCAGGAGCACACCGTCCGCGTCGCGCTCGACCTCGTCACGCGCTACGACGTGGACGGCTTCCACTGGGACTACATCCGCTACAACGGCCGCGAGTGGGGCTACAACCCGGTCGCCGTGCAGCGCTTCCAGCGGCGCACGGGCCGCCCGGACCGACCCGCGCCGGACGACGCGGCGTGGCTCCGGTTCCGCCGCGACGAAGTCACCGCCCTCGTGCGCCGCACGTACCTCGAGCTGCTCGCCCGGCGGCCGGCGCTG
>JBJXFY010000400.1:0-11931 GCA_046155815.1 Limisphaerales bacterium | reverse complement strand
GTAGCCCCGGTGAACGCCCCCATGACCATCTCGTTCGTCTGCATTTTCCCCGGTGTCGGGGGCCCAGACCTGAATCTCATTGCCTCAGTCTATGGAAGCTCACTACCGTCCTTGTAACGCGGCATGTCTCCCGTCCGTCGAGCCAATCCGAGTCCAGCAGGGACTTTTCCGCGCCTGCGTTCACGGGCCGGAGAACGAAAGTGGTCCCCGGCCGCCATCACCCGAGCGAGGCTTGGGTTCACCCTCCCGCTCACGTGGCTGGCCTTGGTTGTCGCGCTGACCGGTTGCGCCCGGCTGAAGCGCAGTCCGGTCCCGACCGATCTGGGCGCGGCTGCGTCCATCCCGAACATGCCCGTGGTCCGTGCCTGGGCCGGCCGGCCCAGCGCGGCGATGGAAGCGGACCTCGAGCGGTCTTTCGTCCAGCAACGGCCGGAGGATTTCCCGCAGACGGCGGATGGACTGATCCGCTACCCGCATCTCGCGTTGTCCGGTGGCGGTTCGCAGGGCGCCTTCGGCGCGGGCTTCCTCAAAGGCTGGTCGCGCACCGGCCGCCGGCCCGTCTTCAAGATCGTCACCGGGGTCTCGACGGGGGCCCTGATGGCTCCCTTCGCGTTTCTGGGGCCGGAGTACGACGATACCCTGGGCGAGTTCTACACCACGACGGCCTCGCGCGACATTTTCAACCGGCGCTGGTTGCCCGGGCGTCTGCTGTGGGGCGAAGCGCTGACGGACACGGCACCGCTTGCAGCCCTCATTGCGCAACTGGTCGATGAAGCTTTCCTGGGGAAAATCGCGGAAGCGCACCATCAGGGCCGGCGGCTCTACGTGGGCACGGTGGACCTCGACGCACAGCAGTTTGTCGTTTGGAACATGGGCTTGATCGCCACGAGCGGTCGTCCCAAGGCGCTGGCCTTGTTCCGCAAAGTGATGCTCGCCTCGGCGTCGATTCCCGTCGTCTTTCCGCCGGTCCTCTTTGAAGTCGAGGCGCAGGGCAGGCGGTATGATGAGATGCACGTCGATGGCGCGGTGGGCGCCAACGTCTTCTACAATGGCGGCGTTTTCCGACCCTCGCTCATCCGCGAGCACGCCGGTCGGGAAGACGCCTTTGTGATTCACAACGGGCGCCTGCGTCCGATTTCGAGCCCGACGCCGAGGTCCTTGCGCGGGATCGCCGTGCGTTCTCTGGATGCCGCCGCACGATCGGCGGTGGTGGGCGATCTGTTCCGGATCTATGCCGCCACCCGCCAGGAACAGTCGGGCTTCCATTGGGTCACCATTCCGGAGCATGTCGATCTGGAGCGAAATGAGGTCTTCGATCCAGTCCTGATGCAACGACTTCATGCGGTGGGTTACCAGCAGGCGCTGGAAGGACCCGAATGGTCCACGTCTCCTCCGGGATTGTCCAACGACTCAGCGCAACCACTGCCGGACGCGGAAGCGCCCGAGTAGGGACCGGCGAATCCCGGGCGCGTGGCGCCCGTTCGTGGCTTGGACCACGACTGATTGGAATCTGATCTCTGGACGCCCTGCGGTTCAGGGAAGTCTGCCTTGGCGTCGGGTTCATCGCCCCATTGTCCCATGCCTGGCACGGGAAGGCCTCTTCTGAGGGCTCCGCTCCCCGACGAGTCGGCGACCGATTTTCCCGGATGGAGGGCCGCCCGCCGCTGATTTTCCGGCCCAGCAGTGCCTGCCGGCTGCAACCAAATCGGGGCGCACCCCATCGGCGGACTGGTTCGGGTGAGTCAGTCCCGACGTTCTCGAGACGGGGCATGGGTTCGACGTCGTCACACGGCTCGCCCCATGAGATGAAGCAAGCCATCTCACGGGGCGAGCGGGTCCACGGCCCCTCTGCGTCCGGACGGACGCGGGCGTGGGCCAGCGACGAGGTTCCGTTCCACCGACCCAGGTGGCGCATGTTTCCCTCGATGACGAGGCCGCTGGTCTATCACGGCAATCACGCGCATGGATTGCCTCTGCTTGGGGCAGATCAGCGGGGCGGAGTTCAAGACCTTGAGGATCGGGCCGCGCCGTTTCTCGAGCCGTCCCGCGGACGGCTGGGGCGCGCCGCCGTGCGAGCGGGTGCAGGCAGCGCCTGGAGATTCATGCCGGGGGGGCAGGCGCAGCTGCTGCGGATGACTTGTCAGTGGGAGGGTCCGGCGAAGGCTTCAAATGTCCATGGGCGCCACCTCGCGGGATGGATGGCCTGTTTGGAATGGTAGAAACGCACTTGAAGCGTGGCTCACGAGTGCACGGAGCGGTCGCCTGGGACGCGCCGGCCTCAAGCCGCCGCCGGGCCGGTGACGCCCATCTGGCGCGTGAACTCGCGGCAGAGCGCGACGAAGGTTTCCTCGGCCAGGTTCAGGGTGCGCGAGCGCCAGCGCACGAGGCCCCACTGCCGCCGCAGCTTGCGGCGGCCGAGCGGCAGCGTGACCAACGCGCCGGCGTGGATCTCTTCCCGCGCGATCCAGGGCGCGAGGATGCTGACGCCGAGGTTCACCTTCACCAGCTCCTTGATGGCCTCCATGCTGCCGAGCTCGATGAAGGTGTTCAGCACCATGTTTTCCCGGCGGAAGTAGTCGTCCACAAGCCGGAAGGTGTAGCTGTTCCGGTCGTAGAGGACGTAGTTCTGCTTCGGGATCGAGGCGCGCTCGACCTGCCCGCGCTCCGCCCACGCGTGCAGCGGGCTCATCACGAAGAGCAGCTCGTCCTCAAAAAGCGGCTCGAAAAGCAGGTTCTCCTCGGACTTCGGCTCGAGCGTGAGCGCGAGGTCCAGGCGGCCGGCGGTGAGCTGCTTGATCACGTCGCCGGTGTCGGCCGGCACGATCGTGATGGCGAAGTGCGCGAAGCTCTCGCGGAACTCCCGCAGCACCGTCGGCAGGATGTACTGGCAGGCGGTGGTGGTCGCGCCGATGCGCAGCCGGCCGCGGCCCCACTTGCCGAGCTGGCTCAGCGCCTCCCGCGCGCCGCTCATTTCGGCGAGTATTTTCTGCGCGTGCGCGAGGAGCTGCTCGCCGGCGAGCGTCAGCGTGACCTTCCTGCCCATCCTGTCCAAAAGGCGACAGCCAACGTCGGTTTCCAGTGCCCGCATTGCGTGGCTGATGGCGGACTGGGAAAGGAACAGCTCGCGGCCGGTGGCGGTAAAACTCCCCGTGCGGGCGAGGGTGGTGAAGGCGCGAAGCTGCCGGCTGTCGAGTGGCTGCCTCGCCCATGAATGGGTTTCATGTTTCACAGGCGAACAAAGCCAAGCATTCATCGCGCCAGCCAGCGGCCCCCGGCACGCGCAGGGCTGATTTGGGCCCGGACACCCCAAGTGTCCAGTAATGCCCATCGGACCAGCCCAAGTCCGCACGCCCGCGCCGCGCCGCGCGCCGCTCCGGCTCGGCTACGTGCCCCTGATCCATGCGGCGCCGCTCTTCGCGGCGGCGGAGCTTGGCCTCTTTCGCGCCCGCGGCCTCGAGGTACGCCTCTGCCGCGAACTCGGCTGGGCGACCATCCGCGACAAGATCCTGTCCGGCGAGCTGGAAGCCGCACAGGCCCTCGGACCGATGCCGCTCGCACTCACGCTCGGGATCGGCTCGGTCCGCTGCCCAGCACTGACCGCCCTCGTGCTCAACGTCCACGGCAACGCGCTCATCGTCGCCCGCCGCCTCTGGATGGCCGGCCTGCACGAGGACGTGCCGCTGGCACAGCTCGCGCGACGGCGGGAAGAGCCGCTCACCTTCGCCATCGTCCATGCGCATTCCTCGCACGCCTTCCTGCTCAAGCGCTGGCTCGGCCACCAGGGCCTCGCCGAGGGCCGCGACTTCCGTCTCGTCGTCGTCCCGCCGTCCCAGATGGTCCACCACCTCCGCGCCGGCCATGTGGACGGCGGCTGTGTCGGTGAGCCGTGGGGTACCCTCGCCGTGCAGGCCGGCGTCGGCGTGATCATCGCGCTGTCCGCCGAACTGGCCCCCGACCATCCCGAGAAGGTGCTGGTGGTGCGCGAGGTGTTCGCCGAGTCACGGCATGCCGAACACCTCGCCCTCGTGGCCGCGCTGCGGGAGGCCTGCGCCTGGTGCGCAGTCCCGGCCAACCGCCCGGCCCTGCTCGACCTCCTCGCCGACCGCGCTGGGCTCGAGGTGCCCCGTGCGGCGCTCGAACCCGTCCTCACCGGCGACTACGACCTCGGCGCGTGCCGTCGCGCGCACCAGCCTGAGGCCATCATTTTCAACGGCGACGACGTCAACGAGCCCGGCCTCCGCCACGCGCGCTGGATCGCCGGCTGCCTCGACACGCCCGAGGCCGCCGCCGCGACGCTCCTGCAGCGGACCTTCCGCGCCGACCTGTACCGCGACGCCCTTTCACTGCCCGTCTCATCCCGTCACTCCCAACCCGCACCCACTCTTGAAACCCATCTCTCCTGAACTGAGCCGCCGTCGCTTCCTCAAGTCGTCTGCGGCCGCGACCCTGCTCGCCGGCCTGCCGAAAGGCTGGGTCGGCGCCGCCTGAGCCGCCGACGCCCCTGAACAGGCGAAGCTCCGTTGCGGCATCATCGCCCTCACCGACTGCTCGCCCTTCGTCATCGCCGCCGAGAAGGGCTTCTTCAAGCAGCACGGCCTCGACGTGACCATCGCCAAGGGCGCGAACTGGGCCGCCATCCGCGATTCGCTCAGCAATGGCGACAACCAGTTCACGCACATGCTCCTCGGCATGCCCCTCGCCAGCACGATGGGCCTGCTCGGCTGGCCGAAGAAGCCGATGGTCATTCCCTGGCTCCGGCGCGGGCAAGACCACGCTGATGTCACTCCTCGCCGGGCTGATCCGGCCCGATGCCGGCACGGTGAAGCTGGACGGCGAGGAGATGGACGGCCCCGGACCCGACCGCGGCCTCGTGTTCCAGAACTACTCGCTGCTCCCTTGGATCACGGTCACGGAGAACGTCGCGCTGGCCGTGGACCAGGTGTTCCCGCCGTGGACGGCGGAGCAGCGCGCCGCGCACGTCCGGAGGTTCATCGCAATGGTGAACCTGACGCCCGCCGCGCAGAAGGTGCCGGCCGAGCTGTCCGGCGGCATGCGGCATCATCCTCGCCGGCCGCGAGCTGGGCGGCCCGGGACCGGACCGCGGCATGGTGTTCCAGTCGCCCTCCCTGCTGCCCTGGATGACGGCGAAGGAGAATGTCATGCTGGGCGTAAACCAGGTCTTTTTTACCGCGCCCCATGCCGAGCGCGCACAGATCGCCGAATACTACCTCAGCGTCGTCGGCCTGGCGGACGCGATGGACAAGCGCCCCCCCGAACTCAGCCAGGGCATGCGCCAGCGTGTCGGCATCGCGCGCGCCTTTGCGCTCAAGCCGAAGATGCTCCTGCTCGACGAGCCCTTCGGGATGCTTGACTCGCTCACCCGCTACGAGCTGCAGGCCGTGCTGCTCGAGCTGTGGCGCAAGAACCGCATCACCGCGCTCATGGTCACGCATGACGTGGACGAAGCGCTGTACCTCAGCGACCGCGTGGTCTGCATGACGGACGGTCCGGCCGCCGAGGTCGGGGACATCGTGCCCGTCCACTTCCCGCGCCCGCGCGACCGCAAGGCCGTGATGGAGCACCCCGGCTATTATCCGCTGCGCGAGCGGCTGATCGGGTTTCTGGAGATTCACGCCCACCGCCGGAAACGGCCGCCGGAGGCCGTCGCGCTGGCGGCGTGACCCGCGTCAAGGCCGGCCCCCTTCGGTCCACACCATGTTGTCGCACCAACCCATGAAACAAACACCGTTCCCCGCCCGATTCGCTGCGGCCTGTTCATGCCTCGCCGCGCTGCTTCCTGACGCCGCGGCGCAGTACGCCCCGCCTCCCCCGCCGGCGCCGTTTCCCGGCTTCCTCGACCAGTACCTGAGGAACAAGGACGCCTACCTCGCCAACTGGGATCTCAGCGGCTCGGTCCGGCTGCGCTACGAGCTGCGGGAAAACCACCTCGCCGCCCCGCCGAACAGTGACTTCGCCACGGCCGAGGTGGCCCGCTCCGTCAATCCCGGCGGCATCTCGAATGACAACAGCTTCCTGGCCAGCAAGGTGCTCGCCCGCGTCGGCTACACGGACGAGTGGTGGAGCGCCCTGGTCGAGGGCCGCAGCAGCGCGGTGACCGGTGATGACCGCGGTTCCGCCCCCAACATCCCCTCCGGCTCAAGCCCCGAGTCGGACGGCCCGGTGGACCTGCACCAGGCGTTCTTCACGCTGGGCAACCACAAGGAGTTCCCGCTCTCGCTCAAGGTCGGCCGGCAGGAGCTGAACTACGGCGACGAGCGGCTCATCGGCGGATTCGCGTGGAACAACATCGGCCGCGTCTTCGACGCCGCAAAGGTCCGCTGGCAGAACGGCTGGTTCGGCGTGGACGCCTTCACCGGCCGCATCGTCGTGCCCGATGACAACAACTTCAATACGGTCAATGACTATGAATGGTTCTCGGGCCTCTACTTCAATACGCGGAAGATTCCGAAGAACTGGACCGAGTTCTACCTCCTCGCCCGCAACGTAAGTCCCGAGGCGGCGCTCCTGAAGGCGCCGAACGTGACGCCCGCACCATTCAACACCTCCGCGCGCGACATCTACACCGTCGGCATCCGCCTGCGATCCGCCACGAACGAGTTGGGAAACTTCGACTACACGGTCGAGGCCGCCGGCCAGTTGGGGAACTGGAAGCGTCCCGCCACGGGCGTGCGCGCCAACGAACGCGACGACCACGAGGCCCTCGCCGCATCGTTCAACGTCGGCTACACGCTGCCAGACTACTTCGGGACGCCGCGGTTCGCCATCGAGTACGCCTACGCCTCGGGTGACGGCGACCCGAACGACGCCACCCACGGGACCTTCGACAACCTCTATCCGACGAACCACAAGTTCTACGGCTACATGGACCTCGTGCCATGGCAGAACGTCCACGACCTGCGCACCATTTTCTCGATGAAGCCGGTGCCGCGGCTGTCCACGGCCATCGAGGCGCACGCGCTGTGGCTCGCGGACACGGACGACCGCTTCTACAACGTCGCCGGCATCGCCCGGCAGGCTCCCGGTTCGGCCGGCGCCACGGGCAGCGGGCGCGGCTACGGACGGAATCCCGCCTACGACGGCTTCCTCGGCTATGAGCTGGACGTGATCGCCGGCTATGCGCTGACGAAGTTCGCGACGATTGAGGCCGGGTACGCGCATTTCTTCCGCGGGAACTACGTCCGCGAGACCTTCAGCCAGGTCGGCTCGCAGGACGCCGACTGGTTCTATGCGCAGCTCATGGTGCGCTTTTGAAGTGACTTGAACTCACTGCATGGTCCGCGCCGCCGCCAGCTCCCCGCCGCTCCGCACGCTCGTGGACGAGCTGCTCGGCGCCGAGCGTTCGCACACGGCGGTGGAACGCTTCACCGCGTGGCATGAACGCCTCGTGGCGGCCCCGGCCGGCGGGGCCGCCTACCGTGCGGTGCTGCCGGCCACGCCGCCGGGGCCGGGCGAACAGTACGCCTTCGAGGTGGATCTCGACGCCTGCTCGGGCTGCAAGGCCTGCGTGACCGCGTGTCACTCGCTCAACGGCCTCGAGGATGGCGGGAGCTGGCGTCGCGTCGGCCGCTGGTCACCTGTGACTCACTGGCCTTGAGGTCCAAGACCCCAGACGCCGGACGCCAGACCCATCCCCCATCTTCAGCACGTCACCACGGCCTGTCATCACTGCGTCGAGCCAGGCTGCGCGCACGGCTGTCCGGTGCTGGCCTACGACAAGGATCCCGCCACCGGCATCGTGCGGCACCTCGATGACCAGTGCATCGGCTGCCAGTTCCGCGTGATGATGTGCCCGTACGAGGTGCCGAAGTACTCGGCCCGCCTCGGCATCGTGCGGAAATGTGACCTGTGCCACGGCCGGCTGGCGGCGGGTGAGGCGCCGGCGTGCGTTCGGGCGTGCCCGAACGAGGCGATCCGCATCCGGGTGGTGGGTCACTCGGAAGTGACGACGGGCGTTCTGCCGAAGGCCGGCGGAACCGGCGTGAGGGAGCCAGAACCGGCAGGAACCTCATTTCTCAGGTTGGATAATGGAAACACCTTCCTCCCGGCCTCGCCGCGGCCATCGCTGACACTTCCGACGACGCGCTACGTTTCTCAGAATCCGGCGCTTCCCGTCCTCACCGCGGCGGACGAGGCGCAGGCCGCGCCGGCGGACCCGCATCATCCCCTTGCGGCGATGCTCGTGCTGACCCAGGCGGCGGCGGGCGGGTTTGCGGCGGACGCGGCGCTGCGGCTGGCCCACGCGCCGGCCCCGGGCGAGCTGGTGGCGGCATCCTTCGTGCTGCTGCTGGCGGGCATGGGGGCCAGTCCGCTGCATCTCGGCCAGCCGGCGCGCGCGTGGCGCGCGTTCCTCGGCTGGCGGCGTTCCTGGCTGAGCCGGGAGATTCTTGCGCTCGGCGCTTTTGCCGGGCTGGCCGCGCTGGTGGCCGCCTCGCCATGGTTGGGGACGCTGGTGCCGTGGCGCGGCAGGCTCGGCGTGCTCACCGCCGCTACCGGCCTCGTCGGCGTGTTCGCCTCCGCAATGGTGTATGTCGCGACGAAGCGCCATTTCTGGACCGCGGGCCCTACTTTCCTCCGCTTCTTCGGCACGGCCGGCGTGGTCGGGCCGGCGCTGGCCGTGGCGGCCGGCGCACCGGCGGGCAGGTGGCTGGCGGCGGCCGGCGTGGGCGTTTTGGGCCTCAAGCTGGCCGCGGAGTCTGCCGTGCGCAGGCACGCCAGCGATGCGGCCTGGACGCCGCTGCGGCGGAGCGCCGCGCTGCTGGCCGGGCCGCTGCGTCCCCGCGCGGCGGTGCGAGTCGCGCTGGCCCTGATGGGCGCGACCTTGATGCTGCCCGGCCTCGCCGATGAAGGGCCGGGCCGGGCCTTGATTGCGGGCTTCGGCACGTCGCTGCTGCTCGCGTCGGAACTGATCGAGAGGCACCTGTTCTTCACGGCGGTGTCGCCGGAACGGATGCCGGGAGGGGCGGCGCGATGAGCTTCCGGGGGTCGCCCACATCCACGCCGCCGGCTGACTCGCTGCTTCGCCGATGGTCCGGGCCGATGACGGCTGAGCTGGTGCGCCAGCCGGGCGGCTTCGGCCTCGGCCAGGTTCCCGCGCGGCTGGCACCCGAGGCCACGGTGGGCTCGGTGTGTGGCTACTGCTCCACCGGCTGCAACCTCCGCCTGCACCTGCGTGACGGCGAGGCCGTGAACCTCACGCCCGACCCGGCCTACCCGGTGGACCTAGGAATGGCTTGCCCAAAGGCTGGGAGGCGCTCACGCCGCTCGATGCGCCGGACCGCGCGACGACGCCGCTGCTGCGCAACGCCGGCGGCGAGCTGGTGCCGGTGGACTGGGCCGCGGCGCCCGGTGAATTCACGGCGCACTTCAAGGCCATCCAGCAGCGCCACGGCCCTGACTCGCTCGCGTGGCTGGGCACGGGGCAGATTCCGACCGAGGAGCTCGCGCTGCTGGGCGCGGTGGCGAAGCTCGGGATGGGCCTCCGCCACGGCGACGGTAACACGCGGCAGTGCATGGCCACGGCGGTGGCGGCGTACAAGCAGAGCTTCGGCTTCGATGCGCCTCCATTCACCTACGCGGACTTCGAGCAGTCGGACGTGCTGGTGTTCGTCGGTTCAAACCTCTGCATCGCGCACCCGATCCTGTGGCAGCGCGTGCTGCGGAACCGAAACCGGCCGGCAATCCTCGTCCTCGACCCGCGCCGCACGGAGACGGCCGCGGCGGCCACGCAGCATCTCGCGCTGCGGCCGAAATCCGACCTCGCGCTGCTGTACGGCCTCGCGCACCTGCTCGTCGAGGCGGGCCGCGTGGACGCGGCGTTCGTCGCGGCGCACACAACGGGCTTCGCGGAGTTCCGCGAGTTCGTCCGGCCGTTCACGCCGGACCGCGTCGCGGCCGAGACCGGGCTGACGGTCGGGGAAATCGTGCGCGCGGCTGACACCACCGGGCGCGGGCGTGCGGCGAGCTTCTGGTGGACGATGGGCGTGAACCAGGGCCACCAGGCCACGCGCACGGCGCAGGCGGTCATCAACCTCGCGTTGATGACGGGAAACATCGGCCGGCCGGGGACCGGCGCGAACTCGATCACGGGCCAGTGCAACGCGATGGGCAGCCGGCTCTTCAGCAACACGACGAACCTGCTGGGCGGGTACGAGTTCACGAATGCGGACCATCGCACGAAGATCGCCGCGGCCACCGGCCTTCCCGTCGAGCGCATCCCAGCGGAGAACTCGTGGGCCTACGACCAGATCGTGGACGGCATCCGCCACGGCGTGGTGAAGGGGCTTTGGGTCGTGGCCACCAACGGCGCGCACTCGTGGATTCACCAGCGCGAGTTCAACGATCTGCTGGGCCGGCTGGAGTTTCTCGTCGTGCAGGACCTGTACGCGACGACGGAGACGGCGAGGCAGGCGCACCTTGTCCTGCCCGCCGCGGGCTGGGATGAGAAGGAGGGCACGTACATCAACTCGGAACGGCGCTTCGGCGTGATCCGCCGCGTGCGCCGGCCGCCCGGCGAGGCGCTGAGCGACTTCAACATCGTGCGGCTCGTGGCGGAGGCTTGGGGCTGCGGCGAGATGTTCCGCGAATGGAACTCGCCCGAGGCGGTGTTCCGAATCCTGCAACGCTGCTCGGCCGCGCAGCCCTGCGACATCACGGGGATCGGGGGGTACGCGCAGCTCGAGGCGGAGGGGAGAATCCAGTGGCCGTGGCCACGGGAGGAGGGTCCGGCGTCTGGCGTCTGGCACCTGGGGCCGCGGATCACGGCGCCCCAGAAGCCGGACGTCAGACCCCATCCCCCACCCGAACGCCGCCTCTTCGCCGACGGCCGGTTCTTCACGCCGGACGGTCGCGCACGGTTTCACTTCGAACCGCCGCAGCCGCCGCCCGAACGGGCGGACGCGGAGTATCCCTTCAAACTCCTCACCGGCCGCGGCACCAGCGCGCAGTGGCACACGCAGACGCGTACTGGAAAGTCGGCGATCCTCCGCCAGCTCCATCCCGCGGGCGTGTACGCGGAGCTTCATCCCGCCGACGCCGTGCGGCTTGGCGTGGCAGACGACGGCCATGTGCGCATCACCTCACGGCGTGGCGCGCTCGAGGCCGCGGTGTTCCTCACGACCGGTGTGCAGCCGGGCCAGGTCTTCCTGCCGATGCACTACGCCGAGGTGAACCGCCTCACGTTCCCTGCCTTCGACCCGCACTCGCGCCAGCCGGCCTACAAGCACTGCGCCGTGCGGGTTGAGGCGCTGACTCACTGACGCCATGACCGCCGCCCCGCCCCTTCCCGCCACGCCGCCCACGCCGCCCGGCGGCGGCTTCACCGCCGAGCAAAAGGAATATCTCGCCGGGCTGATGGCCGGCCTCGCGCAGCGCCGGCTTTTCCCCTACGTCGGGATCACCGTCGGCGGGCAGTTCACCGCGGACACCGCGGCCGGCGGGCCGAACCTCGCCGCGCCCGCGGCGGAGGAGACGATCCACGGCACGCCGCTCTCCGAGGTCACCAAGCAGGAACTGTGGAAGCACGAGCTGCACGGGCTGGACGCCTGGGACCGGCTGATGGAGCCCGCCGAGCAGAACAAGTTTCCGGACGAGGCGGACACCTTCCGGTTCCGCTACCACGGGCTGTTCTACGTCGCGCCGGCGCAGCCGAGCTTCATGCTGCGCTGCCGCATCCCGGCCGGCGAGCTGACCGCCGCGCAGCTCCGCGGCCTCGCCGACCTCGCGGACGACTACGGCGACGGCAAGTCGGCCATTACGACACGGTCCAACCTCCAGGTCCGCGGCCTCGCGCCGAAGAACCTGGTGAACACCGTCACCCGCCTGCAGTCCCTCGGCCTCACCGCGAAGGGCTCCGGCGTGGACAACGTGCGGAACATCACGGCGTCGCCGACGGCCGGCTTTGACCCGCAGGAG
>JBJXFY010000399.1:0-6130 GCA_046155815.1 Limisphaerales bacterium | reverse complement strand
GTGGGAGGGCCGATTCTGGAACTATGCCCTGCGCGACGGCATGCGGGTGCCACTGGAAGCGGAAGTCTCATGGATGACGCCGGACGGGGAGAGACCCTATTGGCGCGGGAAGATCGCGAAACTGAATTACGAGTTCGCGCGACTGCCCAAGCCTTTTAACTCTTCGGCGACCACCCGAAGGGTGCCGACGGCCGCTCGAAGCGAAACGCCATGAACTCCACCGCTCCCGCACCCAGACCAAAAGCGCGCCAGATGCTGGCCCTGGCGGGCTGGCTGGCCTTTTCCTTCGCGGCCTCCGCCTCGGCGGTGTTTGTCTCCACCGGCGACTGGTACGCCAGCCTGATCAAGCCCGCGTGGAATCCGCCCGGGTGGGTGTTCGGGCCGGCGTGGACCCTGCTTTACCTCCTGATGGGAACGGCGGCCTGGCTGGTCTGGCGCGAGGGCGGCTGGAAAGCGCAGGCGCGGCCGCTCGGATGGTTTCTGCTGCAATGGCTGCTCAACGCACTCTGGACGCCGCTCTTTTTCGGACTGCACCGACCGGACCTGGCCCTGGTTGAAATTGTCGCGTTCTGGCTGGTCCTGGCCGTGACCGTGACGTCCTTCTGGCGGGTCAAAAAAACTGCCGGCGTCCTGCTCCTGCCCTACCTGGGGTGGGTGAGCTTTGCGACCTTCCTGAACTTCACCATCTGGCGCCTGAACTCTCCCCCATGAAAACAGACTCCGTCACTTCCAGCCTGCGCGCCGCCTCGCTTGGACTCGTGCTCGCCGTGCTCACCATTCTCTTTGGCCAGGGGATCGGCGTCATTTGCGGACTCAACGAAGACTCCATCAAGAGCCGCCTGAAAGCCTCGGCTGCCGAAGTGCGCGACTCCGTTTACAAGGGTGACGACGCGGTCATCAAGTCGGTGTTGGACAAGTCGTGGGTGTACATGCAGCGCGCTCACCTGCACGCGGGCGGCATGGGCACCACGGCGCCGGCGTTGATCGTGTTGGTGGGACTGCTCGGTGCTTCGCGGCGCTGGACGATGGCCGTTGGCCTCGGGCTGGGCGCAGGCGGATTCGGCTACTCCGTTTTCTGGATGTGGGCCGGCTTCCGCGCCCCGGCACTCGGCAGCACGGGGCTGGCCAAGGAGTCGCTCAAGTGGCTGGCGATGCCTTCCTCCGGTGCGTTCGTCCTCGCGACGATTGGCGTGCTCGTTCTGCTCTTCGTCACCCTCTTCCGGCGGCAGGCCGGCGCGGTCAATGCCCGCTCGGTGGAATAGAACATCTGGCTTCACGTCCCCGTTCACCGAGCAACCGCCATTCATGGAGAAGCTAAAAGACAAAGTATGGCATCAGTTGCCGGCCTCGGAGGTCACACGGTTTCTCGACGTGAACTTGTCCACCGGCCTGTCGGCAGATGAAGTTTGCCGACGCCAGAAGGAACACGGCCCCAACCGTGTCACCGCACGGCGGGGCACGCCGGCGTGGCTGAAGTTTCTCAAACAGTTCAACCAGCCGCTCGTTTACATCCTGCTCGTGGCGGTCGGCGTCACGGCTTTCCTCGGCGAATGGGTGGATTCGTCGGTCATCTTCGGCGTCGTGATCATCAACGCCATCGTCGGCTTTCTCCAGGAGGCCAAGGCGGAGAAGGCCATCGAGGCGCTCGCCAAGATGGTCGCCACCGAAACCAACGTGCGCCGCGACAATCAGAAGCTTCGCGTCCACTCCGAGCAACTCGTGCCGGGCGACGTGGTGCTGCTGCAATCCGGCGACCGCGTGCCGGCCGACCTGCGGCTCTTCCATGTCCGCAATCTTCACGCGGATGAATCCGCGCTCACTGGCGAGTCGCTGCCCGTGGCCAAGCACGCCGATGTGCTCGCGCTGGACACGATTCTGGCGGAGCGGAAAAATCTCGCCTACACCGGCACGCTCATCACCAGCGGCCAGGCTGAAGGCGTCGTGTGGGCCATCGGCGACCAGACGGAGACGGGGCGCATCTCGCATCTCATTTCCAGCGCGGTCGAGTTGTCCACGCCGCTGACGAAGAAGATCGCGCAGTTCAGCAAGCTGGTGCTCTGGGTCATCGTCAGTCTGGCAGCGGCCACGTTTGCGCTCGGCGTCGCTCGGGGCGAGAAGCCCATCGAGATGTTCATGGCCGCCGTAGCGCTGGCGGTCGGCGCGATTCCCGAGGGATTACCTGCCGCGGTCACCATTGTGCTCGCCATCGGTGTGTCGCGAATGGCGAAGCGGCAGGCCATCATCCGGAAGCTGCCCGCCGTGGAAACGCTCGGCAGCACGACGGTTGTCTGCTCGGATAAAACCGGCACGCTGACCGAGAATCAGATGACGGTGCGGCAGATCTTTGCGGGGGGAAAACTCTACGAGGTCACGGGCGGAGGCTATGAACCCAAGGGCGAGCTTCGCCTTGATGGCAAAGTCATCAAGGTGCCGGAGCATCCCGCGCTCGCCGAATGTCTGCTCGCCGGGGTGCTCTGCAACGAGTCACAACTCGTGCGCGAAGACGGACGGCTCAAGGTGCAGGGCGACCCCACCGAGGCCGCCTTGCTCGTCGCCGCCGGAAAGGGCGGAGTGATTCGCGCCGATGCGCGCAGCCAGACGCCGGTGCTGGACACGATTCCGTTCGAGTCCGAACACATGTTCCGCGCCACGCTGCACGAATCGCACAAGGGCCGGGTCATCTACAAGGTCGGCGCGCTCGAACGCCTGCTCGAGCGCTGCACCGACGTGCTCAGTAACAGCAATGCGTTGGTTGCGCTCGACAAGGACGCCGTGCATCACGCCGCCAATGCAATGGCCGCGCGTGGGTTGCGCGTGCTGGCCCTGGCCCGCCGCCACGTGGACGCGCACCACGCCAAGCTCGAACATGCCCATATCGCCGCCGGTTTCACCTTCCTCGGCTTGCAGGCGATGATGGACCCGCCGCGCCCCGCCGCCATTGCCTCGGTGCGTCAGTGTCAGCGCGCCGGCATCGCCGTGAAAATGATCACCGGCGACCATCTCGTCACCGCCCGCGCCATCGCCGGTCAGATCGGGCTGAAGGGCCGCGAAGAACACGGCAAGCTCGTCGCCTTGTCCGGCCGCGAACTGGAAAAAATCTCCGACGAAGATCTTCCCGAGATTGCCGAACGCACCGCCGTCTTCGCCCGCGTCGCGCCCGAACAGAAGCTCCGTCTCGTGAAGGCGCTTCAAGCACGCGGCCATGTCGTCGCGATGACTGGCGACGGCGTGAACGACGCGCCCGCGCTCAAGCAGGCCGACATCGGCGTGGCCATGGGCATCAGCGGAACCGACGTGGCGAAGGGCGCGGCGGCGATGATTCTCACCGACGATAACTTCGCCAGCATCGAGGCCGCCGTGGAGGAAGGCCGCGGCGTATTCGACAACCTCACCAAGTTCATTGTCTGGATCATCCCTACCAACCTCGGCGAAGCGCTGACGCTATTGGGCGCCATCGTGCTCGGCCTGCCGCTGCCGTTGCTGCCGCTGCAACTGCTCTGGATCAACCTGACCGACACGCTGCTCGGACTGTCGCTCGCCTTCGAGCCGAAGGAGCGCGACGTGATGAGCCGTCCGCCGCGCGCGCCGAAGCAGCCGCTGCTCACGTTTCCACTCATCATGCGTACCGGACTGGTGTCGCTCATCATGCTCGGCGGCGCGCTGGGCTTGTTTCTCTGGGAACTGCGCATCGAGCAGGCCGGACTGGCGACGGCGCGCACCGTGGCCGCCAACACCATCGTGCTGGTCCAGCTGATTTATCTCTTCAACTGCCGCTCCCTCCACCACTCCCTCTTCGCCATCGGGCTGTTCACGAACCGCTGGACCCTCATCGGCTCGCTGGGGATGCTGGGTGCGCAACTCGTTTTCACCTACCTGCCATTGATGAACAAACTTTTCCACACCGCTCCCATCGACGCCTTGTCCTGGCTGCGCATCGTGGGGATCGCGGCGCTGGCCTTTGTTGCGGTGGAACTGGAAAAGCGGCTGCGCTTTGGCGGCCGTCGTGGCGAACACGCGATGCCGGGCTAGCCATGTCAGCCCATCTTCAAGATGAACTTCCCTTAGATTATGGAACTCGCGCTGCCGGCCAGATGCAGCCTGTCTGCACAACGCCAGCGAACACGGGACACCGGATCAACCACGAATGAACCTAGATGCTACCTGAATGCGCCGCCAACCCGTGATGCGATGAGCTCGCAAGAGTTTTGCCAGAGCCAGTTCCGTGTCCTTGTTCCTGCGCCCGTGAATCCTCGACTTCACCTCCGACCGCTGCGCCCTGGTGAAGACATCAGGCATTGTTTACCGCGGATAAACACCGATGGAGACAGATTCAATTTCCGCGAGAGAACGCTGGCAACACACAATCGCTCCTCCCTCTCCGCCCCGGACGGAGAGGGCCGGGGTGAGGTGTCGAATGCATTTTCATACGCTGCCTTGCCGAAGTCAGCCGCCAGCGCGAGCCGATGCTCCGCTTCCTCCGGCGCGTGCTTATGCATCCGGTCGTAAAGCCCGCTCCATTGCGCGTCGCTCGGATACAACTCCTCGTCGGTAAGTTCCCCAGCGTCCGCGCGGCGCCATGCCTCGGCCGCGAAGCGTTTCAGGGTGCGGGGCCAACCGCTGTCGCCATCCTCGAAACCATCGGGATGCAGGCCGGGAAAGAGATAAGCGACTGCTGACCACAAAGGAGTAAAAAGTGGTTTGCCAATCCTGCAAGCCGCAATTCAACCGTGAGGCGGCTCGCAATTTTTTGACAATGACCAACCATTGATCACATGAGGATGTTGAGGCGACGGTATCGGATTACTTCGATATGCTCGCGATGGAGCTTCGTGGCGAGGAATTCAACAAGGCCGAGCATAACCGCAATCTGCAGAAGCTTCTGGCTAACAGAACGAAAGGAGCGATTGAGAAGAAGCATCAGAATGTCAGCGCTGTGCTGATTGAACTTGGTTACCCCTACGTTAATGGATACAAACCGCTCAGGAATTATCAGCAGCTTTTATATGATATCGTTGAAGAACGGCTTCTCGTTGCCACCGGTTTGCACCGTGCGGCAGCGGCGGCAGTTGAGCAAAGGGTTGAACAACCGCCCGCTGTCAGTGACGTATTGGCGATCCTGGTTAACCCGCCACGACGAGAAAACGATAAACCAAAGCTAGGCGACCGCGTCCGTGAGATCCGTGCGGCGTTGCGGAGAAACTATCTTGAGATTGGGTCGCGAAACCAAGCTCTGGGACTCGCCGGGGAAAGATTAGTAATGGAATTTTAACACAAGCGGCTTTGGCGAGCAGGCAAGAAGGATCTGGCCGATCGAGTTGAGCATGTTGCGGAGACCACTGGTGACCACCTCGGCTTTGACATCAAGTCGTTCGAGACGGACGGGCGCGACCGATTGATTGAAGTGAAGACGACCCGCTTTGGTGCATTAACTCCGTTCTTCGCTTCCAAGAACGAAGTTGAAGTTTCTCAAGCGCGGGAAGCCGAATATCAGCTGTACCGCCTCTACAACTTTACCAAGCGACCGAAACTTTTCGCTCTGCCAGGCTCACTGCGGAATACCTGCTCCCTTGATCCGATTCAATTTTTTGCTCTGCCCTGCTGAACACCTACTTTAGCCAGCCTATTCCGATTTCCTTTTCCAACGGCCTGAACTCCGGGTCGCCGGTGACGAGTTCGGCCTTCTTTTCCTTTGCCAACGCGGCGGCGAAGGCGTCGGCCAGACTGAGCTTGAAGCCGGCGGCGGTGTCCGCCACCGAGCGCGTGGCCAGGTGGAACTCCAGCGGGAGGCTTTTGAGCACGTTCACCGCCTGTTCCACGCTTCCTCGCCGTCCTTTTTCAACAGCAGGTATTTCACCTCGGCGTAGTTCACCTCGGTCATGTGCAGGGGGCGGTCGGAGCTGGCGGCCTTGTGGAGCAGTTCGCGCACGGGCACGCCGGCGTCCTCGCCGCGAAAGAAGGCGAGCAGGGCGTGGGCATCAAGAACGGCGGCGGCCATTTATTTGTCCTCCAGTTCCCGCTCGCCGCGCTTGTGCTCCGCCCATTCCTCCGCGAGGGGCTTGCCGCCCGGCCTGCGCTTCAAAAGTCCAAAGCCCCGCTCGATGGCCCAGCGGGTGACCGGCTTGAGCAGGAT
>JBJXFY010000398.1:0-3569 GCA_046155815.1 Limisphaerales bacterium | reverse complement strand
TGCCGGCCGGCGGGGGCGTTGGTGTACACCGGGAAGCCGAGGTCGCGGCGCGGCGGGCGGTAGTCGGCGGCGGAGACGGGAAAGGCGGCCAAGGCGGCGAGGCCGAGCAGGGGCAACCGGCGGGCGTTCATGGCGGAACCATGGGGCGCAAAGCGGCGCGGGGGCAAAAGGGAAAGGCGACTGCGCCGGTGTGGGACCGGTTTCCCACCGCTCCACCATCTTTTCCGGAGCAGCGCACGGCCGTTGACATGAAGACGTGCCGGGGCCGGGGTGCGCGCCCGCTCCGAGACGGCCAGCGGACGGGCGGGCCGCCCGCCCCACCGGGGCCGGCAGCACGCTGGCGCACGCAGCCTGCCCCGGTCCGCCCCTCATCTCCCCGGCCGCATCGGCTGCGTCCAGGCCGTCTCAAACTCGCCTTCGCGGTAGCCGTTCACCTTGGGCTTGGACGAGCGGACGCGGGCGCGGACGTACAGCTCGTCGCCGGTGAAGCGGTACTCGGCGCGCGGCGATTCCGTGCGTGCCAGCACCTCGCCGACACTGGCGTCGTAGCGGTGCGTCACGCGCAGCCGGCCGCCACCGGGGCTGGGGAAGGGTTCGTTGGCCGGATTGAAGCCGCGGCGCGTGCCGATGAATTCGGTGGCGTACGTCACCCCGGCCTCCGGCTCGATCTCGATGACGACGCGGTCGCCCTCGCGGCGCACTTCGCGCAGCGTCACGCCCGAACTGGCGTAGAAGTCGCCCGCCTCGAGTGCCGCGATGAGCGACTCCGGCGTGAGCCGCGGCGCGCGCACCATGACCCAGCCGCGGCCGGGATTGCTCCGGCCGACGGCGTGCTCGTGGTAGTGGTGGCCGTCGTCCACCGCGAGGCCGAAGAGCGGGGGCAGGCCCAGCACCCCGAGCCGCCACGTCAGCGCGATGTCCCACACGCGGTCCAGCCCGGCGTGCTGCGCGTCGCCATCGTTGAAGACGGAAGGATGGCCGTTGTACACCTCGAAGAAGGGCTCGCCGCGCAGTTGCAGCAGTTCCTCGGCCGTGATGGCCCAACCGAAGTTCGGGTGGTTGATGTGCGGGAACATCGGCTGGCCCGAGGCGTGCCGCTGGGCGAGCACGGCGTCCACGTTGCGCTGCATCACGTCGAGCACCGATCCGCCGCCCGGCGGTGTGAAGGGGTCGCGCAGGTTCGTCGCGTTCACATGCACGGGCGCAGCGAGGTGCCGGTCGGTCACCTCCTGTCCGGCCAGCAGCAGGAAGCGGCCCGGCTCCTCGAAGAGCGCGCGGAATTCGTTCAGCGGTTTCAGGCGCACCTGCGGCCGGCCGTCCACCACGCGCTCCTCCACCCAGCCGCCGCGGAAGCGCTCGCGGTACTTCCTCAGCACCTCGCCGCCGCCGCGGTCGCCCACGCCGAACCACCGCTGGCCCTCGAGGGTGACGTTGTGGTCCGAGAAGGCGAGGAAGTGCCAGCCGCGCTCCTTGTACCATTCGGCGATCATCTCGGGGTAGTCGTCGCCGTCGCTCCACAGCGAGTGCGTGTGGAGATTGCCCTTCCACCACCGCGCTTCCGTGGCCGGGCGCGGCTTCGCGCCGAGGGGCAGCACACCGGTCATTTCCGCCAGCAGCCCGAAAAAGCCGCGCTTGCGCGCGCTGGAGATGGTCCAGTCCACCGGCACGCTCTGGAAGCCCTCGGCCAACCCCTCGTCGCGCATCCGGTAATCGAAGTACCCCCAGCCCGCGCGCTCGGTGACCGCGGCGATGAAGTGGTTGTAGGGCAGCCCGAAGTCGAAGTGGTCGTCCTCGTTGAACAGGATCGGCTTCGGCGTGTAGCCGGGCAGGGCGCGCGTGCGGCGGACCATGTCCGCGATCTTCGCCGGGTCGGGCACGCCGTTGCCGTGGAGCAGGAGGTAGTCGGAGGCGCGCACGACGTCTTCGCCGGGAATGGTCCCGCCGCCGTAGCTCGTGCCGACGAGGAAGCGCCGGCCCTCGCGCTCCGTCCGGCGGACGCGCTCGATCAGTTCCTGCACGCGCTCCGGCCGGAGGCTCGCGTGGTCGTAGCGGACGTTGCACTCGTTGTTGATCTCGATGAGGACGTGCCGCCAGCCGCGCGCGAAGAGCCAGTCCAAGGTGGTGTCCACCGCGCGGATGACGGCCGCCTCGTCGGCGAGCCGCTCGTCCTGCCCGAAGTAGAACAGGCCGAGGATGACCGCCATCCCGAGTTCATCCGCGCGGCGCAGGATGCGGTCCAGGCGGCCGAGGTAGTCCCCGCGCAGCGCGCCGTCGGCCTCGAAGGCGGAATTGTGCCAGGGCTGCTCGCGTGAGTAGCCCTGCGGTGAGCCGCCCTGGAGGTTGATCGTGAAGGCGTCGAGGCCGAAGCGCCGCCACTCCGGCATGGCCGCGATGAACTCCCGCGTGTTGCGCTCCGCGTCCCAGCCGCCGGTGTCGGGATAGGCCCAGCGGGCGGCGGTCCCGGGGTTCCGGTCGTCGAAGATTCCCTGCACGAGCCGCGCGTTGAAGAGCAGCCCCTGCAGCGGGTGGCCGCGCCAGAATCGCCCCGCGTGCGTGGGCCGGCCGTTGACTGTGAACACCTCGCCGGCGATGCCGACCTCGGTCTGCTGCGCGCGCAGGCCCGGTCCGACGAAGAGGCTCAGGACGGCAAACAGTGTGCGCAGCAGGAAGGCGCGACGCGGTTGGTCGGGTGGCATGGACTCAACGCTACCCAGCCTTCCGCCTGGCTGGCCAACCCGGACGCGCCGGCCCTCCCGGCGCCTGCTTCGCGGCTTGCCCGCGGGCCGGGTGATTCCATCCTCGGTCCATGCGCCCCGTCCTCCTCCTGCTTCCCGTCCTGGCCGTCTGCGCGCACGCCGCCGACCCGGCCGCCCTGCGTTCTGCGCTCCTGTTCCACGCGTCCTTCGATGGGAAACCGGACGCGGACTTCGCCGCGGGCGACGCGAGGATTTTCCACGCGCCCACCGGCGACCGCACGCAGGCGCGGCCCGGCCTGCCGGACGACGGCCTGGTGAAGCTTGCGCCGGGCGCCGGCCGCCACGGCGACGCGCTGCACTTCACGCGGAAGATACGTCCCGTGATCTTCTTCCGTGGCGAGCGCAACCTCCCGTACCGCACCAACGCCTGGGGCGGCGCGGTGTCGGTGTGGCTGCGGCTCGACCCGGACCGCGACCTTGAGCCCAGCTACTGCGACCCGCTCCAGTTCGTCGGCCAGGAGTGGGAGGTGGGCAACCTCTTCATCGAGTTCAGCAAGGACCACAGGCCGCGGCATTTCCGTGCCGCGATCCTGCCCGTGAAAAAGTCGTGGAACCCGGGCAGCCGCGGCTGGGAGGACATCCCGGAGAAGGAGCGCCCGATGGTGCCGGTGCATCGGCCGCCTTTCACGCGCGAGCGCTGGACGCACATCGTCTTCTGCTTCGGCAACGTGAACTCGGGCCAGGCCGACGGCTGGGGCCGGCTGTATCTCGACGGACAGGACGTGGGCGCCTTCGAGAACTGGGCGCTGCCCTTCGACTGGCAGGCCGGGAAGAGCGCGCTCACGCTCGGCTACAGCTACACCGGCTGGCTGG
>JBJXFY010000389.1:0-4179 GCA_046155815.1 Limisphaerales bacterium | reverse complement strand
CGCGGAACCGTGGCTGGGGCGCGCCGGCGCCACGCCGGTCACGTCCTGGCTGCGGGCGAAGGCCGAACTCGCACGCGGCCATCACGGCCGGGCCGCGGCGTGGTGGAGCGATGCCCTGCGCCGCGTGCCGGAACCGGCCGCGCCGGAGGGGCTGGTCGCGAGCCTCTACGTCGGTTCGTCGTGGCCGGAGACGCCTGCCCGCGCGGTGCGCCGTCTGCGCGGCGAACGCGGCGCCCTGCGGCTGGCGCGGGGCGATTTTACCGGCGCGCTCGACGACTTCCTGCGCAGCGGCCACTGGACCGACGCGGCCTACGTCGCCGAACGGGTGCTGACGGTGGAGGAATTGAAGGACGTGACGGACGGCGTCTGGCGCGAACCGGCGCCCCTGGACGACCGGCCCGCGCCCGCGGAACCGGATGAACTTCGCGAAGTCCGCGCAAAGCTGCGCAACCTGCTTGCCCGGCGGCTGGTCCGGATGGAGCGCGGCGATGAGGCGGCGGCGTACTTCAGCGCGGCACTGCGGTCCGTCCATCAAAGGCTGCAACGGTACCTGCTCGCCGGGCAGAATGAGTCGCTGCCTCCGGAGATGCGCGCGCGCGCCTGGTACGGCGGCGCGCACCTCGTCCGCACCCGCGGACTCGAACTGCTGGCCACCGAGCTGGACCCCGACTGGGCCCTGCTGGACGGCCGAGGTGTGGGCGACCTGACGGCGGATTTTCGCGCCACCAATGCTCACTTCCGGCTGGTCCGGCCCGGTGACGCGGAACTCGCCCGCGCCCGGTCGCATGCGCCGGAGCCGGACCGGCGTTTTCATTACCGCTACCGCGCCGCCGGGCTCGCATGGGCCGCCGCGGAACTGCTGCCGGACGGGGACGCCGCGGCCGGCCTGCTCGACGCCGGTGGCCGCTGGCTGATGCATCGCGACCCGGATGCCGCGGATTCTTTCTACAAGCGCCTGGTGGGTCGCGGCCGCGCCACGGCGCTGGGCGAGGCGGCGGACCGTCAGCGCTGGTTTCCGCCGCTCGACGCCGCAGGGCGTCCCTTCATCACCCGACATCCCCCGCCGGGCCCGGCTGCCGAGGCTGCCCCGGCCCCCCCGCAAGCTGGGGCGGACGAATCGGAGCTCCTTGGCGACACAGGATCCCTCCCGTCTGCGACCGAGGCCGCTTGCAGCGATGGGCTGACGGGCGGTGCACTTCCCGAGTAGGCTTCACGGACGTGACCCGTCCACGCCTCGACCAGCTCCTCTCCCGCACCGGCCTCGCCTCGCGGCGCGAGGCGGGCGCGTGGATTCGCGCCGGCCGCGTCCTCGTCGCCGGCCGCGTGGCCGACGATCCCGCCGCGCGGGTGGATCCCCTGAAGGTCCGCGTGGACGGTGAGCCGCTCGAGGCGCCCGACGGTCTGCTGGTGCTCCTCCACAAGCCCGCCGGCCTCGTCTGTTCCCACGCCGCCGACGAGGGGCCGACCATCTACGACGCGCTGCCCGCCCGGTGGCGGCGGCGCAACCCACCCGTCACCTCCGTCGGCCGGCTGGACCGCGACACCACCGGCGCGCTACTGCTCACGGACGACGGCGCGCTGGTCCAGCGTTGGACGCACCCGCGGCAAAAGGTGGAGAAGCTCTACGAAGTCGAAGTGGACCAGCCGCTCGGACCGGAGCTGGTCCCGCTTTTCGCATCCGGTGAACTGCGCCTGCCGGACGACCCGCGCCCCTGCCTGCCCGCCGCGCTCGAGCTTACCGGCCCGTGTGCCGCGCGGCTCACGCTGGTCGAGGGCCGCTTTCACCAGGTGAAGCGCATGTTTGAGGCGGCCGGCCGGCAGGTTGTGCGCCTGCACCGGGCGCGTTTCGGGGAATTCGACCCCGACGGCCTCGCGCCCGGTGAATGGCGCGTGCTGCCGCTGCCGACCGCGGCCTCGTAGGCCACCGCTCCGGCCCTCACGGCGGCGGCCTCGGCGCAGGCTTCGCTTTCTGGTGAAAAATCTCCTCGCCCTTCAGGCCCGTGAGCTTTTCCAGGCCGTTCAGGAGCTTGAACATGGCCACGAGCATGATGGCCATCGAGGGCAGCACGATCACCGGGAAGCTCAGGAAGGTGAGGCGGCCAAGCTCCTTCGCGGCCTCGGGCGTGCCGGGCGGGCTCTTCATGATCCAGAGCGCGAGGAAGAAGTTCAGCACCGCGCTCAGCACGAAGGAGCCGGCGATGATCCACGCCACGCGGCCCAGCAGCCGCTCGAACTCCGGGCGCGTGCCGGCGGCGTCGAGGGCGGCCTCCACGCGCGGCATGTTGAGCACGCTCTCGTTGCAGACCAACGCGCGCACCAGCGGCTGCTTCGTGCGCTGCGTGACCAGGATGGCGCCGGCGAGCACCAGCGGGATGGCCGCCTCCTTTACGGCGAACCAGATCCCGGAGAGCTTCATCAGGCCCAGCCCGCCGGTGAGCAGCGTGCCGACGACGCCGACGATGGAGAACACGTTCCACTTCCGGCGGGCGACGAGATCGTAGATGCCGTAGGCCAGCGGGACGCTGATGGCGAGCAGGAGCGCGCGTACGGGGCCGAGGCGGTTCTCGTCGCTGAGCTTCATCAGGACGATCGCCGGGAAGGCGGCGTTGCAGACCAGGTTGATCCAGAGGTTTTCCGCCTTGGGCGGTGCGGCGGGCGTCGGGGACGACATGCAGAAGGCGCGACGGTGCGGGCGGGGCGGCGGCGCGGCAAGGTGGCGGGCGGGAGTCCCGATTTTCCCGGGCCAAGGCCAGTTCCCGCCCGCCAACGCCCAGCCGACTATCGTGGGAACCCGGGCTCGGGCCCGACTTGGAGCTTCCTCCCCCCCCCGTACTTCACCCGCCACAGCGTCAACCCGAGCGCGGGCGCATTCATGCCGGCCTGCCGGCGGTCGCGCCCGGCGAGGATCTCCGGGATGGCCGCCGCGGTGAGCTTCCCCAGGCCTGCCTGCACCAACGTCCCCGCGATGCCACGGCACATCTTGTAGAGAAAGCCGTCTCCCTCGATGACCACGGTGATTTCAGGCCCGCGACGACGCACGTCCACGCGGGTCAGCGTGCGCACGGTGGACCCGCGCTGGTAGCCGGGATTGGCCGTGAAGGCGCGGAAGTCGTGCCGCCCCACCAGCGGCGCGGCGGCGGCGCGCATGGCCGCGAGGTCGAGCAGGCGCGGCACATGCCAGGCCACCTGGCGCAGGAGCGGGTTCATCACCGGGGCGTTCCAGAGGCGGTAGCGGTACTCCTTGCCCAACGCGTCGAAGCGGGCGTGGAACTCCGGCCGCGCCCGCGCCACGCCGACCAGGCGGATGTCCTCCGGCAGATGGGCGTTGATGGCCAGCAGCGCCTTGCGCGCCGGCATCCGGAATTCCGCGCGCGGCACGTCCACGTGCGCGACCAGCCCGAGCGCATGGACTCCCGCGTCGGTGCGGCTGGAGCCGTGGACGTGGCCCGCGCCGGGGAAAACCTTCCGCAACGCGCCGGCCACCAGCTCCTCCACGCCCTGGCCGTACTTCTGCATCTGCCAGCCCTGGTAGTGCGTGCCGTCGTAGGCGATGACGAGCCGGAGCCGGACCGGCGCCGCCTCGCTCATGGGACCTCGGGCAGGACGGCGGCCTGGGCGTCGAGGTAGCCTTGGAGCAGCACGACGGCGGCCATGGAGTCCACCTTACTCTTGCGCTGCTTCGCGGACTTGCCGGCCTCGGCCAGCAGGCGGTGCGCCTGCACGGTGGTAAGGCGCTCATCCCAGGTTCGGACCGGGACGGTGACGGCTTCCTTCAGCACATGGACGAACTCGCGAACCTTCTCCGCGGCCGCGCCGTAGGTGCCGTCCATGTTGCGCGGCATGCCGACGAGGAGGAGGACGATCTCCCGCTCGCGGATGAGCTGGCGGAGCCGTTCAAGGAAGCCGGTGAACGGTACGGCCGGGATGTACTCGAGCGGATGCGCGAGCATCCCGAGCTCGTCGCTGACGGCCGCTCCGATGCGGACGGTGCCGTGGTCCAGGGCGAGGATGCGCATGAATGACGGGAGCTAACCGGGCGGGGCGTGGGGAAGGGAGTAAAAATTCCAAGGGCCGGGCTGCCAGCTCCAAACACCAAACGACCCCGGCCTGCATGTCCCGAATCTTGGAACTTGAAGCTCGGACCCTGGCCCCCGCCCGCTGGAACCGGTGGACTCATGG
>JBJXFY010000372.1:0-16198 GCA_046155815.1 Limisphaerales bacterium | reverse complement strand
CCTAGCCTGCGGCGTGCCCAAGGCGAAGAAACCCGCCCTGCCCGCCGACGCGCCGGCCGGGCGACCCTCCGCGCTGGTGGACACGCGCGTCGTGTACTGCGGGGACTGCCTGGAGCCGCTCCGCCGGCTGCCCGACTCCTGCGTGGGCCTGATCTACATTGACCCGCCCTTCAACTCGAACCGCAACTACGAGATATTCTGGGGCGAGACGAAGGAGAAGCGCGCCTTCGAGGACCGCCACGCCAGCACGCAGGCCTACATAGACTTCATGCGCCCGCGCCGCGTCGGACAACTGACTCATAGTTTCCAAACGATCTGCCGGAGATGGTTGAAATTCACGACATCCTGCCCTGCGCTTCGCAGGTAGTTGGAAAGGCGAAAATCGTCCGTAAGGACAAGGTGCCGATTCTTCGCCATGTTAGTAATAACAGCGTCCGTCAGGCCAAATTTCTCAAACGCGGGCCCTTGGCTCACCTTCGTTGACGGGAGGTAATTCTCATCAACATTTTTGATCTGGTTGGCGAAAGAATTAAAATACCATCCTCGAACTTCTTCGGGAAGCTGCCCTGATAAATTCGAGACTTCCGTGAGGATATTCGGTGTAGTCAGTCGCTTTGGGAATAGCGCGATAAACCGCGCAAGGAGTTTAACATCATCGAGAGAAAATGCCTGCGTGCGCTTAAAGCGGTTCACAAGCGTCACATCGAAACAAGCTACAAAATAAACGAGCAGAAGGTTGCTATCAACGAGAAGCCCCCTCCGTTGGTACTTCGCGCAGAGATGGTCAATCGTCGGAGGGGGCTTCATGGCTTGCGGATGCGCATGGACAGAACGCGCCCCGTCGTTGAATCAATCTTGAACACCTTGTAAACTCGGCTATCACCCATGATGGCTGCGATATTCCGTTGGTGCTTGCTGGTGAAACCTAAAGTCACATGCCATTCTTTTCCATCTAACTCGACTTCTTCGAGACTGATGTCGTCGGCCGGAATTGGCATCAGCGAACGCAGATAATTAAATGCGATTTCTGCAGCTTGTTTGACATCAAACTTTGGTTCTGCGGTTAAAGTGGCCATGGTCGTATCAATGTGTACTCGAAGGATACAGAATCCCCCAATGCTGTCATCACGATTTTCGCCCACCGCCTGCCGCGTGATGGCCAAGCGCCTGCGCGACGTGTGCGGCCTGCCCGAGGACGAGCCGCTCTGGAAGATCGGCCGCGGGTTCGTCGTGCGCGACCTGCCGTGGACGCCCGAGAAGCTGCGCGCCATCCCGCCCTTCGAGTTCGAGAACTGGGCCGTGATCGCGCTGGGCGGCATCCCGAACCGGACGCAGGTGGACGACCGGGGCATAGACGGCCGGATCTATCCCGTGGGCGCCGCGCCGGAGCGCCGCGGGAAGGCCAAGGGCGAGTTTGAGTTCACCGATGTCTGGTATCCCATCCAGGTGAAGCAGAAGGACAAGGCGGGCCGGCCCGACATTGACGCCTTCGAGGCGGCGATGCTGCGCGAGGAGCGGACGGTGGGCTTCTTCGTGGCCTTCGACTACACGGCGGACGCGCTGGAGGAGGTCGGGGGTTTCTTCAAGCGCACCGGCCGCATGATCCGCGCCCTGACCGTGCAGGACATCCTCGACGAGACGAGGCTCGCGATGAAGCTGGCGTGAGGCGGATCGGCAAAGGGCGGATGGCGCCTGACGGCTTCCCCTTTCCGGCGCCAACACGTAGCCTGCCCGCCCATGAGCACGATCACCGCGGTCCTTGAGCCCGCCGCCGACGGCACGGTGCATCTGCCGGTGCCGGCCGAACTGCGGCGCGGCAAAGTGCGGGTCACCGCAACCCTGGAGGCTGAGGCCGGGAAGTCCGCCGCCGGCACGCCGCTGGAGGCGCTGCTGGAACTGCGCCGGCTCGGCGGCCTGCGTCATGTCATCCCCGACCCCGCGGCGTGGCAGCGGGAGCAGCGCATGGAACGTCCGCTGCCCGGGCGGGATTGAACGATGCTGCTCGACAGCAACATCCTCATCTACGGGGCGAACGGCGGGGAGCCGCGCCTGGACGCCATCCTCGACCGGAAGGATCTCGCGGTGGCCAGCCTCACGCGGATCGAAACCCTGGGCTATCACCGGCTGAGCGACACGGAGCACCGGTGGCTCGCGGAGGCGATGGCGCGCATGCAGGTGCTGCCGCTGACTCCGGCGGTGGAGGAGCGCGCGATTGCGCTGCGGCAGGAGCGGAAAATGGGGCTGGCGGATGCGGTCATCGCCGCGACCGCCCTCGTGCATGGGCGGACGCTGGTAACGCGCAACGTGGATGATTTCAAGCACGTCAATGGCCTGAAGCTGGAGAATCCCTTTGAGGCACTGCCGGCGGCCTGAGTCCACGCCCGCCCGATTGCAGCATCATCGGGCCAGCACCACGCACACTTACTTCGCCCGCTCCGGAAAATCCGCCTCGTAACGGCGGAGCAGCGCGGCGGCGTCGGGCTTCACGAGGTAGATTTTCCCGCGCACGCGCGTCGTCTCGCCGGGCGCGAGGCCGCCGAGGCGGAAGTCGGCGTGCAGGCAGCGGGCCACGCCCTGAAACAGCTCGTGCCACGACTCCCACGCGGTGGCGAAGACCAGCGTCTCGTCCGCGTTGAAGCAGCCGATCAGGCCGTGGCTGGGAGTCAGTGAACTCAGCGGGCGCGGGTTCACGTCCGCCGCCGGCACGCCGGGACCGCGCCAGACCTGGCCGGGCGTGTAGCGCGCCCGCGTCGCCCACGGCTGCGTGGGCAGGCGGGTGAGTTTTCCGTCGAGGAAGATGAAACACTTCGGCAGATAGTCCTCCTCGCCGCCGCGGAACCCGCTGCCGAAGCCGGTGAACTCACCCAGCCGCACGCACGGCTGCGCCCAGTGGGCCTGCGAAGCGACTTGCGTCGGGTTGGTGGCGGTGAGCTGAAAGTCCACCTCGTCCGCGCCGGCGGTGATGACGTGTTCGACGACCACGCCATCCGCCAGCCGGTCGCGCAGGCGCAGGCGGCGGCGGTCAGGAGTGAGTTCGACGAGGTCGTTCGTGTGCGGGATGACGGTGTGCTTCACCCAGTCCGCCTCGTGCGCGCCGGGGCGGCAGTAGGCTTCGAGGTAATTGATGCGGATGCCGCCGCCGGGCAGGTCCGGCCGGCCGATCACCAGCCAGTGGCCGTCGCGGCGGAGGGTGATGCCGGAAATCTCTTCCCCGGCCCCGGCGCAGGAGAGGCCGAGGAGCAGCGCGGCGAGGGACAGTCTTTTCTTCATCTCTGTACAGGCTCCGAAGCCGCCGCCAGCCGGAAAGATCCGACGGCATCATCCGGCCGGAAGACGTAGGGGCTCGTGGCGTCGGGCAGCGGCCGGAACGGACGCGGATCACTTGGCCGCGGGGGCCGGCCCCGGGGACGCCTTGCGCCTTGGGCGGCGGCGGGCGCGCGACGTGCCGGTTCCCGTCAAGGTGGTTCCCGTAAGCACGGTTCCAGGAAAGGTGGTTCCCGGCGAGGGATTCGGCGGCGGGGCGGGCACCGGGCAGCCGACGATCACGAGGCCGCCGTTGTTGGCGGTGAGCGAGTAAAGCCGATGCACGCGCTTGGCCGGGTCGCCCGAGCGCCACAGTTCCAGCAGGCCGTTAATGACCTCCTGCAACGACCGGGCGACCTGGCCCTCGATCTGCGGCCCCAGAAAGGCCTTCAGGAGATCGGCGGCCAGCGGCTGGACGAGGGCCTGGGCCGCGGTGGCCGTGCCGAGTGAAAAGATGTGCTCGGCAAGATGGAAGATCATGTCCACCGAGGCGCCCTTGAGCCGGGCCGCCGCGACGCGGACGCCGTCCGGGCGGCTGACGACGGAGAGCCGCACGTCGAGATCCACATCGAGGTCGGCGTCGAAGAAGTTCTCGATCGCCACCTTCAGGGGGGCCTCGAGCTTGATCCCGTCGGGCGGGATCATCGTCACGCCGAGATCCCCCCGCGCCGAGATGGAGCCGGCGAGGAACAGGTTCTTGACCTGCTGCGCCGCCCGCTCGATGGCGATGCGCGAGATCTGGAACTCCTGGCATCCGCCGGCGTCCACGCGCACCACCTGGGAGCCCAGCACCCGGCTGGTGTTTTCGGAATGCACGGACAACTGGAACGCGCCCGTCGCCAGCGGCGAGACGGCGAAGGTGCCGGTGCCCGGCACGGCGGTATTGCCCAACTTGAAGCTCACCGACAGCTGGCTCGAAACGCTGGCCGGGACGGAGGTGTTCCAGGCGAGCGTGGACTGCTGGAAGGGCACGATGGCGGACGGGGTGGCCGTGTAGGACCGCAGGCGGATCTGGTTGAGCAGCCGACGTTCCGCGGCGGCCTGTCTGGCGCGCTCGATCTCATCCGGATCCGGGGGTGGCATGACCGTCATCCGGCTCCCGGCCGCGCTGAAATGCAACGACGAAATCCCCGGCCGGGGGCTGCGACGGCGGGCCGTTCAATGCCCGTCCACCCGCAGCAGGCCCGCCCCGCGGGTGAACGCCTCCGCCGGCATCCCGAGCGCCTGCTTCAGCGCCACATCGCGGTCCCAGGGATTCGCGATGTCATCCAGCCGCTCCATCTCCGCCGCCCCGAGGTCGAGCGGATGGTACCACGGCGAGACGAGTGCGGTGTTGCTGAGCGGAAAGTCCGATCCATGCACCAGCCGCCCACAAACCAGCGGGTCGGCGAGCACGCGGCGCAGGTGGCCGGGGCGATTCACCTGGGTGAGCGCCGAGGTGTCGCCGTAGAGGTTCGGGAACTCCTCCATCAGCCGGCGCAGGCGCAGGAAATCGTCCTCGCCGTCCGTCTGCGAGCCGCCCGCGACGTGCGCGGCGATCACGGTGACGCCGCATTCCAGCGCCAGCCGCAGCCGCAGCGGGTCGCCGAAGCGGTGGTCGGCGCGGGTGAAGGAATTCTCCGCACCGGTGTGACAGAGCAGCGGCATCCGCAGCGCCGCGAGCCTTTCGTAGAAGGGCCGGATGCGCCCGTCGCCCGGATCGAACTCCATGATGGCGGGGAGCCATTTCACCAGGACGGCGCCGTTCGTGGCCGCCCAGTCGAGGCGGGCGAGGGCGTCGTGACGCAGCGGGTTGATGCTCGCTCCCCAGAGGAGGTTCGTGTGCCGCGCGACGGCGGCGGCGAGGAACTCGTTCGGCACATGGACCTCCGTGCGGTTCGTGGCCAGCTCACCCGCGTCGGTGACCGGTCCGTCGAGCGCGAGCACGACCGCCTTCGCGACCGAACGGCTCTCCGCCAGCCGCACGGCGAGGCGGTCCACGACCAGCCGGTCGCCCTGCTGCAGCACCTCCTCGCGCGTGACGCCGAAGGCCTGGAGATAGATGCCGAAGCGGAAGTTCGCCGCCAGTTCGGGCGAGACGAAGCAGCCGCTGCCGCCGGCACCGAGGCCGGCGGTGTGGCAGTGCAGATCCATCAGACCGGCCGGCGTGGGCTGGGGCGGCAGGACCGCGCCTCGGAAGAGGAGGACGCGCACGACGAGCAGCGCCGCGACAAGGCCGAGGGCGGACAGCGCCAGCCTCACGGCCCACTTCCGGAGTTCCCGGGTCCGCGTTGTCATGGCCGACGTTTCAGGCCGCCGGCTGCGGGGAAGGCGCCCGGCCGATGCTCCACGCGATCAGGAAGAGAAGCGCGGCAACCAGCGGCAGCACCGCAAGCCCGGTCGCGGCACGGGAGTTCAAGTACGCGGCAATCGCGACCGAGGCCAGCGTGACGCCGGCACCGGCCAGTTCGTGTCGCCAGGCAAGGGCGAGGCCGGCGAGGCCGGCCAGCATCGTGGTGATGAGCGCCGCGTCACCGGCGGTAAGCGGCCGCGACGGCCGCCCTGCCTCTCCGAGGAGATTCGCCAGGATGAAGTAGCCCCAGACAAGGAGGATCAGCACGCTGAGGCTGCGGGCTGTCCATCGGACGGCGGTAACGGTTCTGTTCAAGGTTCTCCTGGTTGTGTGTGGTCAAAGATTTGGTCAGATCGTCGAACAGGAGGCAGCCGGCAGATTCAGCCACGCTGCCTCCTTTTGCCGGGAAGCAGCCTGAAAGAGAAGCATCTCACTGGACGTCCTTCATGGCCTCCCGGAAGGGACGCCCATCGAGAAAGACCTGCTTGATCAGGGCCTGGCCGGACCCGGCCACCGCGACCTCCACGGTCAGCTTGCCGACGGGATTCCCCTGGCCTTCCGGCACATAGTAGCGTTCGATGCCGTACTCGACGACTTCGGTCCCGGTCCCGGTCCAGTTCCAGTGCTGCAGGGTGCCGCGCATCATCACCTGCCCGTCCGCCGGATCGAGGGGCTCGAAGGCCGCGCGGACCGCCTCAAAGTACTCGCCCCGCTTCTCCAGGAGGACATAGACCGGCTGGCCCATCGGCAGAAGCTCCGGCCGAGGCGGCTGAAACAGCTCCGGCGGCAGCGTGCTGATGGCGTAGTTGAGGATGACATAGTCTCCGCGCAGCAGGTCACGCGGGTCCACGGGCCGGGTTTCCAGCAGGATGGTCGGAGCCCGGTGCAGCCTGACCTCCTGCACAGCCGAAGTTCCGATGATCCACGCCACCTGCAATGCGAGGATGGCGGCGAGCAGCTTAAGTTTCATGACGGCTGAAGAAGAGATGAAAGGTTACCGGGCAGGCTCCGGCCGACGCATCCGGGCCAGCAGGCGGCGGCGTTTGCGTTCGAGGTAGAAGGCCAGGCCGATCAGGAAGACGCCTGACACCACAAACATCCCGCCGGTCACGGCCATCGAGCCGAACAGCCGCAGATAGGCCGTGATGATGGCCAGCGCGAGGAAGAACACGGCCAAGTTGACCAGAAAACGGGAGCGCAGCGCAGCGCCGACCTGGACCTGCAGCAGGCAGTGAACCACCAGGGCCACGTTCACCAGCCAGGGCGCCCACGAGGTTTCCCCGCCGTATGTTCGAGCGCCGTCCGGGCTGCCTAAGAACAGCCACAGCCAGCTCATGCCAGCCAGGCCGGCCAGCGATGCGCCCCAGGTCCACCGCCATTGCGGACTGAGTTCCTCGAACCGACGCCTTAGTCCGAATGCCGTCAGCGCCAACCCCGCCACGGTCACCGCGGCGAGCAGGCCCAGCGCGCCGGGCATCAGCGGCTTCGCTCCCCAATCCAGCCAGCATAGCGGATAGATTCCTGCCAGCAGGGCGAGCAGGCCGGTCTTCTCCGCCGGCCCGCTGAACTCAGCCCAGCGCCCCGCCCGGAGACACATGCCCCAGCCAAGCACGGCGAGCCCGATCATGGCGTAAAGTACGGCCTGATTCTCCTGCCATCCGTGGCCCGACCACCAGTTGCGGTCATTGACCTCCAGGCCCACCCACAGCCACGCGGCCAGCAGGCCCAGGACAAACATGGCCTTTGACCGCAGGAGCCACGGCAACGGCGCGATGCCCGCGGCCCAGAGCAGGATCGCGTTCGGTGGCCGGCTCGACAGGTGATAGATCTGGCCGACCAGCGCGATGTTGGCCAGCCACAGGCACGCGCCGACCAGGTACAGGGCTTCCCCGGATTTCGGATGGTGCCCGGGCGACTCGCGCAGCCGCCAGCCGCCCGCCCACGCTCCGAGCATCAGCGCAATGCCGGCGGCGAGCTTCACGCCACGCGGGATCACTTCCCAGTTGGCCGAGATCAGCAGGATGATGCCCGAGGCCACCAGCAGGGCGCCGAACACCGAGAGCACGGTCAGCAGCCGACCGGGCTCATCCTTCAGCTTGAGTCTCTCGATGATCCTCTGCCTCTGCTCGGCGGAGATCAGGTCGAGTTCATGCAACCGGATGACATCGCTGTATTTCATGACTGGGTCTCCCTACCCGAAGGCTGGATCGCTTCCGTTGATTCAACTGACTGAAGCCGTGTCGCCAGCTCGCGGTGGTTCACCTTCCCCGTGCCCAGCTTGGGAATCTCCTTCACAGCGCGCACCTCGCGCGGCACGCAGAGGTTGCTCAGGCCCTTCGTGCGGATCGCGGCGCGGACCAGCTCGACCGTGAGCTTTGGCTCGTTGGAGACAGCGATGAGCTTTTCACCCTTGTCCTCGTCCGGTACGGCGAGCACCGCCGCCTGGAAACGCTGGCCGAACTGCGGGAAGGCTCCGGCCAGCGCGTCCTCCACCGCGGTCAGGCTCACCATCTCGCCGCTCACCTTCGCGAAGCGCTTCATCCGGCCGAGGATGAAGACGTAGCCCTCGTCATCCACCCGCGCGATGTCGCCGGTGTCGTGCCAGCCGTCGGCGGCCCGGAAGTGCGCGTTGGCATCGGCGTTGAGGTAGCCGCGCATCACGTTCGGCCCCCGGACGAACAGCCGGCCGCCCTCCGTCACGCCCTCGACCGGCTCCAGCCGCCACGTCATCCCAGGCAGGAAGCGCCCCGCCGACCCGGCCTTGGGCTCCAGCGGCGAGGTGATGGTGATGGCCGGGCTGCACTCGGTGGCACCGTAGCCCTCCAGGATGCGGACGCCGAACTTCTGCGCGTACGTCTCGAAGGTGGCCTGCTGCGTCTTTTCCGCGCCGGCGATGAGCAGCCGCACGGTCCGGAAGTCGTAGGGATGCGCGCGGCGCGCGTAGCCGTTCAGGAAGGTGTTCGTGCCGAACATCACCGTGGCGTTCAGGTTGTACACCGCGGTCGGAATCACCCGGTAGTGGAGCGGCGAGGGATAGAGGAAGACGAACACGCCGCGCACCAGCGGCATCAGTGTCCCGGCCATCAGGCCGAAGCTGTGGAAGAGCGGCAGCGCGTTGAAGAAGCGGTCCGTGTCCACCAGATCCATGACGGCGACGAGCTGGCGGGCGTTGGCCAGGAGGTTGCCGTGGGTGAGTTCGACGCCCTTGGGGATGCCCTCGGAGCCGGAGGTGAAGAGCACGACGGCCGGCGTGATGTCGGAATCCTGCGTCATCTCCGGCGGCTGAGTCAGTCCGGCTCCCGGCCGCAGCGTGTGCTTCAAGAGCGAAGCCAGCTTCGCCCCGCCGCCGATGCCGGCGCGCAGGTCTTCGAGGAACAGGAGCTCCACGCCCGCGTCCGTGAACGGCCTGGGGTCGAGCTTGAACTTCTCGAGGAACGACCGCGACGTGACGACATGCCGGATGCCGCCGAGCTGGAGGCACTGCAGCATCACGGCCGTGCCCGTGGAGAAGTTGAGGATGGCGGGCACCTTCTCCCGCGCCCACAGCGCGAGCAGCACGACGGGCATGGCGTTGACGTTCGGCAGCAGCACGCCGACGCGCTCCGCACCGACGGGCAGCCGGGCCGCCAGCGCGCCGCCCAGCAGGTCCGTGCCCACGAGCAGCCGGCGGTAGGTGAGGCGCTGCATCGTCACGTCCTCCAGGATCACCTGCCCCGGCCGCTGGCGGGCCATGCCGACCACGGCCTCGAGCACCGTCTGTGGACCGTGGTCCATCTCCACCTCGAACTGCTGGCGCACCATCTGGTCGCGGAGCCAGCGCGTGAGCTTCGCCCGCGCCTGCGTGGTGGGCAGCCCCTCGGCGGACGGCGGCGTGAGCACGGCGCTGAAGTGCGCGGTCACGGCAGGCAGCCACTTCCGCCAGCCCGGATGCGGCGAACACGGCACGCGGAGCGCGCCGCGCAGGTAGGCGGTGACGACCCTGGCCTTCGTCCTGTGCAGGAGGAAGCCGGTGCCGTCGAAGAGCTTCATCAGCGCGCCCGTCCGCGAGATGCGGCCCTCGGGGAACAGCACGAGCCGCCCGCCGCCGGAGAGGAACTCCGCCATGTGACGCGCCGAGTAGGGCGAGAGCGGGTCCACCGGGAAGCAGCGGCGGTTGAGCATCATCTTCCGGTGCAGCCACGAGGTCTGCGCCGTCGTGCTGGACGTGACGAACTTCCAGTCGTCCTCCAGGCACACGCCGAGGAAGAGCCAATCGAGCCACGACGAGTGGTTCGGTAGGAGGAGCACCGGTCCGGGCGTCTTGAGCGACTCCACGCCGTACGCGCGGAAACGGAACAGCAGGCGCAGCAGAAGGCGGAGGAGGGGGATCATGTTGGAGGAGAAGTTCCAGTCGCCGGGGGAGCAGGCGGGGGAAGGCCGGCTTGCCGACGCGGCCGTTTGGCCAGCAACGCCACCAGGAAGGCAGCCGTGCCCAGCAGGCAGGCCGGGCCAAGCCACCGGACCAGCGGCCGGCGGGCGGCGTCGGACAGCAGGACATCGCCGACGATTCCTCTCACTTCCTCGCTGAACGGCGCTGAAGCCGTCACCCGCCCGTCCCTCGCCACGATCTGCGAGATCCCGGAGCTGGCGATCCTGATGATCGGGATTCCGTACTCCGCCGCACGCACGGGCGCGACGCGGCCGTGCAGCCGGTGCTGCGCCGCGCCCCAGCTCACCTCGTCCAGCGTGGGCACGATCAGCGCCCGCGCACCCGCCGCAGCCAACCGGTCCGTCACGCGCGTATAGCTGAGGTCGTAGCAGATGCAGAGGCCCAGCGGACCCCACGGCGAATTCCACAGCGCCTGCCGCGGAGCGGGCCGGCCGTCGTCAAAGAACTGGATGGGCACGGATTTGGCCTGCTCGAACACCACCCTGCCCTCCGGGGAGATCACGAACGCCGTGTTGAAGTAGCCGCCACCAGGAATGAGCCTTTTGCCACCCACCACGAGCCAGCGGCGGTGTTCCCGGCACCACTCGAGCAGCCCGGCCGCCGGCTCGCCTTGGATCGCATACTCCGGCAGGACGAAAAGTTCAGCGTCCAGGTGCCGCTGCCGGAGATCCTCGAGCAGCCCCGGCAGTTTTTCCTCGACGACGCCCTCCACCTGCAGACCGGCCACGCGCAGCTTCTGCCCGGGTGAATGGCCCACGAGTTCGGGCAGGGCCGCCAGCGCCCACAAGCCCGCCGCCCCGACGCCGGCCACTGGCCAGCGCCGCCCCAACCCCCAGGCCAAGGCCCCGGCGGCTGCGACGAAGAACCCCACGCCATAAACGCCGAGCACCCCCAGCGGCGTCACGGTCTCCGCCGACGGCAACGCGAGCCCGGGAGTCAGCCAACTGAAGCGCAGGTAGTAGAGTTCGCTGCGGAAGTATTCGAGGCCGGTCCACACCACGGGCAGCGCCAGGAGTCCGGCGCGCCTGCCCCAGCGCACGCGCACGGCGCGGACGAGCACGACATGTAGCGCCAGCCACAGGGCCAGGACGAGCCACAGCACCGCGGCCGCGAGGCCGAAAATCGTGTGGAAGAAGCCTAGCTGCGGCGCGTACATCGCGTAGCCGGCCAGCAGCGCGGGATAGAAGGCCCGCCGCCACGTCGGCGCGCTGCTCAGCGGCCACAGCAGCGCCGGAACGAGCAGCACGCCCCACCACAGAACAGGCACCGCGTACCCCGCGCGAAAGGCCGCCGCGGCGAACGCGGCCCACGCCCAGCGGCGCTGCTCCAGGCCCCGGGGAAAACCTTGAGCAACCTCGCCGCGGATTGCCCGTTCCAGCGGAGCGTCAGAGGCAGCCGACACCGGTGGCGCCTCGGTTGGAGTCACGGCCGGGGTCATGGCTGTCCTTCCCGGGCCGGCGTGCTGCGCAGGTTCCTTCCAAACGTCAGCGCCACCGCCAGCACCACGATGGCCGCGGCCAGCCAAAGGAAGACCGGCCGCGGGCCGAAGCCCGCCTTCGTCAGCACCGCGAGGAAGCCCGCCCCGACCGCCATCGCCACATAGTCCACGAAGTTCTGGATCGCGATGGTCTTGCCGAGGCGCTTCGGGTCGGTCTCGGACTGGAGCGCGGCGTTGAGCGGCACGATGAGCAGGCCGGCGAAGCCGCCCGCCGCCACCAGCGCCACGACCACGACCGTCAGCCCGAAACGCCCCCCGAGCACGCCGAGCAGGGCGACGGACGCCGCCATCAGGAACGCGTAGCGCCGGCTCCAGTGCAGTTCGCTCACGCGGTGCCAAAGGCCCGCCAGCACGCTGCCGATCACGATGCCCAGCACCATACCCACCTTCAGCAGCACGAGGGTCTCGTTGCTGATCTTGTCCGCCGGCACGCCGGCCTCGGCGAACACCACGAGGCCCCAGGCCTGGAGGTTGTTCCGCAGCGCCGACCCGGCGAACCAGAAGACGCCGCAGCCCAGCAGAATCCGCAGCAGCCGCGGATGCCGCAGGAAGCGCAGCAGGTCGGCGGCGAACTCGCCGAAGCTGGCGCGGAACCGCGCCTCAGCGTTGCAGGGCGTGCGCGTCATGCCCGCGTTGCACGCCAGCGCGAGCAGGTACCACAGCGCTGCGATGCCGTAACACAGCGGCAACGACCGCGTGCGGTCATAGACGATGGCCCCCAGCCCCAGCCCGGCGATGATGGCCACCAGCGTCAGCATCTCGACGGTGCCGTTGGCCTTCACCAGCCGCTCGCGCGCGACGATCTCCGGCAGGATGCCGTACTTGGCCGGCGAGTAGAAGCACGCCCCCAGCCCGACCACCGCGTAGCCCGCCACCTGCCAGGGCAGGTCGCCGCCGCCCAGCACGCCGTGCCGCAGCACGCCCACGAGACCGACCAGCGTGCCGAGCAGCTTGATGAGGTTGCCGCCGGCCAGCCAGGTGGTCTTGGGATGCCGGTCGTTGAGGTAGCCGGCCACCGGCGCGAGCACGATGAACGGCAGGAAGAAGACGAGCGTGAAGAGCGCGTTCAGCTCGTTGACGCGCCCGATGGTGATCGCGCCCGAGGTCTGCGCGAAGGTCAGCGGCGCGAGGATCGCGGCGAGCAGGAAGTTGTCGCCGAACGCGCCGAGGAACTGGCTGACGAGCAGCAGCGGATAGTTGCGGGAGGTCCGGTTCATGGACGTGGCTCAAAGGTCGGAGGTGCGCAGCGGCTCGCCCCGGCGGCCAGCACCCGGATCCCGCCGGGTACGCGGCAGCCGTCGTGCGGTGGACGGACGGAGGCGGGGCGTCTTGGGGGAGGCCCGCTCCGCCGCCTGCGAGGCCCCGGCAGTCACCGTCGCGCCGGTCACGGCCGCGGCATTCAGCGCGAGGCGTCGCAGGTCATGCAGCAGGTGTTCCGCGTGTCCCGGCGAAACACCCTCCCAGACCTGATCCGCGGCGGCGTGGTACTCAGGCAGGATGGCTTCGAGCACCCGCCGGCCGGCCGGGGTGAGCAGCACGCGGTAGGCGCGGCGGTCGGCGGGGTTGTTCGCCCGGCGCACCAGGCCGCGCAGCTCGAGGCGGTCCACGAGGCCCGTGGCGTTCGAGCGGTGCATCACGAGCAGCCGGCTGAACTCCGCCTGGGACAGGCCGTCGGGCCGGTCGCGGAGGAGGTTGAGCACGTTGAACTGCGAGGGGCTGATCTCCCAGCGGGCGAAGAAGACGCGGGAGGCGTTCCAGAGGTCTTCGGCGGTGCGGAGGAGCTGGAGGAGGGCCTCGTAGCGGGCGGCCTGGTCGGCGTTCACGGCGCGCTTGCTATGCTTCGACTGTTGTGATGTCAACTACATTCCCCAAGCCGCCTCCGGCTCCGATGGCAGATTGCAGGCCGGGAACCGGTCAGCAGCGACAGTACGGTGCGGAACCCAACAGACCTTTGCCGCTGGCCCCTGGAGGAGCGCCGGTATTCCGTCCCGGTTGTCCCGGGGGTGCGGTATTGCCGGACTGGTCCACCCAGGCGGCTTCAAGCGGCGGCCGGCCAATCGCGAGGTTCCCGCCTCAGCCGGCCGATGCCCCGCGGGCCGCCGAGGATGGTCGGCAGGAGCTTTACCCGCGTGTCCGGGTGTCCACCCAGCGCACGGGCAGTTCACCGAGCCGCAGCCCGGGGTGGTGGGCGCTCACGAGCAGGTCCGTGCCGGAGAACCAGCCGTGGTCCTCCACGCGGGGCGGCAGGGCCTGCGCGGCGGCAATCACGGGCCGGACGGCTGACGGACCGGGTGCGGGGATAGGGAGACGAGCTTTCGGGGCCGCGAGTTCCACGAGGTGGACTTGTCGGACATCGTGGAGTCGCGGGAATGTCGCGAAAGGGGCCTGGGGATCGAAGTTCCAAAATCCAACCTCCAAGTTCAAAACAAGTTCCAAGGGCCAGTCTTCAAGGCCACTCGGCCTCGGCGTGGTTCAAGGTTGATCCCGGGACTTCTTTGCATTTTGGAACCCGGAGCTTGGGATTTCCTTCGCCCCCACTGCCTGCAATCCTTCCCGCGTGCGTGCCGTATCCGCCCGTCCCCGTCGTTCCGCCTTCACGCTGATCGAGCTGCTGGTCGTCATCGCGATCATCGCCATCCTCGCCTCGATGCTGCTGCCCGCGCTGGCCAAGTCGAAGCTCAAGGCCGGCCAGGCCAAGTGCCTAGGCAACCAGCGCCAGCTCGGCCTCTGCTGGCAGATGTACGCCGACGACCACGACGACCACCTGCCGCCCAACGAGACCGTGCTCGGCGGCGGCCGCGAGGCCAACAACGCCACCGCCCGCACCTGGGTCCGCGGCAACGCCTACACCGACACCAACACGGCGAACCTCGAGCAGGGCGTGCTCTTCCCCTACAACCGCTCCGCCGGCCTCTACAAATGCCCCGCCGACCGCTCGACCGTACGCGACCAGAAACGGCTTCCCCGCGCACGCAGCGTGGCCATGAGCATGTACATGAACACCTGGCTGGACCCGTTCGACCCGCTCTACCGCGAGTGCTGGCACAAGCTGGGCGAAATCCGCACGCCCGGGCCGGCGCAGGCCTACGTGTTCATTGATGAGCACGAGCACAGCATCGAGAACGCGCGCTTCGCCTCGCCGCAGCCGGGCGAGTGGTTCTGGATAGACTTCCCCGCCGCGCGCCACGGCAACGCCTTCACCCTGAGCTTCGCCGACGGCCACGCGGAGACCTGGCGGCTGACCACGCTGGAAAACCAGCGCACCGGCCGGCTGGCCCCGTGGATCCAGGGTCCGCGCGTCCGGCCGGGCGACCGCGACCTGGCGAGGTTTCACCAAGCCGTGCTGCAAAGGCCGGGACCGTGACCCCCGGCTGACGCGCGGCTCCCGCGCCTCCGGCGCCCGGCAAACCGGCCTTCATTCGAGGGCGGGGGAACGCTGGCGGACGGACAGATGAAGTGCCCGCAGTGTGTGCAGCCAGCCGGGCAGGCCTGCCGGCGAACTCCCGCCGCCGTTCACCTCAGCCCCGCCAGGTACTCGATCAGGTCGCGCAGTTCGCGGCGCGTCATCAGCTCCGCCTGCCCCTCCGGCATCGCGGAAAGCGCGCGCTCGCGCTTCGTGATCGCCGCCTTCGGCACCGTCAGGTCGCCGTCCTCCCCCGTGGCGAGGAGCAGCTTCTGTTCATCCTCCTGCTTCACGGTGCCGGCCAGCATGCGCCCGTCCTGCAGCGTCAGCACCACGTTCTCGAAGCCCGGCGCGATCTGCGCGTTGGGGTGGACGATCGTTTCGAGGAGGCCGCGGCGCTCGAGCCGGCGGGCGATGCCGTCCAACGCCGGGCCGACGATGCCGCCCTCGCCCTGCACCTGGTGGCAGCGCGAGCACTGCACCTCCGCCTTCTCGAAAAAGACGGCCCGGCCGCGCGCCGCGTCGCCGCCGGCCAGCACGTCGGCGAGCGCGTCCACCGGATCGGCGGGCAGCGACGCGCGGTGGCGCGCGAGCTGCGCGTCCAAGGCCGGCGATTTCCGCGCCTCCGCCGCCAACGTGACATCCAGCCGCAACACCGCCGCCATCCTGCCGGCAATCATTTCGTCGAGCTGCCGCGCCAACAGATCCGTCGCCTCGTCGCCCGGCAGGCGGGCCAGCGCGACGAGCGCGGCCTGCTTCAACGGCACGTCCGTCTCGGTGGCGAGGAAGCGACCCAGCGCCGCGGCCGTGTCCGGCGCGGCATGGTCGCCGAGCAGCGCGATGGCGGCCCGCCGCAGCTCCGGCTCCGGCGCGGCCAGCGCGGCGTTCAAGGCTGGGGTGAAGCGGGCCGCCGTCGGTTCGCCCCGGAGGGGCGAGCTCTGCGAGCCTTCGGGAGGGAGGGGCGAGCTCCGCGAGCCTTCGGGCTGGGGCTCGTGGAACTCGCCCCTCCGAGGCGCACCAACCTCCGCCAGCGCCCGCAGCGCCGCGGCGCGGACGGCCACCGGCCGGGCAGCGGTCACCAAGTCGGCCAGCAGTCCGGCCACGGCTTCGGCCCGCAGCTTGCCGGCCGCCTCGACGGCGGCGAGCTGCACCGGCTCGGGCTGCTCCGGCGCGACCAGCCCGGCGAACACCCCGGCCAGCGCGGCGCGGGCGTCGTCCGGCGGACGCGGCGGC
>JBJXFY010000353.1:0-7864 GCA_046155815.1 Limisphaerales bacterium | reverse complement strand
CCGTTCACAGCTCCACCAGCACCACCTCGGGCGGGCAGTGGAACCGGACGTTGAAGTGGAACGTGCCGACGCCGGCGCTGACGTGGAGCGGCCCGCCGGCCGTCTGGAACCGGCCCAGATCATAGTGGCCGACGCGGTCCGGGAGGATCAGCGCGCCGAGGCCCGGCAGCCGGACTTGCCCGCCATGCGAATGGCCGGCCATTACGAGGTCAAACACGCCGGCCAGCCGGTCCGCCTCGGCCGGATAGTGGACGAGCGCGAGGTTGATCCGGCCGGCCTTGGGCCGCAGCGCCGCCGGCACCGTGGCGCTGTGGCCGCTGATCACGGCACGGCTCCCGGCCGCTTCGGCCTGCTCGTCCACGAGCCAGCGCCCGCCGGTGGCCCGCAGCGTCCGGTCAATCACGGCGAAATCAGCGCCGCTCCAGTAGTCATGGTTTCCCGGCACGCCAAACACCGGACAGCCCAGTTTGCCCAAGGCCTCCAGCGTCGCGGTCAGAAACCCGGTCTCCTCCACGATGTCACCGGTGAAGCAGACGAATTCCGGACCGAGTTTCCGAACGGCGCGGACGACGCGACGCAGCAGGGCGGCGTCGCCCTTGTGATGCAGGTCCGTGAGATGGACGAAGCGGACCGTGGGCTGTTCGGACAGGCGCAGACGGCGGACGCGCAGCCGGCTTCGGCCCAGCGTCCCCGCGTAGCCGGCCATAAGCGCTGGCACGACCAGCAGGCTGTAGAGCGCCGCCCGCCGACGGATGGCCCGGCTGCGCAGGAATTGTTGCCAACGGTTCATTGCCTGAGCAGAGGGCTTCCCCGTGTGAGCGAGATCTTACTCTTAGAGACCTCTGCAAAGTGGAGCGCGGCTCTGTGAGCCGCAGCACGCCCCTTGCCAATCAAGCCGCTGCGGGTCACAGACCCGCGCTCCGTATGCGAAAGTGCGACTTTTGCAGAGGTCTCTCTTACTCCTAATCTTCATCGTACTCAGGCAGAGGATTAAGATGACGAGTAAGATTAAGATTAGGACGCCGCTGCGCTACGGGTCACTTTCCCGTCATCCCGTGTAGTTGCTCCAGCACGGCCAAGGCCTCGCGGTGGATGAGCGGGGCGACCTCGGGGCCGCCGGAATTCACCTCGCCGTAGGGCGCGTCCTTGAGGCCGTAGGTGTAGGGCGGCTGCACGTCCCAATGCGTGTGCGGCACGAGGTAGCCGATTTCGTCGTTGGCCAGGTTGGCGACGAGGTTCAGCGTGCCGCGCATCTTGGACCGCAGCGGTGGTATCTCCCGCGGCGTGCCGGGGAAGTCCGCGCCCTCCGGCGATTCCACGCCGCCGTCCACGATCTCCGGATAGATTTCGCCGGGAATGCTCAGTATCTCGATCTCGCCTACGCGCAGCGCGGCGACCTCCGTCTTCGCCTTGCCGTCGTACCATCCGGGGTGGATGAGGCCGAGCATGAGCGGATACTTGTACGGCCCCTCGATGGGCGCGAAGACGGTCTTTGCCGCGCCGGCGATCACCTGGTTCGTCATCCGCCGGGCGGCCGGGCCGCGCAGCGCGGCGGCGGCCTTGAGCGCGAGGTTTTCCCCGAGAGCGCGGGTCTTGGCGACGCCGTTGTCCTGGTGGACGGTCTGGCCGTCGCGGTCGGGGACGTGCAGCCCGAGCGGCGTCATCAGGCCGCCGACCGGCCCCTGCAGGAAGACGCAGGGCGCGCCGAAGCCGGCCATGCCGTTCGGCGCGGGCAGGCCCTTTTCCATCGCCTCGCGCAGGTAATGGGGGAAGTCGGAACTGAGCAGCGGGTTCTTGCCGCCCATCGCCTCAGGATGGTTGCCCCAGGAAACAAGCGTGGCGACGGTTTCGTCGGTGCCGGGGCGCGTGAGGCGGACGGCGTGGAGCTGGCGGTCGTACACGAGCGGCGGGCGGGAATCGCGCACGAAGCCCTCGGGCGGCAGGTCCACCGCGGCGAGCGTGGCCTCGACGGGCGCGAGCTTCGTCACGGCCTCCGCCACGGCGTCGCAGGCCTGTTCGATGATGAAATCCACGTAGGCCTCGCTGAACTTCGAGAAGAGCGGGCGGTAGCTCCAGATGCCCATCGTGTCGGGGCTGTTGTGCGTGTGGGTGGAGCTGAAGAGCACGTAGTCCGGCCGTACGCCGCGGGCCTCGAGGAGCTTTCGGGCCTTGATGAAGCGCTCGTGGGTGAGGCCCACGCAGTCAATGCTGACCAGCGCCACGGTCACGCCGCCGTGGCGGAAGGCGAGCGCGCGCGCCCAGAGCGGGTCGTTCACGCCCTGCGCCGGGCGGTTCATGTCGAAGCCGCCGAGCCAGACGAAGTCGAAGGCGCCGTTGCCGTTGCGGTCTTCCCAGGTGTCGCCCTTCTCCGGCTCGAACATCGAGTTGCCGTCCGCGTCACGCCACGGGTCGAACCGCGCGAGGTCGGGCGTGAGGTCGCGGACGGCCACGCCGGCGAGCAGCGGGGCGTTCGTGGCGGCGGCGGGCGCGGAGGTGAAGGCCGTGTCCACGCGGTAGCCGCGGTGCGGGCCGTGCATCCGGACGCGGGCCCAGAGGAACACGGTGGTGGCGAGCACAAGCAGCAGTGCGGCGAGCGTCGTGAGCACGGGATGACGGCGGGCGAAGGAGGGCATGCGGGAAAGGGAAAGCCCCGGGCGAGGGCGTCAAAGCTCAAAGCTTCCATCGGCAACCTCGAAGGAAGCCACCGGGACTCCATATCAGGAGCTTCCCGTTGCCTAAGGTGCGGCCGCCTGCGGCCGGCGGCCGGCCTGATTGGCGCCAATCCCCCGGCGTCCCGGATTTGCGCGTCCCCTTGACCCCCGCCGCGCTTCACCCGAACGGTACCGCTCTGAAAAACCGATGAAGCCGTACCTTGCCCTGGTTCTCCTGCTGGCCGTCCTGCCCGCCGCGCGTGCGGCCGACATGGTGAACGGCATCGCCGCCCTTGTCGGCGAGAAGGTCGTCACCGTCGAGGACGTGCAGATCGAGGTCCTGCGCACGCTCGAGCTGTACCGGAACCAGTTCGCCGCGCAGCCCGATCTGCTCGGCCAGAAGGTCCGCGAGGCCCAGCGCCAGGGCACCGAGCGGCTCATTGACCGCCAGCTCATCCTCCAGGATTTCGCCAAGCAGAGCTTCAACCTCCCGGACGAGATCATCGAGGACAACGTGCAGCGCGAGATCAAGGACCGCTTCGGCGACCGCCTCACGCTCATCAAGACGCTCCAGGAGCGTGGCAAGACCTACGAGTCCTTCCGGCAGGACATCAAGGACCAGTTCATCGAGGCGGTCATGCGCAACCGCAACGTGCCGCGCGACATCCTGATCTCGCCCTTCCGCATCGAGCAGTACTACGAGACCAACGCCGCCAAGTACCAGATCCAGGACCAGGTGAAGCTCCGCATGATCGTGCTCGAGAAGGCCCGCCACCAGGCCGACGTGCTGAAGCTGGCAAAGGAGATCACCGCCAAGCTGGACGAGGGCGCGGACTTTGCCGAGATGGCCGGTGTGTACTCGGACGGTTCCCAGGCGCGCGAGGGCGGGAGCTGGGGCTGGGTCGAAAAGAACGTCCTGCGCGAGGATCTATCCAAGGTCGCCTTCGGCCTCCAGCCGGGCCGGCACAGCGGCATCCTCGAGAAGCCCGAGGGTGCCTACATCCTGTTTGTCGAGGAGGTGCGACCGGCCCACGTGAAGCCCATGGCCGACGTGCGTGACGAGATCGAGAAGACGCTCCAGCTCGAAGAGCGCAACCGGCTCCAGGAGCAGTGGCTCGAGCGGCTGCGGAAGAAGTCGTTCGTCCGCTACTTCTAAAACGTGCCGCCGCCGACCCTCGCCCTCACGCCCGGCGATCCGTCGGGCATCGGGCCGGAGGTGCTGTTCAGGGCGCTGCTGGGTGCGGTGGAGGCGCATGGGGAGGCCCTGTTCGCCGTGTTCGGGCATGAGGCGGCCTGCCGTGCGGCGGCCGAGCGCTTCGCGCCGGAACTGCTCCGCCACCCGCGCGTGCGGCTGGTTCCCGTGCCGCCGCAGGCCGGCCCGGCGCACGACGCGCTGGCCGCACTGGAGGCCGCCGGCCGCGACTGCCTCGACGGCGGTCTCGCCGCCCTCGTCACCGGGCCGGTGAGCAAGGAGGCGATCCTACGTTCCGGCGTGAAGTTCACGGGGCAGACGGAGTTCCTCGCGGACCTCGCCGGCACGCGCGACGTGATCATGATGCTGCTCGGGCCGGACGACCGCGGGCGCTGGCTGCGCGTGGCGCTCGCCACCACGCATGTCCCGCTGCGCCGCGTCGCGGACGTGCTAGAGCCCGCCGTGATCACGCGCGCCATCCTGCATGCCGCGGACGCTTGCCGGCGGCTTGGCTTGGCGCGTCGGCGCGTCGGCGTCTGCGGCCTGAACCCGCACGCCGGCGAGGGCGGCCTGCTGGGCGACGAGGAGGTCCGCGTCATCACGCCGGCCATCGCCGCCGCCCGTGAGGCCGGTGCGGAGGTCGCCGGGCCGCTGGCGGCGGACACGCTGTTTCACCGGGCGCTGCGCGGCGATTTCGACGCGGTGGTGGCGATGTACCATGACCAGGGACTCGCGCCGCTGAAGATGATCGCCTTCGACCAGGGCGTGAACTGGACGCTCGGCCTGCCCTTCCCGCGCACGTCGCCGGACCATGGCACGGCCTTCGACATTGCGGGCCGCGGCGTGGCGAACCCCGCCTCGATGCGCGCGGCGATTGACCTTGCCGTGAAGCTCGCCGCCGCATGATTGAGGTCGCCCGCGCCAGCAAACGCTTCGGCCGACGGCCCGCGGTGGAGGACGTGTCGCTTTCGGTTCCGCGCGGCGAAATCTTCGGCCTGCTTGGTCACAATGGCGCGGGCAAGAGCACCCTCATCGGGATGCTGCTCGGCCAGGTCTGGCCCACCGCCGGCGAGCTGCGCATCGGCGGGCACGACGTCTTCCGCGCCCGCCGCGCCGCGCTGGCGCGGGTCGGCGCGATCTTTGAGAGCCCGGCGTTTTACGACGAGCTCAGCGGCTGGCGGAACCTTCAGATTTTCACCGGCTACACTGCGCCCGTGCCGCCGGCGCGCCTGCGGGAAGTCATCGAGTGGGTCGGCCTCTCCGGCCGCGAGCGCTCCGCGGTGAAGACCTATTCGCATGGCATGCGCGCACGGCTCGCGCTGGCGCAGGCGCTGCTCCCGAACCCGGAACTGCTCATCCTCGACGAGCCGGCCGATGGCCTCGATCCCGAGGGCATCCACGAGCTGCGCGGCACCATCCTGCGCCTGCACCGCGATCTCGGCCTGACCATCCTTCTTTCCTCGCACCTGCTGGCGGAGGTGGAGCAGCTCTGCACTCGGATCGCCGTGCTGCGGCAGGGACGGCTCGTCTTCACCGGGCGGCTGGAAGAGGCCCGGCAGCCGCGCCGGGAAGTTCGCCTGAGCACGCCTGATCTTGCGGGAGCCGTCGCCGGCCTTGCCGCCGCGGGCCTCGTGATGGAAGCCTTGCCGGCCGGCACCGTCCGGCTGGCAGAGCACGCCGCGGTGGATGACCTCGCCCGCTGGCTCGTCGCCCAGGGCCATCGCGTAGACGCCCTCGCTCCGCACGAGGAGACGCTGGAGGAGTTTTACCTGCGGCTGATGGGAAAAGGATGAGAAGTTCCAAGCTCCAGGCTCCAGGCTCCAGATTCCAGGGAGCGGCTGCGGGGTCCTTTGGAACCTGGAGCTTCCTCCACCCGTCTTCCTCGCTCCGCTGAGGCCGTCGCCGCCCATGCTCCTCCACCTGCGCCACGAGCTCTGGAAGCTCTTCGGGAAGAAGCGCACGTACATCGGCTTCGCGCTGCTCCTGCTGGCGCAGGGCGTGGTGACGCTGGTGTTCCGCTTCTCGCGCGTCACGCGCGGCATGGCGCAGCAGCTCGAGGGCAACGGCTACGACGCCGCCGCCTTCATCTCCGGCCTCACCATCGCCGTGGTGATGCTCTTTCCCATCGCCTACCTGCTGCTGCCGCTTTATGTGACGCTCGTGGGCGGCGACCTCGTGGCCAAGGAGGTTGAGGACGGCACCCTGCGGATGATCCTCGCCCGGCCGGTGTCGCGGGTGCGGCTGCTGGCGACGAAGTGGCTGGCGGGCGCGGTCTTCTCCGTGCTGCTGGTGGGCGCGCTGGGCGTGTTCGGGCTGGCGTGGGCGTCGGCGTTCTTCCCGCGGGGCGGGCTGTTCGTCTTTGTGCCGGGCGAGGTCTTCAGCGTGCTGGAACCGGGCCCCGGCCTCGCGCGCTACGCGCTGGCGCACGCCTGGCTGTGCGTGAAGGCGGTGACGCTGCTCGGCCTCGCGTTGATGTTCTCCTGCTTCCCGGTGAAGCCCGCCGCGGCGACCATCCTCGCGCTCTCGACGCTCTTCCTGAACGCGATCCTGATGCAGATCCCGTTCTTCCGGGAGTTGCAGCCGTGGTTCCTGACGTACCACCTGAACCTGTGGCAGCTCATGTTTGCGCAGCCGGTGCCCTGGTCGCGCGCGCTCGGCTCGCTCAGCCTGCTCGCCGGCTTCAACGCCACCTTCTTCGTCCTCGGGGCCGCGGCGTTCCAGGTGCGCGACTTCAAGCGGTGAAGGGCCAACCGCAAACCAGCCCCGCCGCCCATCTGTGTCCCGCGTGCAACTATTGCGTGGCGGCGCGGAAATGACGTGCCTTCGCCGGGCTGGCGAGGGTAGACAATGGGTGGTTTGAGTTGATCACCCGCTTCCTCCTGTGAATTCGCTGGCTGCCATGAACCTCCGCCTCCGCCTCCTAGCCGGCTCCGTGGGCCTGCTCCTCCCCGCCTCCGCGCCGGCCGCCCTCGTGGCCGGGTACAGCTTCGGTACGTTTGCCAACCCGACCCTTGAGGCGACGACCGAAGACCCCAACATCAATGCCGGCCTGGTTTCCTACGGACCCGGACTCACTGGAACCGGTTTTGCGCTGGGAAAAAGCGACTTCGGCGCCGGCGCCACCGGCTGGACCGACAGTCCGAATTTTGCCAGCGCCTCAACCGATTACTTCCAGGTGACGCTCGCCCCTGACGCCGGCCATTCGCTCAACCTTGACTCGGTCGGCTTCCACATCCGCCTCAGCAGCTTTGACGGGCCGAGGAGCTGGGCGCTGACGTCGAGCCAGGACAATCACGCCACACCGCTCGGGAGGCTGTTTGCTTGGCAAACCGGACGGCAAGGCGACTATTCCTTCCCTCTGGGTGCCGCCTTCGACGACGTGACCTCGCCGGTCACGTTCCGGCTGCACGGTTTCGAAGCCCGGTTTTCCAACCAGAGCGGCACGCTGGACGACCTGTTCTTCGACGGCGGCCTGACGGCCGTCCCTGAACCGCACGAGTACGCCGCCTTCGCCGGCCTCGGCCTGCTCGGCTTCGCCGTGTGGCGCCGCACGTCGGCGCGCCGAGCCCGGTAGGCATCAGTCCGCCGCGCTGCGGGTCCGCGGGAACTCAGTTCAGCTGCCGTGGTCCCGCGAGCTGCGGCCGAAGTTCCGGCCGTGCCACCTCTACCTGAGGCAGGGGACGTGCGCGCCGCCGGTGCGGTGGCCGGGCGTGCTCCGGTTCGCTGAGCCTGCTCGCCGGCTTCAACGACGCCTCCCTCGTCCTCGGCGCGGCGGCATCCCAGCACCGCGACATTAAGCGGAGGAGGCGCGCGGCTGGAATGCCTCGGCTCACCGCCGGTTCATGCGCTCGCGGGCCTTCTCAAGGATGCGGCGCTCGCGCTCGGTCAGGCTGTGGAGGCCGTGCGCGGAGATCTTGTCGAGGATGGGGTCCACCTCGCGCTGCATGAAATCGGCGTCGGAGGCCGGCTCGGGCGCGGCGGCGGCCTTCGCCGGGCCGCGCCGGGCGGGCACCAGCGGCCG
>JBJXFY010000351.1:0-17497 GCA_046155815.1 Limisphaerales bacterium | reverse complement strand
CGGGGAGCACGGCATTTCACAGTCCTTGGTGCTGGTGGCGACGCCTTGATGGACACACGCCATGACGCTGGTGATGCCACAGGTCACGGCACGCTCACGGGCGGAACGGATGATCCCGTGATAAAAGTCCTCCAGCTCGGCAACGGTCATGGAACTACTCCTTCGTGATCGCCTCGTCGAGGTTGAGCAGGGCGCGGCTGACGACGGTGTAGGCGGCGAGCTGGGTGGGCGTGGCTTCGGGCGGCAGGTTCTCGGGCAGCTCGTTCCTCCCGGTGGCGAGCTCGTAGGCGTTCACCCAGCCGTCGGCGATGCGCTGTTTCTGGCGTTCGAGGAGTCCCTTCAACTCGGCGCGCTCCGCGGCGGTGGGAGGGCGCGAGAGCACGCGGCGGAAGGCGTAGGCGAGCCGTTCGTCATCAGTCCGGCCGCCGTCGCGGAGCGTCTTCGCGGCGAGGCCCTGGGCGGCCTCCATGAACTGCGTCTCGTTGAGGGACGTGAGCGCCTGCAGCGGCGTGTTCGAGCGGGTTCGGCGCACGCAGGAGAAGTCGCCGTTCGGCGCGTCGAAGTTCATCAGCACCGGGTAGGGGATGCTGCGGAACTTGAAGACGTAGAGGCTGCGGCGGTAGCGGTCCGGACCCTTCTCCACGGTCCAGACTTTCGGGCCGTAGCTGGCGGGCGGCTGGAAGAGGAATTCGGGAGCGGGGGGATACACGCTGCGGCCGCCGAGCGCGGGGTTCAGCAGGCCGCTGGCCGCGAGCGCGGTGTCGCGGACGACCTCGCCTTCGACGCGGAAGCGCGGCCCGCGCGCGAGCAGGCGGTTGTAAGGGTCCTTCTCCAGCAGCTCCGGCGTGACGCGTGAAGACTGCCTGTAGGCCGCGGAATTCACGATGAGCCGAAGGACGTGTTTCAGGGACCAGGGGGCCGCCTTCGCCGTCTCGCCCGGGGCGGTCACGGTCGGGGCCATGAACTCGCTCGCCAGCCAGTCGAGCAGTTCGGGATGCGACGGCTGCGGGCTCTGCACCCCGAAGTCTTCCGGCGTCTCCAGCAGGCCGGTGCCGAAGAGCTGCTGCCACACGCGGTTCACGGCGACGCGCGCGGTGGTAGGGGAGTTTCGATCCACCAGCCAGCGGGCAAGCGTGAGCCGTGAGTCGTCGGCACCGGCGGGAAGCGGGTGCAGGAAGGCCGGCGTGCCGAAGGTCACTTCCTTGCCCGGCTTGAGCCAGTCGCCGCGCTTGAACATCTGCGTGACCCGTCGCTCGTCGCCGGGGCCGGCCCCCCGGCGGGCCAGCAGCACGGACGTCGGAGCGCCCTCGGGCCACTGCCGCCACAGTGCCTCGATCTTCTCGTTGGCGTCCTTGAACTCCGGCACCGTCGTCCGCCAGTGGGTGAAGACCGCGGCGATCTGGTTCGGCGAGCGCTGGTCGCCGGGGATCCCGAAGATTTCGCGGACCTTCGCCGGCACGGGGTCGGCAACAGCGTTGGTGTCGGCGGCGACGCTGAGACGGAAGCGTCCGAGGTTGTGGTTCTGGTTGTCGTCCGAGTTGTCGCCGCCGTGCTTCTGGTCGAGCCGGAAGGTGAGGATGACGCCGTTGGTGAACGGCAGCGGCGCCTCGGGAATGAACACCGCCTGGCGCGCAACGTTGCGGCGGCCGGGGCCGGCATCGATTCCCCAGGCCGTTTCGTCCTTGCCGTCAATGGCGTGCTCGACCGGGCCGTAGGTGCGCTTGTCACCTTCCTTCTTCATGCGGCTCTCGGACTGGAACTCCGGCTCAAGAGGCTTCTCGGCGTTGGCGAAATCGGCCGTGGCCTTCACAAACTTCACCGCAAGCTTGTTCGTCGGGTTCGTGGCGTCGGCCGCTTCCACTCGGAACTCGCTGAGGGCGGCCATGCCCCGGATCGAGCGGCCGGGGCCGCCGCAGGGCAGGCTCGGGTCGGTGAGCTGCTCGAGGCGGAACGCACCGATGCCGGCCAGATCGTTCGTGCCCTTAAAGGTGGCGGTCCAGAAGGTCGGCGCGTAGCTGGCCGCGCGCACCGAGCCGTCGTCGTGTTGATAGTAGCGTGTGCCGTTGTCGCCGGCATTGACCACCGACACGACGCGCCAGGGGGGGCGGCTGTTTTTTACGCCGTCCTCCCATTCGTCCATGCGCGCCTGCCAGTCGGGCGTCGTGTGCCGCAGCCCCTCCTCGAGGTCGCGGATCCGGCGCACGAGGTCGTTGACCTGTCGCTGCTGGTCCGGCGCGTAGTACACGCGGCTGGCCTCGTGGTCATTGTTGAGGAAGGCGAACAGCCGGTAGTACTCCTCCTGCGAGATGGGATCGAACTTGTGGTTGTGGCACTGCGCGCACTGGATGGTGATGCCCAGCACGGACTTCCCGAGCGCGTCCATGCGGTCAATCAGCCCGTCCGTGCGGAACTGCTCGGGGTCCACGCCGCCCTCCTCGTTGAGCATCGCGTTGCGGAGAAAGCCGGTGGCGACGCGCTGGTCGTCGGTGGCATTGGGCAGCAGGTCGCCGGCCACCTGCTCGATGATGAACTGGTCGTAGGGCAGGTCGCGGTTGAAGGCGTTCACGACCCAGTCACGGTAGGCCCAGATGAGGCGCGGCTTGTCCTTCTCGTAGCCGTCGCTGTCCGCGTAGCGCGCGGCGTCGAGCCAGTGCCGGCCCCAGCGCTCGCCGTAGTGCGGCGACTGCAGCAGCTCCTCGACCTTGCGGGCGTAGGCCTCCGGCGACGGGTCGGCGGCGAAGGCATCGGCTTCCTCGGGCGTGGGCGGCAGGCCGGTGAGATCAAAGTGCAGCCGGCGCAGCAACGTGATGGCGTCGGCCTCGGGCGAGGGCTTGAGGCCCTCCTGTGCCAGGCGTGCGAAGACAAAGGCGGCAACGGGATGCCGGGCCGATGGCGGCGTGGGGCGGACTGGTGGCTTCCAGGCCCAGTGATCGAGGGGCGAAGACCTTTTCTGCGCCAGTTCCACGGGCCAATCCCCACCGGCGTCAATCCACTGGCGGAGCAGGCCAACCTGCTCGTCGGTCAGTGGGTCGCCTTTTTTCGGCATCCGGGCGATGTCCGGGTGGCTGCCGGTGACGACCTGGATGATGAGGCTCTCCGAGGCCTTGTTGGGAACCAGGAGCGTGCCGTGGTCGCCGCCCTTCAGGGCGGCCTCGCGCTGGTCGAGCCGGAGGCCGGACTCCTGCTTCTTGTTGCCGTGGCAGGAATGGCAGCGTTCGGTGAAAAGCGGGCCGATGTCGCGGTTGAACTCAACGGCGAGGCCGGCGGGGGGCAAGAACGCGAGCAGGGCGGCGAGGGCGGGGCGCATGGTCGAGGCAGCTTTCCTGACGAACTCTAGCCTGGACCGCCCGCGGCGAAAGTGCCGAATCAGGAGGCGCCCGTAAAAAAGGGACCGCCCGGCGGGTGCCGGGCGGTCCTTGAACGATCGGTAGCGAAATTCAGGCCGAGAGGATGGCCTGGCGGTCGAGCTTGCGGAAACGACCGCGCAGCTTCTTCAGCGCCTCCGCCTCGATTTGGCGGATGCGCTCACGGGTGACGCCGAAGCGAACGCCGATCTCCTCAAGGGTCATGCCTTCGCCGCTGTCGAGGCCAAAGCGGAGATGCAGGATGGCGCGCTCGCGCTCGGTGAGCGAGCCGAGCAGTTGGCGGGCCAGGGCGCTGTCGTGCATCGCCCCGATGAGGTCGGACGGGTTCACCGCTTTCGCGTCGGCGACGGTTTCCTTGACCAGCGACGAATCCTCGTCGCCGAGCGGCTGGTCGAGCGACACGGCCGCTGAAACCGGCTCGCGGTAGAGCCGGACCTGCTTGATGTCGAGGCCCAGTTCCTCGGCCAGGTCGGCGTCCGTCGGCTCGTGGCCGAGGATCTCCTTCAGCTTTGCGATGGCTTGCCGGATCTGCGCGGCGCGTTCAATGGCGCCCTCGGGCAGGCGGATCGTGCGCGCCTGCATGGCGAGTGCGCGGCGGATGGCCTGCTTGATCCACCAGGCGGCGTAGGTCGAGAGCTTCGCGCCCTTGTCGGGGTCAAAGCGGTCCACGCCCTTCATGAGGCCGACGTTGCCCTCGCTGATCAGGTCGAGCAGCGGCACGCCGAGGCCCTCGTAGTCGCGGGCGATCTTCACGACGAGGCGGAGGTTTGCCTTGATCATGTGCTCGCGAGCGGCGGGGTCGCCGGCCTGCACGCGGCGGGCCAGCGCCGTCTCCTCCGTGGGCGTGAGCAGCGGGGTCTGGATGATCTCATCCAGGTAAAGGCGCAGGGCATCGCGCGTCTCATACGGGCGCACGGCGGGCTCCGCCGCGGGCTTGACGGGCGGCTTGGCCTCCGACTTGTCCGGCGCCACCACCGGGAACGCGGCCTTGGGCAGCTTCACGACCGGAAGCTTCGGCGACTTCGGCACCAACGAGGCGGCCTTGGGCCCCTTCACACTGCGGGCGCGGTCGGCCATGGCGCTGGGCTTCTCCAGCAGGGTCTTCGCCGGCTTCGCCGGCTTTTTGGTGGACGGCTCCGGCGCGCGGGGCACCGGTTTGGTCCGGGCCGGTCGCTGCCGGACCGAGTGCGCACCCCGCGCGGGGACCGCGCGCGGCACGACCAAGGGCGTGCGTCGCTTCTGCGAACTGAGTCTGTCTGCAACTTTCGTCATGTTTCTGCTCCTGCCGTGGCGGCGCTTTGGGCGGCCCCCACGAAAATCTTCCAATTCCGACTCGCTTCCGACACCACTGGCCGCCGGCTGGTTCAATCTGCCGACGCTTCCCGCAGTGCCATGTTCAATCTGTTGTCCGGGCACCCTGGCCGCTCCCAAATCTGGGACAACCGAAACTTGGGCCGTGACCCCGGCCCACGCCGGCACGGCTGCCCTTGCTTAGGCAACTGACCAAACAGCCAAGCGTGCAGCCAGACGGATCGTCCTGCGGCCGGTTGACGCGATGCTGCAGGGTCCAACGTCTTCCGGGTACGGCAACAACAGGATTGACTGCCGGGGCTCACCAGCCCAGCCGTCTGGCACGCCACCAACCACCTGTCCGTCAACAAGGGCCGTCCGGCTGTTCACGCCCCGGCGGTATAACCCCGCCCGAGGCCCGTAGTTTTGCCACACCTTTGGAAGAAAAGCCAAGAGTCTCTGCGGAGAAAATTGACCCTTTCAGCCGGGGCCGGAAGCCTACCTGCCATGCATCCTTACACCGCGTTCGTGGAGAAGGTCACTGCCGTGCGGGCCGACGGACGGGAACTGCCTCTGGGCGGCCTGCCACCCTGCGCGCGGGTGACGCTCGCGGACGACGCCCCGCGCGCACTGATCCTCTCCCCGCATCCGGATGACGAATGCATTATCGGCGGGCTGCCGTTGCGCCTCCTGCGCGAGGGTGGTTGGCGCGTTGTAAACGTTGCCGTCACCCAGGGCAGCAACCGCGACCGCCAGGCCGCGCGCCTCGAGGAGGTGCGCGCCGCGTGCGGTTTCCTCCAGTTCGACCTTGTCACCACCGCGCCCGGCGGGCTGGAGGGGATCAATCCCGCCACGCGCGACCGCGATCACGGCCATTGGGCCGGCTGCGTGAACGTCATCGCACGCCTCCTCGCCGAGCAACGGCCCCGCGCCATCTTCTTCCCGCACGAGCTGGACTGGAACAGCACGCACATCGGCGTGCATTTCCTGGTCATGGACGCGCTGCGGGCGCTGCCGGTGGAGTTCGAGGCTTGGACGATCGAGACGGAGTTCTGGGGCCAGATGCCGACGCCCAACCTCATGGTGGAATCTTCGGCCGCCGACGTCGCCGACCTGATCGCCGGCACCTCCTTTCATGTTGGCGAAGTTCGGCGCAACCCCTACCACCTCATCCAGCCCGCGTGGATGCAGGACAACGTCCGCCGAGGCGGTGAGCTGGTGGGCGGGCAGGGCAAGGGGCCGCCGGACTTTATCTTTGCGACGCTCTACCGCCTCCGCCGCTGGGCGCGCGGGGAACTTGTGCCGGCGTGGGTCGGCGGCCGCCACTTGGCCGCCGGTGAAGATCTGAAGGGGCTGTTTGTGTGAGCTGAAAGACTTGGCTGGAACAGAAGGGAACGGGGAAAGCCGGGCTCAAAAGCAACCGCACAGGCCGGCCTGCGGCACCTCCGTTCCCTTCGTTCTTCTGATCAATTCCGAATCGTCTCCGGGTCGCTTCATCCCCGGACGCGTTTCACGAATCGCCCGATGCGTTCGCACGCCTCCTCGATCTGCGGCAGTGAAGTGGCGAAGCAGCAGCGCAGGAAGCCCTCCCCGCTCGGGCCGAAGGCCCCGCCCGGCACGCAGGCCACCTTTTCCTCCTGCAGCAGTCGCACGGCAAACTCGCGCGACGTCAGCCCCGTACCGGCGATCGAGGGGAACGCGTAGAACGAGCCGCGCGGCAGGTGGCACTTCAGCCCGACGCCGTTGAAGGCGTTCACGATGAAGTTCCGCCGCACCTTGTACTGCTCGCGCATCTCGATCGTGTCCGCCTCCCCGTGCAGGATGGCCTCTAGCGCCGCCTCCTGGCTGATTATGCTCGCGCACAGCATCGAGTACTGGTGGATGCGCATCATCGCCTCGGTCAGGTCCACCGGTGCGCACGCGTACCCGATGCGGAAGCCCGTCATCGCATACGCCTTCGAGAAGCCGTGCAGGAAGATCGTCCGCTCGCGCATTCCCGGCAGCGCCGCGATGGAAACATGCTCCCCCTCGAACGTCAGTTCGCTGTAGATCTCGTCCGTGATGACCAGCAGGTCGTGCCGGATGGCCAGCGCGGCGATGGCCTCCAGCTCCGGCCGCGTCATCGTGCCGCCAGTTGGATTGGTGGGGAAGTTGAGCACCAGCGCCTTTGTCTTCGCTGTGATGGCCGCCGCGATGGCCGCCGCGCGGACCGAGAAACCGTCCTCGGCCCGGCAGGACACCGCCACCGGCACGCCGTGCGCCAGCGCGATGCCCGGCGCGTAGCTCACGTAGCACGGCTCGTGGTAGATCACCTCGTCGCCTGGATCGAGGATGGCGCGGAAGGCCAGGTCCATCGCTTCGCTCACACCCACGGCGATGAGGATTTCGCGGTCGGGGTCGTAGCGGACGTGGAACTTCTCAGCAAGATGCGCGGCGATGGACTCCCGCAGCTTCGGCATGCCCAGGTTCGAGGTGTAGCTCGTCCGGCCCTGCTCAAGGGCATAAATGGCGGCCTCGCGGATATGCCAAGGCGTGACGAAATCCGGCTCCCCGACCCCGAGCGAGATCACGTCCTTCTGGCTGGCCACGATGTCGAAGAACTCGCGGATGCCCGAGCGCGGAATCGCCCGGACATTCGCGGCCACGAACTTGGGCACGCCTGCATCCATAAAGGGCGCGGACGGTGCGGCGGCAGCCGGAAAAAGGCGAAGCGAAAAAGCGCGCAAAGTGAGGCATCGCTCCGACGCTCTGCGATGGCGGGAGGTTCGCGCGGTGTCGGCGGGTTGGCTCGGACCGCGCGCGCCGAGTCACAACAGGTCGCCGTGCCGGGCGGCGTAGGCGTAGTTGCGAAGGGCGGCGGGGATCTTCCGGTGAGCCCATATGAAGCGGTCAATCGCGTCATGCACGCGTTCCGGGTACCCGCCTTCCCAGTGGCCGAGGCCGTGCAGCGCCGCCTCGCGGCAGGCGTCGTTGGGAAGGTCCAGCGTGCGCTCCATCACGGAGAGGATGAGCTGGTCGCGCGCGCGGCAGGCGGGGTCGTCCGGTTCCGCCGTCACGGGAAAGATGTCCCACCACATGTAGCAGACGGCGTTGAGCGGCGAGGCGGGCGGATTATCAGCGGGCACGTCCAGGTGGGACAGATGCCGGTTGCAGCGGACGGCGAAGCAGTCGCGGTACAGCGTGAAGATGCCTTCCAGCACCGCCGCCCGCTTGGGCCAGGGAACGGACGGGTCATGAATGCAGCGCGCGAAGTTTTGGGTCTCACCCGCCAGCATGTGGAAACCTTGGTTCACCTGTGCGTCATCGAAAGGCTCCAGCACTTCACCGCCGCGCTCGAAGGTCTCCGCCATCAATTCGGCCGTGCGCTCCGGCGAACCCTGCCACTCGTCGTGCCCGTCCTCGAAGTACCACGCCGGCTCCGTCACCGGCCGGGCGAAGACGAACTCGATCCATTCCTCGAACGAGGCGTCGGCGAGGATGCGGGGCATGGTTCAGTTGTTGTCCGCCAGCCCCTCGATGTGCCCGAGGTTCTTCACCGGCGCAAAGATGGCCCGCACCTCGCGGAGCAGCGTCTCGTCCAGCGGCTCGGCGAGCCACTGGGCCCACCGGCGGATGTTCTCGGGGTTCGCGCTGCCGGCGATGGTCGTGGCGATGTCCGGATGCGCGCAGGAGAACTGGAGCGCGAGCTTCGCGAGGTCCACGCCGCGCGCGGCGCAGTGAGCGGCGGCGGCGCGGGCGGCGGCCTTCACGCTCTCCGGCTCCTTGAGCCACGGGGGCAGCGGCGCGTTGGTGAGCAGGCGCGCGCTGAAGGGGCCGGCGTTCAGCGCGCCGACGCCCTTTGCCTTCAAGTACGGCAGCGTCTCGTCAGCGAAGCGCGTGTTCTGGAGCGTGAACTGGTTGTAGCTCAGCACGCAGTCCACGTCCGTCTGGTCGCCGATGAAGCGGAAGATCTTCTGCGGATACCCGCTGAAGCCGACGAAGCGGACCTTGCCGGCCTGCACCTGCCGCCGCAGCGCGGGCAGCGTCTCGTCCACGATCTGCTGCATCGGCACGAACTCGATGTCGTGGCACAGCACGATGTCGAGGTGGTCCGTGCCGAGGCGGTGCAGCGAGACGTCCACGGACTCGGCGACGCGCCTCGCCGAGAATTCGAAGTGCGCGAGGTCGTAGCGGCCGAGCTTGGTGCAGAGCGTGTACGTGTCGCGCGGCACGTCGCGCAGGGCGAGGCCGAGCAGCACCTCGCTCATGCCGCGACCGTAGAAGGGCGAGGTGTCGATGAAGTTCAGGCCGCAGTCCAGCGCCACGCGCACACTGCGCAAGGCCTCGTCGAGCGTGACGCGGCGGAACTCCTGCCCCAGCGACGATGCGCCGAAGCTCAGGACGGGGAGACGGAGGCCGGTCCGGCCAAGCGGGCGGGTCTGCACGGCGCGATCAAAGCGGGCCGGGCCGGCCGGCGGAAGCCAAAGGTGCGTGGCCGGCGGGTGGCCGTGGCGCGGCGCCGGCGAAAGCTTCACCGCATCGGAAGCACGGGCGGCACGGCGGGGAGGGACTCGGCCCGCCGGAGTGCGGAACGGATCAGGACGAACTCGGAGACGTTCTCCGGTGTGAGCAGGCCCACGAGGCGGCCGTCGGCCAGCACGGGCAGCAGCGGGGCCTCGCCAGTGCGCAGCCGGCCGAGGGCGTGCTCGAGCGGCTCGTCGAGCGTGGCCGAGGTGAAGCGCGTTTCCATCACTGAGGCGACGGAAGCCATCCGGCCCTGCTCGGCGAGGGCGGAAATGATCCGCTGCCGGGACAACAACCCGACGAAGCGGCCGTCTTCCATCACGGGGAAGTCGGTCTGAGATCCGGCCAGGATGACCGCCACGGCGCGGGCGAGGGGATCGGAGGGCGCAAGGGCGGTGTACTGAGTGAGCATCGCGTCGGCCACGCGCGCGCCGCCCAGCGTTGAGCGCACCTGCGCGGCGGAGGTTTCCTGACTGGCGCCGATCCACACGAAGAACGCAACGAAGACGAGGACCGGGTTGAACCAGACGAACAACCCGACGGCGGCGAAGACCAGCGCCATGCCCTGCCCCAGCGTGGCGGCGATCTGCGTGGCGCGGGCGTACTCCATGCGGAGCGCGAGCAGCGCGCGCAGGATGCGCCCGCCGTCCATCGGGAAGGCGGGCAGCAGGTTGAACAGGACGAGAATGACGTTGGCCGCGAGGAGCCGCTGAAGAAAGCTGCCCTGCATCAGGGAAAAAAGATGCTCCGGCACCAACGCGCCGCGCGCCAGCAGCATTAGGAACAGCAGGCCGGCGATGACGACGTTCACCGCCGGGCCGGCGATGGCCACCCAGAACTCCTCGATGGGCTTGTCCGGCAGGCGTTCCAGCCGGGCGACGCCGCCGATGGGCAGGAGCGTGATGTCGCGGGTCGCCACGCCGAAGCGGCGTGCCGTGAGCGCGTGGCCGAACTCGTGCAGCAGCACGCAGCCGAACACGGCGAGGAAGAACCCGGCGCCCTCCACCGCCCCGGCCAGGCTCCGCTGCGCTGCCGCCGACATGAAGGCGATGAAGCCGAGGAACAGCAGGAACGTGAAGTGCAGATACACTTCAATTCCGGCGAAGCGCCCGAGGCGGAGGGACCATTTCATCGCGGAGTGCCCAGACGTTTCCGCCCCACGGCGCACGGCGCCGTGGGGCGGAGTTATCCATGATGGCAGGCGCCGGCTAGTCGCGCGACCGGCCGGTCAGCAGCGGCAGGATGTGCATCAGGAAGTAGGCCAGCGAGGTGATGAAGGCGGCCACGTAGGTCAGCGCCGCGGCGTTCAGCACGCGGGCCACACCCGCCCGCTCGTCAGCGGACTGCAGGAAGCCCATTCGCGCCAGCATGTCCTTGGCGCGCGCAGAGGCGTTGAACTCGACCGGGAGCGTGACCAGGTTGAACAGCATGATGATGCCCCACCCCGCGGCCATGATCATCAGGCCAACCTTCGAGGAGAGGAAGCCGGTGACCATGCCGAGGATGGGCAGCCACATCACGATCTGGCTGGCGAAGGTGGTCGCCCCCACGGCGGCCATGCGGAGGTGAAGCGGGAAGTAGGCCTGCTTGTGCTGCAGCGCGTGGCCGCACTCGTGGGCCGCCACGCCCAGCGCCGAGAGCGACTGCCCGCGGAACACGGGCGTCGAGAGCACAAGCCGACGGTGTCTCGGGTCGTAGTGGTCGGCCAGCGTCTGCGGGGTCTCGTGGATCTCGACGTTGCTGATGCCGTTGCGGCGGAGGATTTCGGCCGCAACCTCGGCACCGGTGTAGCCCGAGGCGGCGGGGATGGCGCTGTAACGGCGGAAACTGGATTTCACATACATTTGCGCCGCGAAGGCGAGGGCCATCGTTCCCAGAAAGACGAACAAACTGAGAGTGCTGAAGATCATGTTTTGAAAGTTTGGTCCGGTTCGCTGTTCTGCACCGTCCTGCGCGCAGGCGACGATTTGGCCCCGCCGGCTCGGATTGCCCGGTCAAGTAGTGCGGGTCCGTGTCGCCAGCAAGTGGAATCGGCAATGCGGCGGGTCCGTGAAACAAAAAAACCCGCTCCGGCAGGCCGGAGCGGGCGTTGGGATCGGTAGACTGATCAGGGCTGGCTGTAACGGATCGGGTCAAACGCTCCCGGAGTGCCCGGCCCGACGGCGGTCGGCGCGGCAAGGGGAGCGCCGGAGATGGTGCCAGGGCCGGACGTGACTGTGCCGCCACCAACTTGGACCGCATCACGGTCCACGGAGGTCGAGGCGGAGGCAGTGCCAACGCTGGCGAGCACCGGGTTCGAGGAGACCTTGGCCACCGAGGCGGCGATGTCCGTGGAGGACGTGGTGGCCGTCAGGATCACCTCGCCCAGCTCGGGCTGGTACTTGGTGAGGGCGGCAACGACGTGCTTGAGGGCGGCCGGCTGGGTCTTGGCCACCCGGCGAACCACAGCCTTAGCTGTGGCTTCGCGGGTTTCAGCGGAGGCGGACGCAACGACCATCACGGCTTGGGCAGGGAGTTCTGCAGTAGGCACGGTGGCGAGCGCCTTGACGGCGGCGCGGTCGGCCCGCGTCTCAGTCGCCGAAGCGACCGAGCAAACCGTCAAAACAGCGGCGAGAATTGCGACTGGTTTCATCTTCATGGCGCAGTAACAGGTTGATTCAAATCCCAACGACGCGCGTGTTCTAGCTGCATTCGGGGAAGAGTGTCAAACGGAAAAACCCGGAGATTCGCATCTGCCTCTTGAGGACCGCCTTCGCGGGAGTCAATGTTCCCATCGAGGTAAATCCGTCCGCACCGCCATGGTGCCCGAACGGCGCCGGGCCCAGCCTCCGCATCTGGTTCAGAAGCGCCAACATGTCTCAGTCCTCCCGGAATAGGTACTCAAGGTCGCCGGAGGTTAGATTCTTCGCAAAACCCTCCTCTCCAAGCACATCACTGATGGTCTGGGCTTTCCGCTGCTGCAAGTCCCAGATTTTCTCCTCCACCGTGCCGGGTGCGATGAGGCGGTAGGCGTTCACGGTCTTGGTCTGGCCGATGCGGTGCGAGCGGTCAATCGCCTGCGCCTCGACCGCCGGGTTCCACCATGGGTCGTAGAGGATGACGTAGCTGGCCGTGGTGAGGTTGAGGCCGGTGCCGGCGGCGCGGAGGCTGAGCAGGAAGACACAGGCGCGCTGGTCTTCCTGGAACAGGCGCACGACCTCCTGCCGGTCCTTGGTGTTGCCGGTGAGCATGTGCGTGGGCACCTCGCGGTTGCGGCAGTCGCGATCGAGGAGCTTCAACATTTCCACGAACTGGCTGAAGATGAGCACTTTTTCCCCGGCGGCGAGCAGCGGGTCGAGCAGCTCGAAGAGCGTCTCCGTCTTGCCGGAGGCGGTGTCGCTGCCGACCAGCGAGGGATGGCAGCAGATCTGCCGGAGGCGCGTGAGCGCGGCGAGGACGTGCATCCGGCTCTGGGCTAGGCCCTTCGTCTGCAACGCCTGCATGACCTGCTCGCGGCTGCGGCGGAGCTCGGCGAGGTAGAGCTTGCGCTGTTCGTCCCCCAGCTCGCAGTCGCGGCGCTCCTCGATGCGGTCGGGGAGGTCCTTGGCCACCTGCTGCTTGAGCCGGCGCAGCATGAGCGGCCGGAGCTTGGCGGAGAGGCGGCGGCGGTTGATGCGCTGGGTCACGCCGTCGTCCTTGCCGGCCTCGTAGGTTTCGTTGAAGTCGGCCTGCGTGCCGAGGTAGCCGGGCTGCACGAAGTCCACGATGCTCCAGAGGTCCAGAAGGCGGTTTTCGAGCGGGGTGCCGGTCAGGGCGAGGCGATGGCTGGCCTCGAGCTGCTTCACGCACTGGGTGACCTGGGCCGAGGGGTTCTTGATGAACTGCGCCTCGTCGAGGACCAGTGCCTGGAACTCGAATTTTTGCAGCGCCTCGAGGTCGCGGCGGAGCAGCGCGTAGTTCGTCACCACGAGGTCGTGCTGCGGGATCTGCTGGCGAAGGTTGTGCCGCGCCGCGCCGCTCTCGAGCACGAGCACCTTGAGCGACGGCGCGAACTTCTCCGCCTCGCGCCGCCAGTTGTGCAGCACCGAGGCCGGGCAGATGACCAGCACCGGGCGCGCCTTTTTCCCCGCCCGCTGCCGCAGCCAGAGGAAGTACGTCAAGGTCTGCAGCGTCTTACCGAGGCCCATGTCGTCCGCGAGGATGCCGCCCAGCCGGCACTCGGTGAGGTGGGCGAGGAAGTCGAAGCCCTCCTTCTGGTACGGCCGCAGCTCGGCCTGCACGCCCTCGGGCAGCTTCGTGGCCGGCACGCCGTTGAAGTTCTGGAGCCGCTGGCGCAGGGCGCGCGCCTCCGGGGTGTCGCCGAACCGCGCCAGCGCCGCCTCGTCCAGCGCCTTCGCCTGCACCAGGTCGATCCGCTGTACGTCCCCGGCCAGGCCGTCGAGGCCGAGCTCGGCCATCGTCTCCTGCGCGCCGGTGACGGCCTCGGTGTCGAGCTCGACCCAGCCGGCGTCCGGCAGCTTCACGTAGCGGCTGGTGGCCGTGGCGAGACGCTCGATGTCCGCCCGGCTGAGCTTCATGCCCTCCTGCTCCCACTCGGTGGAGACGGAGAGCCAGTCAATGCCGCTGCCCTTCACGAGCAGCTTGGGCTTGAGCTTCTTGGGCGCGAGGAAGAGGCGCTGGAAGGCGGTGTTGCCGAGGAATTCCGTGCCGGCTGGCCGGCTGCCCCAGGCGACGGCCAGCGTGTCGAGGAAGTTCTCCGTGGCGTCGCCGATCCAGAGGCCGGGTTCGGGCGTGAACCAGTCCAGCTTGCGCAGCCACTGCACGGCGTCCTCGAGGCGCTCGTCATCCAGCACCTCCGGCTTGCCGTGGGCCGGGGACTTGGCCTCGCGGCGCTCCCAGTTGTGGCCGTTCCACTGCCAGAGACCGCCGCCTTCGCTCTCGGCCATCAGGCGGAGGCGCACGACCTCCTCGTTGAGCTCGAAGATGAACTGCGGCCGGGCCTTGTGGGTGACGCAGAGCTGCTCCCAGTCGGCGCCGTCGCGGCCATGCGCGCGGCGCAGCTCGGTGAGCAGGCGGTGGTTCAGCCGCTGCACCGGCAGCGCCGGCCGGTCGAGCAGCCGCGCCAGCAGGGCCGGCGGCGGGTTGTGCTCGAGGATGAAGAATTCCCGGTCGGCCAGCACCAGCGGCGGGTCGCCGGCGAAGAACGCCACGCCCGCCAGGGGCACCTCCGCGCCGGGCAGGCGCAGGGTGTGTTCGAGCTTGAGGTCGCCGTTGTCGCGGGCGAGGCGGTACTTCAGTTCCGCCAGCCGGCCACGGAACTGCAGCGGTTCGAGGTCCGTCGCGCGCAGCAGCCGCCCGCGGCCCCAGCGCGCCAGCCAGCGCAGCAGCTCGACGCCGGAGAGGCGCAGCGACTCGCCAAGCTGGTCGCGCTGCCGGTGGTTTTCCGCCAGCCACTTGATGAACAGCCAGTCCTCCCGCGGGAAGAGCTCCTCCTCCTGCGTCGCGCGCAGGGTCAGCTCGATGACCTCGGCGGGCGTCTTGTCGCGCTCGCCGGTGCGGGCGCGCAGCACGTTGAAGCGCACCGCCAGCTCGCTCAGGCCCGGCTGGTCCGGCGACGGCTCCGGCGTGCAGAGCGTTCGCACCGTGGCCCGCGGCGCGTCCAGGTGCGCCGGTGCGGGCGGGAAGAGCCAGTGTTCGAGGGCGTCCACCAGCTTCTGCTCCTCGGCCGCCGCCTCGAGCTGGGAGAAGCGCTCGAAGTTCGCGTGCGCCACCAGCTCGCTCGGCAGGTTCCGCTTGGCGCGGAGGAAGAGGTGCGCCACCTCCTCCAGCCGGGTCTTGCCCGTCGCGGCCAGCATCCGCGGCCACCAGTCCTCGCCCGGGAAGTCCCGGCGCGCGACGGCGAGCTTCTCGAAGTAGTCCTCCAGCAGCAGCCACGCCCGCTGGGGGTCGGCGCAGGTGGCGAACTGCTGCAGCAGCTCCTCGCGCTCGGCCACGTCGGCCCGCGAGTCGGACAGCTCCCGCCGCAGCTCGGCGAGCGCCCCGTAGGTGTTGCCCAGCACGCGGTGGTGGGCGTCGTATTTGGCGGTGCCGGCCGTGGGCCGGAGCACTGGATTGGCGCGTTTGCGCCCGGCGATTCTCGGCATGATGCAAAAGACCCGTCTAAACGAGAGTCGAGATTGGTCCACGCCGGGGTGAACACGGTCAATGGTCTTTTTTGGCCCGTCCCGCATGACGTTCCCGAAGTGGCTTGCCGCGCCGCTGCCGGCCGATGACGGTGGCCGCGCATGCTGCTGCTTGGCACAATCATCCTCTGGCTGGGCTTGATCGTGATGTTTGTGGGGTCCCTCTGGCTCCTGATCGTTGCCTTCAAGGAAAGCCGGCTTTGGGGCATCCTGCTCCTCCTCCCGTTCATCAAGGGCATCGCAGACATCATCTTCGTCATCCTGCACTGGTCCGTCGCCAAGCGGCCCTTCTTTACCCAGCTCGCTGGCGTGGCTGTTGCCATCGTGGGCGCCGTGGTCGGCGCGGTCGGGGCGACTGACGAGGCTGACTTTTCGCCCGAGGAACTCACCGCTGTCGAGATGACGATCCAAGAGGAGGCGGCAGCCTCGGGTGACGGCGGGGCCGCCTTGCCAGCCGCCGAACCAGCAGCGGAGCCTGCCGTTCCGATTGTGCCGCCGCCGCCGAAACAGGCCGCCTTCCGCCCGGTCCCGCCGCCCGTAGAGGCGGGTCAGTCCGCCACGCCGCCGCGGACCGCCGCCGTTCCCGAACACCAGCCGCCGGTGAAGGTCGAGTTCGTCAGCCTGGCCCACGCGGACTCCGGCACCCTCGGCGGCCTCCGCCTCCGCGCGCAGAACCGGGCGTCCTGGCCCGTCCGCGAACTCAAGCTGGACCTCTTCTACCTCGGCGAGGACGGCCGGCCGCTGAAGCACTACGAGACCGTCCACAGCGGCGACCCCGTCATCGTCGGCCCGGAGGCCACGGTCGAGTTCGACATGCCCGCCTTCGAGATGCCGCGCTTCACCCGCAAGGTCCGCGCCAGGGTGGAGGCGGTGGAGTTCCAGGATGGCAGCCGCTGGCCGGCGGAGCCGTGAGGAAGCCCCGAGGGCCAGGCTCCAACCTCCAAACCCCAGGCTTCGGGGGGCAGCCTTGGGTGCTGGGCTGTTGGAGCTTGTTTGGAGCTTGGAACCCGGAGCTTGGAAATTCCTCAGTACACGTCCCGCTGGTAGCGTCGGGCGGCCTGCATCGCCTTCACGTACTCCCGCGCCGCGTCGGATGACCTGCCGCCCGCGCGTTCGATAACCTGGTGCAGTGCGGCGTCCACGTCCTTCGCCATCCGGCCCGCGTCGCCGCAAACGTACACGGCGGCGCCTTCTTCCAACCACCGCCAGAGTTCGTCCGCCGCCGCCAGCATCCGGTGCTGCACGTACACCTTCTCCGCCTGGTCGCGCGACCACGCGAGGTCGAGCCGCGCCAGGCGGCCGTCGCGCACGAAGCCCTCGATCTCGTCGCGGTACAGGTAGTCCTGCGCCGCCGTCTGGTCACCGAAGAGGAGCCAGTTGCGGCCGGCGGCGCCCGCCGCCGCGCGGTCCACGAGGAACGCCCGGAACGGCGCGATGCCCGTGCCCGGGCCGATCATGATCAACGGCACGTCGCCGGCCGGTGGACGGAAGGCCGCGTTCACATGGACGAACACCGGGACCGGCGTGTCCGCCATGCAGCGGTCCGCGAGAAAGCACGACGCCACGCCCTTGCGCCCGCGCCCGCCGGCCTCATAACGCAGCGCGCTGACGGTCAGGTGGACTTCGCCGGGATGCGCCTTGGGACTGGACGAGATGGAGTCCAGGCGGGGCTGAGATTTCCGCAGCAGCGCGACGAACTCCGCCGGCTTCAGCCGCACGGCCGAATGACCCTGCAGCAGGTCCAGCACGTCGCGGCCGTGCAGGAACTTCTGCAGCGCGCCGTTGGCGGACAGCTCGACGAGATGCTGCAGCGTCGCCTCGCCGGACGCCTTGGCGAAATGCGCCAGCAGCGGGATCGGGATGCGGCCCAGCTCGTAGTCGCGCAGCAGGGCCATGCGCAGCGAGGTCTCCGCGCCGCCCCGGTCGGGCACGGCCTCCTCGCCGTCCCAGCCGCCCGCGCCCAGCACGGCGGCCACGAGTTCGGGGCAGTTCGCCGGCCAGACGCCCAGCGCATCGCCCACCTCGTAGGCGAGGCCGGAGTCGCCCAGCGCGATCTCGAAATGCCGAACGTCCTTCGCCGAGCCGGGTCCGCTGAGCCGGCGGTTCGTTTTGAGCCGGGCGGGGTAGGGGTTGGCTTTCGACCAGCCCTCTTCGGAGTCCGGAGAGGATGGAGGATCG